>JBGTLI010000299.1:0-16236 GCA_041744195.1 Wenzhouxiangella sp. | reverse complement strand
GTCCCATTTCGGTTTCTCGAGAAAACTGTCGTCCTGGGCGTGGATGCCCAGGTCCTCGTCAAATGGCAGATACATGGCCTCGGCCGCGCGATGCCAGGTGTCGATTTCCGATGGCTCGAGCGCCAATGCCGCGGCCAGCTCTGTACGCGCATTCGGGCACTGCTCGCCCATTTGTTTCCAGATGTCGGCGGCAAAGCGCAGGTGCGCGGCAGCCATGCGGTTGGTGTAGAAATTATTGTCGACCAGGGCGGTATATTCATCCGGTCCGGTGACGCCGCAGATATGGAAGCGGCCGTTGTCGCGCTCGTTGAAGTGCCCAACCTGCAGCCAGATGCGGGCGGTTTCGAACAGCACTTCGGCGCCGCCTGCGGCCAGAAATCTGAAATCACCGGTCGCTTCGAGGTAGGTTCTGATGCCCCAGGCGACGGCCGCGTTGATGTGGTACTGCGCGGAACCGCTGGGGAAGTAGCCTGAGCATTCGTCGCCGGAAATGGTGCGCCATGGGTACAGCGCGCCTTTGTCGTGATTCATCTCGCGGGCGTGGCGGCGCGCGCCATCAAGCGTGCGGAAGCGGAATTCAAGCGCGGATCGGGCCAACTCTGGTGCGGTCAATGCCAGGACCGGCAGCAGAAAAACCTCCGTGTCCCAAAAGCAGTGCCCTTCGTAACCGTCACCGGTCAGCCCCTTTGCTGCGCTGCCGGCCGCGTCCCGGCCAGCGGATTGGAACAGGTGAAACAGATTAAAGCGTATGGCCAGTTCGGCTTGAGGGTCCCCGTCGATAGAGACCGCCGCGGAGCTCCAGAACTCGTCGAGCACCAGTTGTTGCTTGCGAGCCAGAACATCGAAGCCCTGCCCGGCAGCTTCGCGCGCCAGCTCGCACGCGCGATCAGCCAACTCGCGAGCAGCACCCGCGTCGGAGTCGGCGAAGGCCCAGGCGGCGAATTTTTCCAGCACCACCGGGATTCCGGATTGCAGACGGGCATGGAAATGCTGGCGGACAAGAGCCGGTTCATCGCTGTGCGCGCCGGGCGTGAAGTTGGCGGACTGTGACTCATGCAGCTGGGCGCAGGCCACTTTCCGGGCGCCATCCGGGGTGGCCTGAATGGCGACGGCCAGCCCATCCTGCTCTAAGCTTTCCAGCCAGCGCATGCCGCTGCCGCTGCCGACGCCAATGCGGGGATCATCGCCCTGGGCCGGTGCGGCCTGGTCACCGCGGATCGAGGATCGCAGCTCCAGATCACCGGAAAATCCGGTTGCAGTCAGCCGCCACCGGGTGGCAAGAACATCGGTGCCGAACAGGGTGACCAGGCGCTCGGCCTGTAATTCAATCTCGGCGCCGTCTTCCAGCCGCCAGCGGGTGGTTCTGCCAAGCACGCCGGTGCGAAAATCGAGACTGCGTTCGAACTCGACACATTCCGGATCATCCGGGTGCAGGCGGCGGTCGTTGACGAAAAGTTCAATGCCGGAAGGGTCGGCGATCGGGATGCGGGTGTCGGTATGCGAAGCGAAGCCGGGAAAGCGTTCGTGATAGTGAATGGGTGATTTTTCGTAGATACGGGCCGAAAAGCAGCCGCCGGCGCCACCGGATTCCTCAACACCCCCGCGCACTCCGACGCGGCCATTGGCCAGCGCGAACAGAGTTCCTTCGTGAGCGCCGCCGCTTTGGCCGAATCCGCCGCGCCGAAGCGTCCAGGCTTCAGCTGAACGGTCGGCGCTGCTCTGATCCGGAACGGGTCCGGGTGCTGGTCTGGGTTCGCTGACCATGGGGCTGCGTTGATCTCCGCTGGTTCGGGGGTGGCCGTCAAGTGGCCGCTGTAGCTGTTTTGAGTTTCTTATAATATTTGGTATCGATAACATGGTATCGATACCATGACCGAGTATATTCTGCGACATAAGCCGAATGCAAGTGCTCCGCCGCTGTCGGCAAGCCATGAATGGTGGGGGTGCGCTGGCGGGAAAAATCGACGGCGCGGTCACCGCACATTTGTATACTGAAAAAAAATCGGATCGAAAGACATTGAGTGGCAGCAAGACAGGCAGGCAGAAAAATCAGCGCTCCAGCACGTCTGGGAACATCACCATGGCCGACCTGGCACGCATTGCCGGGGTCTCGGCGATCACGGTTTCCAGAGCCCTGAACAACAGCGAGTTGGTCAACCGCGCGACCAGGGAGAGAATTCAGGAGTTGGCGCACCGCCAGGGTTACTCCATGAATGTCTCGGCGCGCAACCTGAAGCTCAAGCGCACCCATACCGTCGCCGTGATCGTTGAAATGAAGCCCACGCCCGAGCGGCCGATGTCGGGTTCGTATCCACTGGAGCTGTTGGGAGGCATCGCCCAGGAACTGGCCAGCCGCGAATTCAGCGTGCTCTTAAGCGTGCGTACCGATCAACTGCCCCTCAGTGCCCAGTCAGCCGAAGCGGTGATCCTGCTTGGGCAGGGTGTCGGCGGCGAGGCGATGCAACAGGTCGCCTCCTGGAACCTGCCTCTGGCGGTCTGGGGCGCGGTCGGGATTTCCGGTGACCGCGTCGTGGTCGGAAGCGACAATATCGACGGAGGCGCCCAGGTGGCCCGATACTTTCTTGAGCAGCGGCGGCAGCGACCCTGCTTCATGGGGGATCTCAGCTATGCCGAAAATGAGGAGCGATTCCGCGGCTTCCGTGATGCCCTGGCTCAGCACGGCTTGACGCCACGCCTGATCGATCATGTGGATTTTACTTCCAGTGCGGGCGTGCGGGCGACGCGGACCCTGCTCGGAGAGCCCGCTGATCAAAGACCGGATGCGATTTTTGCTGGCAGCGATCTGATCGCCCTGGGTGTGGTGCAGGCGTTGCGCGAAGCAGATATTCGGATTCCTGAACAATGTTCGGTGGTCGGCTTTGACGATACGGCACTGGCTGCCAGCGCTGAGCCGGCCCTCAGCTCGGTGCATCAGGATCTGTATCAGGGTGGCGTGGTGCTGGCGCGCAAGGTGCTCGGCTTGATCGAGGGCCGGGCGGAAGAGTCCGAGCTGTTGCCGACCCGCCTCGTTGTCCGCGACACCTGAGTCCCGCCATCTGATGGCCAGGCCCAACGGCTGGCACCCATCCAGGACGCCGGGATCCGCCGACGCGCGCCCCAACCGGGCCGTGCGCCGAGCGCATATTACAAGGACTTCAGTTTTTCTATCTGGGCGGTGAGTTCGCTGACGGTGTTGCGGTGCTCGTCCAGGCGCTGGCGTTCCTTAACGACTACGGCTTCGGGGGCATTGGCGACAAAGCGTTCGTTGGCCAGTTTGTTCTGGACGATCTGGAGGCCTTTCTGTTCACGTTCGAGTTGCTTGCCCAGGCGGGCCAGTTCCTCGGCGACGTCGACCACGCCGGCCAGGGGGATCAGCAGGCGCATGTTGCCTGAGAGGCTGACCGCTGAATCGGCGCTGTCGCGTTCATTGCCGACTGCTTCGATGCTTTCGAGGCGGGCCAGGCGCTTGACCAGATCGTTGAAGCGGGCCAGGCGTTCGTGGTCGGCCTGGTCACCTTCCTGGATCAGCAGGGGCAGGTGCTTGCCGGGGGCCAGGTTGAGTTCGGTGCGGGCCGAGCGGACGGCCGAGATGATGTTCTTCAGCCAATCGGCATCGGCCTCGGCGGCCTCGTCGAGATGGCCGGCTGACGGCCAGGTGGCGGTCATGATGCTGCCGTGGTCGATGCCGGCGGGCGTGCGCACCCGTTGCCAGATTTCCTCGGTGACAAAGGGCACGAAGGGGTGGAGCAGGCGCAGGGTGGTTTCAAGCACGCTGGCCAGGGTGTGGCGGGTGGCCCGGGCCGTGGCCGGGTCGGCATCTTCGAACAGGGCTGGCTTGGACAGCTCCACGTACCAGTCGCAGAATTCGTGCCAGACGAATTCATAAAGCGCCTTGGCGGCCAGGTCGAAACGGTAGTCCGCCAGGGCTTGTTCAACTTCTGTGATGGTGCGGTTCAGGCGCGAACGGATCCAGCGCGAGAGAGGATCCAGTTCGTCTTCGGCTGGCACCGGCAATCGCTCTTCACCAACATTCATCAGGGTGAAGCGGGCGGCGTTCCAGAGCTTGTTCAAGAAGTTGCGGTAGCCTTCGCAGCGGCTCATGTCGAACTTGATGTCGCGGCCATGGCCAGCCAGAGCGGTGAAGGTGAATCTCAGTGCATCGGCGCCGAAGGCGGGGATGCCGTCGGGGAATTCCTCGCGGGTGGCCTTTTCAACCTTTCTTGCCAGTTGCGGTTGCATGACAGCAGCAGTGCGCTTGGCGACCAGGGATTCGAGGTCGATGCCGTCGATCAGGTCGAGCGGGTCGAGCACGTTGCCCTTGGACTTCGACATTTTCTGGCCGTCGCGGTCGCGGATCAGACCGGTGATGTAGACCTGTTCGAACGGTACTTTTTTGGTAAAAGTGCCGGTCATCATGATCATGCGCGCGACCCAGAAGAAGATGATGTCGAAGCCGGTAATCAGTACCGAGGTCGGCAGGTAGCGCTCGAAGCCTTCAGTCTTCATGCGCTCAGGGTCGGGCCAGCCCAGGGTGGAGTGGGCCCACAGGGCCGAGGAAAACCAGGTTTCCAGAACATCGCTGTCCTGGGTCAGGGCAGCGTCGGCGGCAAGCTGCGGGTTGTTGGCCCGGACATCCTGTTCTGTTCGGCCAACATATATATTGCCCAGCTCGTCGTACCAGGCCGGAATGCGGTGGCCCCACCAGAGCTGGCGCGAGATGCACCAGTCGGTCAGGTTCTCCATCCAGTGGCGGTAGGTGTTGATCCAGTTGCCAGGGACGAATTCGACCTGGCCGGATTCGACCGCTTCCAGGCCGGTCTTGCCGAGATCATCCATTTTGACGAACCATTGGTCGGTCAGGTACGGCTCGATGATCTGGCCGGAGCGATCGCCACGCGGGACGACCATGGCATGCGGTTTTTCTTCGACCAGCAGGCCCATGGCCTTGAGGTCTTCGATGATCCGGGTTCTTGCCTCGAAGCGGTCCATGCCCTGGTAGGAGGCAGGGGCGTTGTCATTGATGCGCGCATTGGGGGTGAAGATATTGATCGGCTCGAAGTTGTGGCGGCTGCCGACTTCCCAGTCGTTGAAGTCATGGGCTGGCGTGATCTTGACGCAACCGGTGCCGAATTCAGGATCGACGTAGGTATCCGCGACCACCGGAATCTCGCGCCCGGTCAGCGGGAGCTGCACGGTCTGGCCGACCATGTCGGCATAGCGCTTGTCGTCGGGGTGGACAGCGACGCAGACATCACCCAGCAGTGTTTCGGGGCGGGTGGTGGCAACCACCAGGTCGCCCTTGCCGTCGCTGCGTGGGTATCGGATCGACCACAGCTTGCCCTGCTCGTCGCTGTTGATAACTTCCAGATCCGAGATGGCGGTTTGCAGCACCGGGTCCCAGTTGACCAGGCGCGGGCCGCGGTAGATCAGGCCTTGTTCGTGCAGGCGAACAAAGGTTTCGATCACCGCTTCGGACAGGTCCTCGTCCATGGTGAAGCGCTCGCGCGACCAGTCGGCCGAGGCGCCGAGCCGGCGCATCTGGCCGGTGATGGTCGAGCCCGATTCGCCCTTCCACTGCCACACCCGATCGATGAACTCATCGCGCGTGTAATCATCGCGCTTGCCACCTTCAGCCTCGATCTGACGGGTGACCACCATTTCGGTGGCAATGCCGGCATGATCCACGCCCACCTGCCACAAGGTATCGCGCCCCTTCATCCGCTGATAACGAATCAGTGCATCCATCAGGGTGTGCTGAAAGGCATGCCCCATGTGCAGCGTGCCGGTGACATTCGGTGGTGGCAACAGGATGCAGTAAGGCTCGCCCTGGCCCGATGGCTTGAAGTGCCCAGCCTGTTCCCAGTCGCCGTACCAGCGCTGCTCGATGTCTTGGGGGGTGTAGGTTTTTTCCATGTCGGGTCGTTGATCGATTCTTGGTTGTTCGGTGGTTGTCGGCAAAGGGGAATTAGGTTTAAGGTTTAAGAAAGGCTTCGATCCAGGTTTTCCTTTCACCTTTCACCTTTTTACCTGTCATTTCAAAACATGATGATGCAAATCCGTCCCGCGCTCCATCCACGCCTTCCAGCGCTCGCGCAGCTTTTCCTTGACGTTTTCATCCGGCGGCACGATTTCAAGGACACGCTCGAAGCGACCGCCAGGCAGGGGGGCGGTCGGGTCCAGGTTGATCAGGACTTCGGCCTGGTCAGGTGCATCTTCCAGCAGCCTGATCGGTGCGTTGGGGCCGATGGCATGCGGCAGAAAGCGACCTTCGGGCTGCTCCCATAGCAAGGCATCGAGTTTCTCGAGCTGTGTGCGCGGGGCGACGACGGCAACGTTGGCTGCCTTCGGCCAGGCGCGTCCCACCAGAACGCTGGCAACGAATAACGGATCGTCGAACCGACCTGACATCTGGTAGAAGTCCACGCGCATGGTCATTTGCTTTCCCGACTCCAGGACTTATCCGACGCTGTCCCAGCCGCCGGCGCGGTCAACGAGCCACTGGACGAGCATGCCGACCGGGCGACCAGAGGCGCTTTCCGGCTTGCCCCACTGCCAGGCCGAGCCGGCGATATCGACGTGAGCCCAGCGCTGGCCTTCGGTAAAGCGTGAAAGCAGACACGCCGCCGTGATGGCGCCGGCCGGCAGGCCACCCAGGTTCTTCATATCGGCAAACGGGGTTTCGATCTGTTCCTGGTATTCGTCCCAGAGCGGCAAGCGCCAGGCGCGGTCGGCGGCTTCGGTGCCAGCGCTGAGCAACTCGCCGGCCAGGTCATCGTCCCGGCTCATGACACCGCTGGCGTGATGGCCCAGGGCCATCACGCAGGCGCCGGTCAGGGTGGCAATGTCGACTATGGCCGCCGGCTTGAGGTTCTGTCCGGTCCAGGTCAGCGCGTCAGCCAGGATCAGACGGCCCTCGGCGTCGGTGTTGTGAACTTCGATGGTCTTGCCCGACATGCTGGTGATGACATCACCAGGTCGATAGGCCCTGCCGTCAGGCATGTTTTCGACCGCGGCAACGACGCCTTCGACATTGATCGGCAGTTTCAAAAGGACGATGGCTTCCATGACACCCATGGTGGCGGCCGCCCCGCACATGTCGAACTTCATCTGTTCCATCAGCTCGCGCGGCTTGAGCGAAATGCCGCCGGTGTCAAAGGTCACGCCTTTGCCGATCAGGGCCAGCGGCGCCTCGCCTTCCTTGCCGCCTTTCCAGCTCATCCGGATCAGTCGCGGCGGGTTTGCGCTGCCTTGCCCGACCGCCAGCAACGCACCCATGCCGAGCTTGGCCATCTGGTTTTCATCCAGCACCTCGACCTTCAGGCCCTTGTGCTTGGCCGCTAGCTTCTCTGCCGTTTCGGCCAGGTACACGGGCGTGCAGATATTGGGCGGGGCGTCGCCGAGATCGCGGCAGCGCTGGATACCGGCAACAAGGGCGGCAGCAATCTTCAATTGCTTGTCAGTCTCGCCTTCGGCCGGAAAGCTGATCGAGTCGGTGGCCGGCGGGGCGCCATCCTTGGGTTTCTTTGTCGCCGTGTAAATATAGTCGGAATGGGCCAGGGCGAGGGCGGCCTGGCGGGCTTTCCAGTTGCGGTCGCGGTCGAGCACTTCGGCGGAGGCCAGGAGACAGTGGGCCGAGGTGGCAGCCGATTGGCGCAACGCCTTACCGGCGGCCTGGACTGCCTTGACATAGGCGATACCGTCGTAATTTTCAGTCTTGCCGAGGCCAACAATCAACAAGCGACTGGCCTCAATGCCAGGCAGGGCGTGCAGCATCAGCGTCTTGCCCGCCTGGCGTGGCAGGTCCTTGCTGGCGTCCAGGCGGGTCAGCGCGCCCACGGACGCCGAGTCCAGGTCTCTGGCGATGGCATCGAACGGCTGGTCTTGCGCGATGCCCAGAATCAGGCAGTCGGTCTTGATCTTGCGTGCCTGTTCGCTACTGGTTGTAAACTGCATCCTGATGATTTCCTGTGTACCTATAGTGAATGGGACCGCATTACGCCCGTGGCATCCGGTGGAACCCCGTGAAACGCAGTCTGTACAAAATGCGAATCGGCCATTGTAACCGCCACGTAGGCAAATGTTGATCCTGCAACACTACCTGCTGCGCGAAGGTCTCATCGCCAGTGTGCTGAGCCTGCTCGTCTTTCTGGGCGTGATTCTGGCATTGTTCCTGGCCGAACTTCTGGGCGATGCGGCACAGGGCCGATTGCCCGCCGCCAGCATTTTGGCCCTGCTGGCGTTGCGGATTCCGGAGGCGGTGTTGTTGATCGGTCCATTGGCCCTGATGACGGGCCTGCTGCTCTCGATGGGTCGGCTGGCCGAGCAGAGTGAAATGGTGGTCATGCGGGTTGGTGGAGCAAGCTACCCACATTGCCTGGCGCCCGTTTTGCTGCTTGCCGGCATCTGGTCGGCCGCCCTGTTGGCAGTAGCCGGCTGGATTGCCCCTGCGGCGATAGATCGGACCTCCGGTCTTTTGGCTGACGCTGCCCGCTACGCCTTGGTGGCGGGGTTGCAGCCGGGTCAGTTCGAGAGCCTCGACCACGGCCGATTGACCATTTATATCGGTTCGGTCGATCGGGTCGACGGCGGCCTGACCGATGTCTTCGTGCACCACGGCGAATCTGAGTTTGCCGAGATTCTGACGGCGGCAAGGGGCCGCCTGTGGGCCGACCAGACCGATGACGGTCGCTATCTTTCGTTACTTGATGGCCATCAGGTTCGTCATCCAGCCGGTTTAAGTGCTGGCAACCTGCGCAACATGAGTTTTGGCCGCAATGACATCCGGCTGCCGATGCCGGTCGTTTCCACTGGTATTGAGGGTGAACTGATCCAGACCCTGCCGCAGCTGTGGCCACCACAAACGCCAGCTGCCCATCGCGAATGGCATTGGCGTCTCGCCGCGCCGGCCGCGGCGCTGGTTCTGGGCTTGTTGGCCATACCTCTGACCCATCGTCTGCCACGGCAGGGACGTTTCGGCAGCCTCGTACTTGCCCTGGCACTGTACCTTGTTTACAGCAACGCCATTCACGCCGCCCTGATCATGATGGAGCAACGTGGAGTCGCCGGAGGGATGGGCTTGTGGCCGCTTCACGGCGCGGTCGGGCTTGTCGCGGTTGGCTTGATGTTTAGACAATGGCGAGATTGGTGATTGTGTTATTGCCGGGCATTTTGAGCCGCTACGTGATGAGCCGCGTGTTGCTCGGGATCACGCTGGTCAGTCTTCTGCTGGTCGGGATCCATACGCTGATCGACCTGATCCGGGAGGCTCGCTCACTGAGCGGCGACTATGGTTTCGTGCAGATGCTCTGGTATCTGCTTCAGACCACGCCGCGCCGTCTGTATGACATCTTTCCCTTTGCCGCCCTGATCGGGACTTTGCTGGGCATGGGTGGCCTGGCCTCAGGAAATGAGCTGGTCGCCATGCGCGCCGCCGGTTTCGACCGACGCGAACTGGTCGGTCGGGTCCTGACGGCTGTGGCCGTGTGCCTGTTTGTGCTGATGATGCTGGCTGAGTTCGCGGTACCCCGGTTGGAGGCCACGGCCCGGGCCGAGCGCCAACAGGCCCGAACCGGTCAGGTCTACCTGGGCGAGTATGGATCGCTGTGGCTGCGCGATGGCCCGCATGTGGTTCATATTGCCTACTCGGCGTGGCTGGCCGATGACCAGCTTGAATTTGGCAATGTGCTGGTTTACACCCTGGCCGAGGGTATGCGGCCACGGATGATCACAACTGCTGAGCGGGCCGGCCATTCCGGCAGTCAATGGCTGCTGCATCAGGCCCGCCAGCGCCAGGTTGGCGAAGGTGACGGTGGTCGGGAAGTCAACGAGTTGATGCTGGACTCAGGTTTGAGCCCCGAGTTGTTTGCCGCCACGGTCAGCCGGCCGCGCTTGCTGTCATTGCCTGATCTGCTTGAAATGCGTGCATTTCTGGAGCGCAATGACCTGGACGCTGATCGGTACCGGCAGGCATTCTGGGGGCGGTTGTTTTTTCCGGTCAATGTGCTGGCCATGGTGCTGATCGGTCTGCCCTTTCTCTTTCGCGATGCCCGCACCGGCGGGCGTGGTCTCAACCTGTTCGCTGGCGTGGCCTTCGGCTTGCTGTTCTTCGTTCTGACCCGCCTGACCCAGGGTGTGGCAATGCTGCTGCCGGTTCCACTGTGGCTGTCGTCGCTGCTACCCGCGCTGATGATCGCCGCCCTGGCCGCGGTGCTATTGAGGCGACTGTAAGAGCGGAAAACGGGAAAACGGGAAAACGGGAAAAGGGATCTGCCTTTACCCTTTACCCTTTACCCTTTACCCTTTTCCGGCTTCCCTTCTCATCAACTACCATCACCGTCCCCGACGCCAGGTCATGCCACGTTGCCCGCCTGGGGTGAAAGAAACTCCACCAAAACCCCAGGCCGAAGCTGAGCAGGGAGGCAAGGGACACCAGAAAGCGAAGGGTTGTGGCCGCCCAGGTGACTTGACCCTCGGAGGCGACCAGCCGGATTCGCCATGCTTTCATGCCCAGGGTCTGCCCGCCGCGCCAGCATATCGCGAAGTAGGCCCAGGCGACCACCAGCAGGTAAAGTTGGAAGGCCAGGTGGCCTGGGTTGACCTGCTCACCGGTCGGGATCACGACCAGTGCTGCCGCCAGCATCCAAAGGGCGATGAGCAGCAAACCATCGTAGACCATGGCGGCAAACCGCCGTGGAAGCGGACAGAAGACGGGTTCAGCCGCCCCTGTTGGGCGTGATGGTTGAAAGTTTCTTTGCATTACGATTATGCCTTGGGCCGCGTTTTTCGAGTATGCCGCGTTCTGTTACAAGAACGGGCCATGATCGAGGCCTGCCTTTCATTTGTTGGGGCTGCGCGGTATTCTAGCTTGCTTGTAGGTGGAGTCGCGTGGGTTGATTCGGTTCAAAGATTCAATCTCCAAGCAAGCATAACGGATTGCAAAATGTCATTACATTCAATTTCCTCTTTACGGCACTGGCTGCTGGGCGCGGCGCTGGTCGCGAGCACTTGGGGTGTTCATGCCCAGGTCCTGGATCGCAGCATTGATACTGAAAACCGGATCACGCGTGAGGCCGCTCAGGCTCAGGAGCAGATCAATAGGGTGGACGACGAAACCCAGGCCTTGATCGAACAATTCCGGCGCACGATCAGTGAATCCGACAGCCTGCGCATCTATAACAACCAGATGCAGTCCATCGTCAATAATCAGGAAGCCGAGATCATTTCGATCAATGAGCAGCTTGATGGTCTTGAGCGGACCAACCGCGAAGTGGTACCGCTGATGATCGACATGGCGAACCGCCTTGGGCAACTGGTCCGGGCCGATCTGCCATTTCGGCTCGAAGAGCGAACCCGTCGCGCCGACAGCCTGGTCAACATGCTTGATGATGCCAATATCACCACATCCGAAAAATACCGCCTGATCCTCGAGGCCTACCAGGCTGAGATCGAGTACGGTCGAACCACGGAAGCCTACCGGGCGGCTTTGCCGGACGGTCAGCAGGTGGAGTTCCTGCGGATTGGTCGGACCCTGCTGTACTATCAGTCGCTCGATGGTCGCAATACGGGCTGGTGGAATCCTGCCAACCGCCGGTTCGAGGCTTTGGGTGATCGCTACCGTCAATCTGTCAGCGACGGCCTGGCGATCGCCAGAAACCAGGTGGCTCCCGATCTGATCCGTCTGCCAGTGCCAGCAGCTCGTTCCGGGGAGGCTCCATAAGTGAATCGAAAAATTCTGATTATCTTGGCGACCCTGGTTGCCTTGCCGATGGGTGCGCAGGCTCAGGACACGCTGGAGGAGTTGCTGCGCCAGGTCGAGCAGGCTGCTTCTTCGGAAGCCCGCGTTGACCAGCAGCGCCTGCAGAACTTCATTCGCGAACGCGACAACCAACGTCAGCTTCTGGAACAGGCTCGTGCTGAACTGCGTCGTGAGGAGGCGCGTTCAGAGCGGCTGCGAAACACTTTCGAGCAAAACGAAGTGCGCCTGGTTGAGCTTGAAACCGTCCTTGATGAGCGCATGGGTAATCTTGGTGAACTGTTCGGCGTTGTCCGCCAGGTCGCCGGCGATGTCCGTGGCAATATAGAAGAGTCCATGGTGAGTGCCCAGCTTCCGGGTCGTGGGGTCTTCCTGGCCGAGCTGGCCGAGCGACGTCAACTGCCGACGGTCGATGAGTTGGCGCGCATGTGGCTGGAGATGGTTCGGGAGATCTACCAGTCCGGCCAGGTCGTGGCCTTCAATGCCGACGTTATCAATGCCGACGGTGTGCTGGAGGAAAACCGCGAAGTCGTCCGCGTTGGCGTGTTCAATGTGATTTCCAATGGCAATTTTCTGCAGTGGGATGGTGGTCAGGAACTGCTGATCGAGCTGCCCCGCCAGCCGGCCGGCCGATATCAGAATATGGCCCAGCGCTTGCAAAACGCTTCGCAGGGCGAGGTCGAGGACATGGCGATTGACGGAACCCGCGGCGCCATACTGGCCCAGGTTGTCCGGTCACCGTCTTTGCGTGAACGCATCCGCCAGGGCTCGACCATCGGTTACATCATTATTGCACTGGGTGTCTTCGGTCTTCTGTTCTCGCTGTGGAAAGGCATTGTTCTTGCCCTGCGCGGCAACGCGATCCGGCGCCAGCTCACCCGGGACGAGGCCAGCGAAGGCAACGCTCTGGGACGGGTAATGAAGGTTTATCAGGATTCGCCTGATCAGGATGTCGAAACCCTGGAGCTCAAGCTTGACGAAGCCATCCTGCGCGAATCAGCGCCACTTGAGGTCGGCTTGCCATTGATCAAGGTGCTTTACGTGGTGGCGCCTTTGATCGGTCTGCTTGGTACGGTGGTCGGGATGATTGTTACCTTTCAGATGATCACATTGTTTGGTACCGGTGACCCGCGCATGATGGCCAGCGGCATTTCCATGGCCCTGATGACCACCGTTCTGGGTCTGGTTGTCGCCATTCCGCTCACGATCATTCACAGCCTGCTGCATAGTCGCAGTCGCGCGCTGATCCAGATCCTGGAAGAGCAGGCGGCCGGTATTGTTGCCAGACTGGCCGAGCGTCGTCATGGTCGCGTTGACTAACTTCATCGATGCAATCCGCGGGCTCATGGAGCTCGGCGGAGATGTACTCTGGGCCATCATGGCGGTTCTTCTTGTCATGTGGACGTTGATCATCGAGCGCTTCTGGTATTTCTACCGCGTGCTGCCGTCCCGACGCAGCGCGATCCTGGCCGAATGGCGTGAGCGGGACGATAACCGCACATGGTATGCAGGCCGGATCAGGGAGGAGATGGTCAGCCGCCTGAGCTTGGAGATGAAGCAGAACGTCCGCACGATCCAGACCCTGATTGCGGTGTGTCCGTTGCTCGGGCTTCTCGGGACCGTCACTGGTATGGTGGCCGTTTTTGATGTCATGGCCTTTTTTGGCACCGGCAATGCCCGCGCCATGGCGGCCGGTGTGTCCCAGGCCACGATCCCGACCATGGCGGGAATGGTAGCCGCACTGTCCGGGCTTTATTTTGGGTCATACCTGGAACGCAAGACGGATATCGAGGCCGAGCGCCTTGAAGATCTTCTGCGCTACGACTAACGATATTGACTGACGATATTGACTTACGAAGTTGACCAACGGAGTTCAAGACAATGGCTCGCAGACACGCAAGCAAGGATGAACCGGAGATCAACATCACTCCGATGCTTGATATCGTTTTCATCATGCTCATTTTTTTCATTGTCACCACCTCTTTTATCCGCGAAACCGGGATTGAGGTGGACAAGCCGACGGCATTGACAACCGAGCCGCGCCCACAGGGGAACGTTTTGATTGCGATCAGGCCTAACGACGAGATATGGATGAACCGTCAGCAGATCGAGCTGCACGAAGTTCGTACTCAGGTCGAACGCGCCCGGGCCGAGAATCCGGAGAGTTCGGCTGTCATCATTGCCGACCGTGGCGCCCGCACAGGCATGCTGGTCGAGGTGATGGATCAGGTTCAGGCTGCTGGCATTTCGCGCATCGCGATATCCGCCGACGAGGTTGGCGGGAGGTAAGGCATGAACTCAGGTCGTTATATTGTCTCAGTATTGTTGGCAGTCATTGTGACGTTGGTGGCGTTCTACATGATGCATCAACTGATTGCCGGTTCGCGAGGTCAACCCGATATTCTGGACCCGCCGCCGGGCATCCGCTTCGGCCCGGTCGAGATCGACGAGCGCGTTGAAACGCGTGATCGTCGCCGTCCGCCGCCACCGCCGCCACCCGAGACCCCGCCACCGCCGCCGCAAATGGAAATCGCGCAAATGGAGCAGCAGGTTCAGGAGATGCCGAGGCTGGACATGCCGCCCCTCGATGTTCCGCTGAGTGGCGCCGGACCGTTTCTCGGAGCTTTTGGCCAGGAAGATCGCACGGCCGAAGGTGACGTCGTGCCGCTGGTCCGCATTCAGCCTCAGTACCCGCGCGATGCCGCAATGAACCAGGTTGAAGGCTGGGTTACTATCTCATTCACGATCGATGAGACTGGCTCCGTGCGTTCACCGCAAGTTATTGATTCCCGGCCGCCCCGCGTGTTTGACCGTGAGGCCATTCGGGCTATCTTGCGTTGGAAATTCAAGCCACGGATCGTGGATGGTGTTCCGGTTGAGCAGCAGGCCACCCAGACCATTGAATTCAGCCTGGATGCAACTTGATGCTGATTACCAGGCACATTTCGCTGATCATTGGCCTCGGTCTGGTCTTGGCTGCAGGTTCCGTCCAGGCCCAAACCCAGGTTCAGGGGGTTAGCTGTGTCGAAGAGCGTGAGGTTCGAGCTGGCGCGCTAACCGAGCAGACGTATAACCGGTTGACGCGCATTTACGAGGATATTGGCGAGGAGCGCTATTCAGAGGCGTTTTCGGCATTGGAAGCGGCCCTCGACCGTGTTCGTCGTGACGAGTACGAGCAGGCCGTTATTCTCCAGGCCATGGCCCATGTGCGTATGCAGCAGGATCGCATGGCCGAGGCATTGACGCTGTTCCAGCGTGCGATTGACCTCAACAGGCTGCCGAACAGTCAACATTTCGACATGATTCTGACCGTTGCCAATCTCTATTACGGGATGGAGCGGTACCAGGATGCGCTCAATCAGATTGACCTTTGGTTCTGCGTGATCGCTCCGGACCAGGCCAACGTGGTCAGCGTGTGGGTCATGAAGGCCAGTATCCACGCCCAGGCCGACGAGTTCCGGGAAGCGCTCCGTGCGATTGACACCGCTATTTCGCTGGCAGATGAGCCGAGCCGTCAATGGTATCAACTCAAGCTGGGCATGCATCTGGAGCTGAATGAATATCCGCAAGCGATCGAAGTCTTGAGGATCCTGATACCGATGGATCCTGAAAACAAGAATTTCTGGTTGCAGCTTGCAAGCCTGTACGCCGAGCTTGGCGAGGAAGAGCGATCCATGTCGGTGCTGAAGCTCGCGTATCATCGTGACTTGCTTGATCGCCAGGCCGAGTTCATGCAGCTTGCCAGTCTGTTACAGTCCAGGGGTGCGCCAAGGCGTTCCGCTGAAGTGATGATCGACGGCATTGAGCGGGGTATCGTTGAAGGTAGCCGGCGCCATTGGGAGATGGCGGCTGGCGCCTGGTACCAGGCTCGGGAGCTGGATCGGGCGCTGGACGCCTACGAAAACGCAGGTGCTCAGGCGTCGGACGGGAAGATCGATCTGCAGAGGGGTTTTCTGCTGGTTGACCAGGAACGATGGGAGGAGGCTCGCGATGCGCTAACCAGAGCGCTCGAGCTGGGAGGTCTCAACGAGGGTGAAAATGGCAATGCCTGGTTATTGATTGGGATGTCTCATTTTAACCTCGGGAACCCAGACGCTTCGCTCGAAGCTTTCAATCAGGCCTCGAATTACAGTAGAGTAAGGGCCGCTGCCCGTGAGTGGATCAACCACGTCCGGGAACAAAGTGGTCGCCGCTCCGGCCCATAGCTTGTTATTTTCACGACCCGGGAGGTCAGATTAATGCAAACCAAAGAAGAAACAAAACTCGAACAACAGGCGCCAGAAGCCGGTAATCCGGCAGGGACCTCTGCGCCTGATGCCCCTGAAACCACGACCAAGAGAGCCTCCAAGAAGAAAGCTTCCAAGAAGAAGGCTTCCAAGAAGAAGGCTTCCAAGAAGAAGGCTTCCAAGAAGAAGGCTTCCAAGAAGAAGGCTTCCAAGAAGAAGGCTTCCAAGAAGAAAGCTTCCAAGAAGAAGGCTTCCAAG
>JBGTLI010000298.1:0-9676 GCA_041744195.1 Wenzhouxiangella sp. | reverse complement strand
GAGGCCATTCCACTGACGGCGCTGGCTGGTGGGGAGAGCCTGTTCGGCTGAGCCCGCCGCGGCAGCGCCGAGGCGGGATCGGGAAGCGGGAGCGGGTTGGGCTTACTTGCCGTAGCGCTTCTTGAACTTGTCGACGCGGCCGCCGGTGTCGAGCATCTTGTGCTTGCCGGTGTAGAACGGGTGCGACTTGCTCGAGACTTCCACCTTGACCAGCGGGTACTCCTTGCCGTCTTCCCACTCAATGGTTTCCTTGGTCTGCACGGTCGAACGGGTCTTGAAGATCAGGTCGCTGGACAGATCCTGGAAAATCACTTCGCGATAATTGGGGTGAATATCTGCCTTCATGGCGGTGTCCTGAGGAAACGTGGAAAATAGCCGGGCATTATCCGATAGATGAACCAGGATATCAAGGCCCATTCTGGTTTGTCCGGGAACCCAGAAAATACTCATGGTACCGTTGCGGAACATATTCCCAGTACGCCTGCAACAGTGCTTCGAATTCATGGTCAGCCAAGGCTGCGCGAAACTTTCCGAGCCGGAACAGGCTGCTGGAGGATTCGGCGATCAGCTTGGTGTTCGTGTCCCTTTTACCGAGGTAGCGACTCAGAGGCGCTTCGTACATCAGGAATGGCCAGTCATCACGATGATCACGAGCATTGCTCGCCAGCCCCGGCAGATCTTCAGGCACCAGCCAGATCCTGGCCAGTAGTTCATGGACGGTATTGACCCTGACCATCGGGTCGGCCAGGTCGGCGCTCACCGCGGCCTGGTTCATACGAGTCGCTATCGCCTGGAGGTCGATATCAATCGGGATTTCCGACCCGATCAGCAACAGGTCGGAATCGACGATGGTCACCGCGACGTAGGTATGCGGAAAAACTGTCTGGAAGGTCCGAATCACCGAGCGGATATTGTCTGGATCCATATTGTAGACCTGCAGCCACTGGGCAAAGATTCCGCCCTCGCGCAGGGCCCGGGCTCCCAGTTGATAGTATTCCTCGGTAAACAGGCTGGCGATTCCGGCAATCCATGGATTCGACGGCTCGGAAATGATGACATCGTAGGTCTCTGTGGCCAGCATCAGGTGCAAGCGGCCGTCGGTGACCCGGATATCTGCCTTTGGATTCTCATGCACATGGTGATTCAACGCTGAAAAAAACCGTGCGCCCTCGACCATGGCAGGCTCGATTTCGATCACGCTCACGCGCTCGACATTCTCGCAAAGTGTCGCCGAGCCCGCGGTCACGCCAGTCCCCATGCCGATCACGGCGACTTGCTGCGGGTTCGAATGAAGCAACAGCGGCAGATGGGCGCTGAGCTTCTGGGTCGGCATGTCGGCATGCGAGGAGCCATCAATCTTGCCGTTGGTGGCGATGTACAAGTCCCTGTTGGTTGTTCGGCGGTCCTGGGAAACCGTCACCGTCGCGGTTTGCCCGTCGCGGTAGTACAGCAGTTCCGTGCGCTGACCCATCTCGGTACCCAGATTGGAAGCGTCGATTCGCTTGTAGGCTTGGGCATACTCGGAAAGCCCACTGGCCGTCAGCTGGCCATTCCAGGGTGGCACCAGATGCCAGCCACCGCCGTAAGCACTCATCAACAAGACGGCCATCGCGATCTGCAGCGCTGGACGGCCGCCGCGAGATTGCACCAGGATTATGCTGTAGCAAAGAATTCCTACGGCGATCAGCAGCGTTGACAGGATGCCGACCATCGGGATCAGCAAAAAACCGGTCAACAGAGCGCCTGCGACACAACCAAAGGTATTGGCGAGATACAGCTTGTCCGTTTCATTGGCGGGACGCCTCAGGTCGCCCAGACCAATTCGAAGAATCAGCGGAAACAGCATGCCCATGAAAGTGGCGGGCAACAGGAACAGAGCGGCCGCGATGAGAATCTGGAGATTCAGCAAACCCAACCTGGTGCCGGCAAGGTCCGCATCGAACGAGGCCAGGAAAAAGCCGGGCAGCAGCGGCAAAACCACCGTGCTGGCGAATATCGTGATGACACTCAGCAAGCCGGCCAGGCCAAACAGCAACATGGTTCGCTCGCCCGCCAGCCGCGTAGACAATGCCGCCAGTCCGGCCCCCAGCCCCAGACCGGCCAGGAATACCGCCAGCACCGATGAAAAAGCATACGCCGAGCCTCCAACGATAAGAACGATAACCCGCGTCCAGGCGAGTTGGCAGGCCATCGAAGCGAGCCCTATCAGCATCGCGGCCATTGGCAACGTCAGCTCGGTTTTAGCAACAGGAGGGGCTGTTGTCGATGGCATCCGAGCCGGACGTCTCGCATATACATCGGTAAAGTGCCTGCTCAGGACAATCACCAGCAGTCCCATGACGATATTGGCGACAGCCACGATCCAGATCACGGAAGTCATCCCCATGGCCGGCAGCAGCCAGAAGCCGGCGGCAATGACACCCACCACCGCACCGGCGATATTGATGGCATACAGTCCGATAATCGCCGCTGGCGCATGCTTTGCCACGTCCGCTGCAAAGCGCACCAGCAACGGGAGACTTGCGCCCATCAACAGCGTGGGCGGCAGCAAAAGTGCCATACCCAGCAAGGTTCGGGCCATATTCAGTAGCCAGGGGCTTTCAATCGCTCCGTGCCCCAGCAAGCCCAGCAATGGAGCAAAAAATCCGATCAGCCAGGGACTGATCAACACATACAAGCCAAGCAGGATTTCGAGATAACCGTAGATTCGCAACGGATTACGAAAACCATCACCCCAGGCACCCGCTATTCGAGCTCCGACACCCAGCCCCAACATGAACACCGAGACCACAATCGCGATCGACACCGCATCGGAACCGAACTCCCGTGCCAGCATCCTCGCCCAGGTGACCTCGTATACCAACGCGAAGGCGCCCGAAAAAAGAAAGATGACGCCGACCAGCAGCAAGCCGATACGTTGCAAGAGACACTCCCTCGGGAATAAAAGGCCGCGTATTTGCGGCTCGGCCAGTGTAGTTGCCAATCCGTCATGGCTCAAGAAGCCAGTCCTCTAAACTATCTCCCATGAGAACAATAATCAGTAACCGGGCCGGTTGGCGGGTGGCCAGTGGGCATCGGGAGACGACGGCTGCGGCGGTGGCGGTATTGGAGGACGGGAGTTGGCGCAAGAAGGCCTGGCTTTTTTCTATCGGGGCGAGCCGGCGCGCCGACTGGCCGACGATTCAATCCATGGCGGTGGCCGCCTGACCCTGGCGGACTTGACTGACTACCGTCCCGCTGGCGCCGGCCGCTACGTTGGCGTTATCGAAACGCCACCTTGTGGTCGACTCCTCCGCCGGCCTTTGGCGGCCTCGACCCGGCCGCGGCAATCAGCCGTCGCGCCACGACCCACATCAGTATCGATGACGGTCGAGGCCTGGCGGTCAGCTTGTCGATGTCCAATGGCGAGGGCTCAGGCTATGTGCTTCTTGGTACCGGCCTGATGCTCAACAAGATGCTGGGCGAAGAGGACATCAATCGCGGCGGGTTTCACCGTTGGCCGGTCAACCGGCGACTGGCCTCGATGATGGCGCCCACCCTGGTGCAGCGCGACGGTCAGCGCTGGTTGCTGGGCAGTGGCGGGTCCAACCGCATTCGAACCGCTCTGGTCCAGGTGCTCGATTTCGACATGGGCCTGGAAGACGCCGTCGTGGCCCCGCGCCTGCACTTGGAGGGCAGCCGCCTGTCGTTCGAGAATCCGGCCGATGGCTGGCCGCCGGAATCCGAGCGCTGGCTGCAAAAGCGATTTCCGGAAGCCTGTCGCTGGGACCGGCGCAATCTCTACTTCGGCGGCGTTCACGCCGTCGGCCCGAGCGAGGCTGCCGCTGACCCGCGGCGACACGGTACCGCGCGCAAGCAGGTGCCGGAACTTTAAACCATCGGAAGAAACTAAATTCAAGAAGGATTATTTTTTGGAAGGGAGTTCGGCCATGAAAAAGGTCATTTCGTTCTGCCTCCTGGGTGGTGCATTGGTTCTTGCTGGTTGCGCCGCGCTACAGGAATCCCGTTCGCCGCAACCTATTGATACGAACTACGTCGGCGCCGTTGAACTAAAGGGTGTGCGCTTTGGCACCAGGGTGCAGTGGGTGAACCCGCCCCGACGGACCCCGGTACAGGCCGAGGACACCGTGGCGCTTGAAGAGGATGAGCTTCAGTAGCGCGGATCACTAAAGTTCGACCGGGTCCATGTCGAGATGCCAGCGCACTTTGCGGGCGTTGGGAAGGTTGTAGAGCGCCGGGAGGTGCTGGTTGATGCATTCGACCAGGGAACCTCGCTGGTCGGCCTGTAGCCAGAGCTGAAACCGCCAGTAGCCGGCACGCCGGTTCATGATGGCCGGGATGGGACCTGCGATTTCGATGCCCCGCGTTTTCATTTTCCTGCCCGCAGCGACCAGAAAGGCGCGCGGCAATTCGGCTTGATGGGCTTCTGCGCGCAGCAGCGCCAGCGCGGTGGCCGGCGGCAGGTGCGCGGCGCGACGTTCATCCAACAGGCGCTGGGCATAGTTCAGATACTTCCCTTTGACCAGCTCCCCCAGCAAGGGGTGTTCGGGATGGCGGGTCTGGAGCAGGAACTCGCCGGGCCGCTCGCCGCGCCCGGCCCGGCCAGCGACCTGGCATACCACCTGCCCAAGCCGTTCCGGGGCGCGAAAGTCGGCACTGAACAAGGCCTGATCGACGTCAAGAACCACGGCCAGGGTGACTCGCGGCAGATGATGGCCCTTGGCCAGCATCTGGGTGCCGACCAGGATGCACGACCCGCTTGCCCGGACATTGTCCAGCAGGGATTCGAAATCGTCGCGCCTTGACATGCTGTCGCGGTCGACCCGGTGAACGGGCACATCGGGAAATCGCTCTTTCAGAATTTCTTCGAGACGTTCGGTTCCTGCCCCGACCGCGGCCAGGTCGGGCGCCCCGCAATCGGGGCAGCGCGGGGGTTGGCGCTGGCTGGCGCCACAATGATGACATTGCAGGCGGGCTTGTTGCTGATGCCAGGTCATGTGCGCGTCGCAACGCTGGCAATCGGCCTGCCAGCCGCAACTGTTGCACATCAGCACCGGGGCGTAGCCGCGCCGGTTTCTGTAAAGCAGCACTTGTCCGCCATCGGCCAGATGTCGTTCGATCGCGACAAGCACCCCGGGATCCAGGGCGCCGCCCTGCCCGCGCTGATCGATGACTTTCCAATGCGGCTGGACCGCCACGCCGGCGCGCCGAGTCAGCTCCAGTATTTGGTAGCGCGCATTGGCGACGTTGTTCAGGCTTTCAAGCGAGGGCGTTGCCGAACCCAGCACGATCGGAATATCAAGCTTGCGCGCCCGCAGAACCGCAACGTCTCGACCCTGGTAGCGTGCGCCTTCCTGTTGCTTGAACGAACTGTCGTGCTCTTCGTCGACAACGATCAGACCAGGCTGCTTCAGAGGCAGAAACACCGCCGAGCGAGTGCCGACGACAACTCGGGCACAACCGCTGCGCGCGGCCTGCCAGCATTGCAGACGCTCACCTTCGCTTAAACCCGAGTGGTAGGTGAAAGCCCGCTGCCCCAGGCGCGCTTCAATGCGACGGACCAGTTGTGGGGTCAGGCCGATTTCCGGCACCAGAATCAGGACCTGGCGGCCACGGGCGAGCATTCTTCTTGCTGCATGCAGATAGACTTCCGTTTTGCCGCTGCCGGTCACCCCTGCCAGCAACAGCCCGGCAAAGCGGTGGCGAGCGCGGAAAATAGCCGCGACGGCCTGACGCTGCTCCTGGTTGAGCTTTGGTCCGGGCGTAACGGTCAGCGTGGATGGCGCATCCACCGCCTGCACCAGCCCATCGGCCAGCATTCGACTCAGGACACTGGCACTGATTCCAGCATCGAGCAATTCGTCGCGAGCACGGGCGCCCTGTTCCAGCAGGGATCGGACTTCGTCCTGGCGCCGCGCCCGGCCGAGATCGGCGGCACGGCCAGCCTCCGTCAATTGAAAGCCTGAGGGTGGGGGTTCGCGAAAAGACTTGACCCGGCGCAACGCGCCGGGGAGCAGAAGTCCGACAGCCTCACCCGGAGCGAAGCCATAGTAGTGAATGCACCAGGCAAGCAGTTCAAGCAGGGATGCGTCGATCAAGGCCTCGTCAAGCACCTGCTCGATGGCTTTGAGTTCGCCGCCACCGCCGGCCACGCCATGACTGAGCACCAACCCAATCAGGCGACGGCGACCAAAGGGAACAAGAACCCGGCTGCCGACCGGCGGCAGCGCATGTCCTTCAACAGGAAGATAATCGAACAGCCGAGGCACCGGCACCGGCACTGCCACTTGTGCGGCCTGGTGCCTGGATGATGGCCCCGTTCGCCCCCGGCCGGTCAAAACCAGAACCGGCTACTGGATGCGCACGTCGACGCCCAACTCCTTGTGATGAGCCAGCAGGTGCTTGTCGCGATCCAGGTCGATCAGGTCAACCAGAATGCGCGCTGATTCGGTCAGGTACAAATCCCCGGCATCGTCTTCTCCGTTGGCGCCCTCGTCATCGTTGGCCTGCTCGTCGAGCAGACCGGCCTCCGGAGGGCCACCAGCATGAGCAAAACGGGCCGAGCGACGCGCTTCGGCCGCAGCCATTTCTTCCTTTCGGGCGGCAAGCAGCAAGGAGACGGTTTCGCGTTCGCTCTCCTTCTCCCATTCGGCCAGCTCTTCAAACAGTTGCTTGAACTCTTCATCATCGCGGGCGCGGGCCTCATGGCGGTCACGGGCCAGGCTGATCAGGCCCGACAGATCGGCGACGGGCCGATAATCAGCGCTGTCGATTTCACCCCAGGGCAGAGCAAATTCCAGCGCGCTTTCACCGAAATCCTCCGGGTTGCCCGGGCTGGGCAGGACGATATCGGGAATCACGCCTTTCGCTTGGGTTGAACCGCCACCAATGCGGTAGAACTGGGCCATGGTGAGCTTGATCTGGCCCAGTCGGGAGTTCTCGCTGCGCGAGAATTCATCCAGGTCGATCAGGTTCTGCACCGTACCCTTGCCGAAAGTGGTTTCGCCAATGATCACGCCTCGGCCGTAGTCCTGAATGGCGGCAGCGAAAATCTCGGAGGCCGATGCGCTGCGACGATCAACCAGCACGCCGAGCGGGCCGGCCCAGGCCATGCCCGGTTCGCGATCGCGCTCCAGGTTGATCCGGCCCTGGGAATCCCGTACCTGAACCACGGGACCTTCATCGATGAACAGACCGGTCAGCGTGGTGGCTTCGATCAGGGCGCCGCCGCCATTGCCACGCAGATCAATGACCAGCCCGTCGATTCCTTCAGACTTGAGTTCATTGATCAGCCGCCGGGTGTCCCGGGTGCTGGAACGATAATTGGGTTCGTTGAGCGCCCGACCCTGAAAATCCACGTAAAAAACCGGAACGGTGATCACGCCAATACGCCGGGTGCCCTCGCCATCCGGGATTTCGATAATTTCGCTCTTGGCAGCCTGCTCTTCTAGGCGAACCTGATCTCGGGTGATGTCAATGGTTTGCGACGGACCGCTCAACCCGGTTTCAGCCGGCAGGACTTCGAGCCGGACCACGGTTTCACGCTTGCCGCGAATCAGGGCAACCACGTCATCCAGACGCCAGCCAATGACTTCAACCATGTCCTCGTTATCCTGGGCCACACCGACAATGCGATCACCCGGCTTCAGACGTCCGTCCAGATCGGCCGGCCCGCCCGGGACGATTTCCATGATCGTGGTGTACTCGGTTTCGCGCTGCAGCATGGCGCCAATGCCATCAAGCGACAGGCGCATGGAAATTTCGAAGTTGTCCACGCTGCGCGGCGACATGTAGGCCGAGTGCGGCTCGATCGAACGAGTATAGGCGTTCATGAAGAACTGAAACACATCTTCACTGTTGAATTCGCTGATGCGCCGGCTCAAGTTGGTGTAGCGCTGGCTCAGGGTCTCGACAATCTGCTCATCTTCCTGGTCGGCCAGTTTGAGCAGCAGCCAATCATTTTTCACCCGCTGGCGCCAGATTTCGTTCAGCGCATCGCGATCCTCCGCCCAAGGCAATTCGGTGCGGTTGAATCGATATTCCTCGTCCACATCGAATGAGAACCCTTCGTCGAGCAGACTGAGGGCGTACTCGGTACGTTCAGCAACCCGGCGCACGTAGCGGTTGAAGATGTCGAATGCCGGTTCGAGATCGGCTGATTTGAGCGCGTTGTGAAGATGCGGCCGGTAGCGTTCCAGATCAGCCAGATCGTTGGCATCGAAATAGAGCCGGTTGCCATCAAGCAGGCGCAGGTACTGGTCGAAGATGCGCTGCGACATATCGCCTTCGAGCTCGCCGCGGTGGTAATGATAACCGCTGATAAACCGGGTCGCGAGCCTGCTGGCGAAGCGGTGTTCGGTCTTGGGCGTCAGCAGCCCGGAGGAGATTTCAGGAACCGAAGCCTGACCGGGGACCAGGAGAACGGCGGCCGGCATGAGAACGGCGGCAAACAAAATGACAAACAGAATTCGGTGGGGTTTGATATTCATGTCGGCTTGGACCTGTCGCAGCGGCAATAGTTTTGGCGTCACTTTTATTCGGAGAAACCTGTGTGGAAACTGTCAGGCAGCACGGATCGGCAAAGGTTCAGGCAGCCCGCAATACTGTACCTTCATAGCATGGTAACCCAACAGCGTACATAGCGCTGTCGTCAAGGCGCCAGCCACCTCGGGCAGTGTGATGGTGGTCTGGTATTCCTTGAGCTGGGTCATGGCCAGCCCCGAAAAGCCGCAGGGGTTGATCATTGAAAAGGGCGCCAGGTCCATGTCGACATTAAAAGCCAGGCCATGCAATGTGCAATCGCGCCGGACCTTCAGGCCGATCGAGGCAATCTTGGCCGCGCCCACGAATACGCCAGGCGCACCGTCCAGGCGCTCGGCCCTCACCTGGAACCCGGCCAACACATCGATCACCGCCTGCTCCAGCCGGTTGACCAGGCAACGTACACCCAGGCCACGGCGCTTGAGGTCGAGCAACGGATAGGCGACCAGTTGTCCAGGGCCATGATAGGTGACCTGGCCGCCGCGATCAGTCTGCACAACAGGGATATTACCGGGGTTGAGCAAGTGCTCTGGCTTGCCGGCCAGGCCTTGGGTAAAGACCGGGGCATGCTCGACAAACCAGAGTTCATCCGGGGTGCGGTGATCCCGCCGGTCGGTAAAATCCCGCATGGCCTGCCACACCGGCTCGTAAGGCTGGCGACCCAGATCCCTGACAATCAGTTGGCTGGTTCGCTGGTTCGCTTGTTCGCTGGTTAGGGGCGGTTGGCTGGTTCGCTGGTTCGCTTGTTCGCTTGTTCGCTTGTTTGGGGCGGTTGGCTGGTTGGCTGGTTGGCTGGTTGGGGCGCAGGAGCGCCGCGAACCGGGGTTCGCGTTGCGATTCCCAGCATCAGATTTCTTGGAATCAACCACCCATTCTCTCCATATCCCCAAAATAACCCAAAAACCAGTCAACTAGCCAACCAGCAACTGCTCTTAACCAGCGAACCAGCCAACCGCTCTCAACCAGCCAACCGCCTTCTAGTGTACCCCGTCGTTAATTCTGTAACTTTCAGAGTGTGACTGAGTCGACAAATCAAGGCGCGAACAGCAGTGAATGGCCAGCCCTTTACAAGGTTCGCAACGCCGAGTTGTCGACTCAGACGCACTCCCGAAGGGCGAGCCGGAAAGCGCTCATC
>JBGTLI010000297.1:0-14130 GCA_041744195.1 Wenzhouxiangella sp. | reverse complement strand
GGAGGCACAGAGAACACAGAGGAAAAAGCTATAAAAACAATACTTTTTTCTTTCTTTTCTCAGTGACCTCCGTGCCTCTGTGGTGAGATTGTCTTGTTCCTTTCGCGACAGCGGGCCTTAAACCAGGCTCGTACACTCTGTTGTGAAATTTTCTATTTCTTCAAGCGAGACAAGGCCGGAATGCTGAGACTAACCCGCTACTGTTCGACGCTCCATGCGGGCGGCATCGGAGCGGCGGGCTTCCAGGTGCTCCAGGTAGCCTTTTTCCAGCCCGGTGACGTATTCACCGCTGAAGCAGGAACTGTCAAACCCGGCCAGCTTGCGGTTCTTGCCGCGTACCGCGTTTTCTAGGGCATCAAGATCCTGGTAGATCAACCGGTCGGCCCCGATCAGGTCGCAAACTTCCTTGTCAGTGCGGCCCGCGGCAATCAGTTCGCTGGCAGCGGGCATGTCAATGCCGTAAACATTGGGATATCGAACCGGCGGGGAGGCGGAGGCCAGGTAAACCTTGTTGGCCCCGGCTTCGCGAGCCATCTGGATAATCTGCTTGGATGTCGTGCCGCGCACGATGGAATCGTCGACCAGCAGAACGTTCTTGTTTCTGAACTCCAGCGCGATCGTGTTGAGCTTGCGGCGGACCGAGCGTGCCCGCTCCTCCTGACCTGGCATGATGAAGGTCCGACCGATATAGCGGTTCTTCATCAATCCCTCCCGGTACTTCACACCAAGCATATGGGCCAGCGGCAGGCAGGCTGTGCGGCTGGTGTCGGGCACGGGTATGACCACATCGATATCATGATCGGGCCAAACTCGCAGGATCTTCTCGGCCAGGGCTTCACCCATGCGCAGGCGCACCTTGTACACCGACAGATCATCAATCAGCGAGTCCGGGCGCGCGAAATAGACGTATTCAAAGATGCACGGCGTATGCGGCCGTGCCTCTGGGCTGGCATGACGGTGAAGCTCCCCGCTCAGCGTAATCAGGACGCTCTCGCCCGGCGCCAGATCAGAGATCAGTTTGAATCCGAGAATATCCAGTACAACCGACTCCGAGGCAATGATGTATTCCTTGCCGTCGGCGGTGTCGCGTTGCCCCAATACCGCCGGCCGGATGCCGTGCGGATCGCGAAAGCCCAGCAGGCCGACCCCTGCAATCAGCGCCACGGCGGCGTAGCCTCCCCGGCAGCGTCGGTGAACCCCATCGACCGAACTGAAGACAGCTTGCAGGTCGATGCGATTGCCGGCGTGCCTGGCCAATTCATGGGCCAGGCAATTGAGCAGCACTTCAGAGTCCGATTCGGTATTGATATGACGTCGGTCTTCGGCAAACAATTCATCGCTGAGCCGGTCGGAATTGATCAGGTTGCCGTTATGGCCGAGCGCAATTCCGAACGGCGAGTTGACATAGATCGGCTGGGCTTCATCCGGGCGATCGCATCCAGCCGTCGGATAGCGCACGTGACCGATACCCACGTTGCCATTAAGACCGATCATTGAGTGCTCGCCGAACACGTCCCGCACCAGCCCAATACCCCGGGCCGAGCGCATCCGCCCGTCATCCAGCGTCGTCATCCCGGCCGCGTCCTGGCCGCGATGCTGCAGCACGGTCATCGCGTCATACAATCGCGCGGCAACGGCTGAGCGACCAAAAATTCCAACTATTCCGCACATAACTACTCTGACTCCAGTTGATTTTCGACAGGCACGTAAGCCTGTAATGACTCGGGAAACTGCGCCACCACCCAGGCGGCAAGACGTTCGAATTCCGGCAACAACTGCGATTCCTGCCACCAGGGATCGCCTGGAAACGGCGTAAATCGCGCGATAATGACAGCGACTATCACAATGGTCAGACCCCTGAGGGCTCCGAATAATGCACCAAAGAGCCGATCGGTTCCACTCAGGCCCGTGCTGGCGATCAGCCTGCCGAGCAGGTAATTGAACATGGCCCCGACCACCAAAACCAGCACGAACACACCGACGAACGCAACGATCAGTCGCACTGACGGCATATCGATCCAGGGCTCCATGCGCAGACTCAACGGGCCCGTGGCCAGCATGGCGACGTAAAATGCCGCCACCCAGATCAACAGCGAAAATGCCTCTCTCAGGAAACCCCGGAACAAACTGACCAGGATCGACACCAGGCAGATGCCCAGAATCGCAAGGTCAGCGGCATTCATGGGTGCGAAACAACCAGACCCTCAAGACCGGCACGTTCATTGATGTCGGCCAGCTTGCGCACGGCGTCTTCACGCGAGCCCACCGGACCGACGCGCACCCGCCAGATGGTACGACTTCCACTCTGATCTTCATGAATGAAGGCCTCGAAACCTTGATCGTCCAGTTGGCCCAACAGTCGGACGGCATTGTTGCGGCTGGCAAAGGACCCAACCTGGACGGCAAAGCCTGCCGTTGCGTTGGAGTCGTCGGCTGGCGGCGCAGGGCCAGCAAGCACCACAGGATCAACTCCGGCAATAGTTCGTGCAATCTGGCCCCGCGCGCGCTCAGCTTCGTCCCGGGTCCGGTAGGGGCCCGTTCTCACCCGATGCAGGCTGGAATCACCCCGGACAAACAAATCTTTTGTTGCCATGTGCCCAAGACCGGTCAGTCGATCCACAATATCGCTGGCTGTAGACTCCGAGCCGAAACTGGCAACCTGGACCAGCCAGCCACCGCTGGCCTCGGCCGCGACAGCCGCGGACTCGACGTCAGGGGTTGGTGATGCATCCATCGCAGGTTCAGGCTCAGGTTCAAGTACATGGGCATCCGGCGCGCTGTCTGCAGGCTCCACAATGTCAATCGGTTCACCAATGGGGTACTCGAAAGCTTGTTCGGCCGAATCCGATTCGACAACCGTTCGGGGTCCGGGTTCGCGTTGCGTTTCGAAGTCGGCAACCGATGACTCGGCAGCATGATCCAGTGCCGGGTCACTGGTGCGCGATGCGGCGGCTGCCCCTTCCGGCGCCGGGCGACGAGCCTGGTCCGGCCCAATCGGCAGGCGCCTGACCGGCGGCCGCTCGCCGGAAGGCTCCGGCAGCTCAAGCGCTATCTCTCGGGGCATTCGCTGATCATCCGGCGCGTCGAACAGCATCGGGATAAAGATCACCGCCAGCGCTATAAGGATCGAGGCACCGATCAGCCGCTGTTTCAAAACCTTATCCATGTTGTCCCTGCATGAGTAGTTGTAGTTCCGGCCAGGCCTCGGCCACAGTGCGGAAAGACCCGAAAACCACGACCCGGCCATGCGGTCGTGAACGGTCAAAGGCACGCCGGAAAGCCTCGGATACAGATTCTACCGTTTCCACGCCACCCTTGACAGGAATCCGCTCAAGCTCGGCCGCCAGTTCGGCGCCGGTCCGAGCCCGGTCGCCGGTCAATGGCGCGACCAGCCAATGATCGAAACAGGAATCCAGGGCGCGCACCATTCCCCGCACGTCCTTGCCTGCCAGGGCCGAAAAGACGGCACAGCTGTTGCCCCTGGCCGGGCCAAGTTCGGTCGCCAGTTCACGCGCGGCAGCGGCATTGTGGGCGACATCGACCAATATCTCCGGCGAATGACTTAAACGTTGCAAGCGACCCGCAAGAGAAGTCGCGAGTATCCCGCTCTCGATGGCCTGCGGCGAAACCGGCAATCGGTCGATGAGGGCGTTGACAGCCATCACTGCAACTGCCGAGTTGGCTCGCTGCCAGCGCCCGGCCAGAGCCGGTTCGGGCAACCTGATTCGTCCGTTTGGCATCGTCAACAAGAAACCGTGCTTCAGCGCACGCCAGCGAAAGTCCCGACCGGCCAGGAACACGGTCGCACCGGTCCGGGACAAGTCGTCGATCAGGCCGGGGGGCAGCCGTCTTTCGCCAATAATCAGCGCTTTGCCTGCGCGCGCGATGCCCACTTTTTCGCGAGCCACCTGAAGCCGGGTTCGGCCCAGCCATTCTGTGTGATCCAGACCAATCGAGGTGACGACGGCGACGTCCGGATCCACGATATTGACCGCATCCAGCCGACCACCCAGGCCCACCTCGAGGATCAGCACATCAGTCGCACTGTCTGCCGCAACCGACAGCGCCGCCAGGGTAATGTGCTCGAAGTAGGTCAGAAAAGCCTCATCCCGGGCAGACTCGACCCGCTCCAGCCCCGACACGATGGCTGAATCCGACGCTGGCTTGCCGTCGATGCGAATGCGTTCGTTAAATTCGATCAGGTGGGGAGAGGTATAGGCAAACGGCCGCCAGCCTGCTGCCTGATAGATGCGTTCCAAAAAGGCCACGGTCGACCCTTTGCCATTGGTTCCGGCCACGGTCAAGACCGGGCGGTCCCCAAGGTCAATATCCAACCGCCGGAAAACCTCACCAACCCGGTCCAGCCCAAGCTTGATAGCGGATTCGGGCGAACGCTGTTCCAGGCGCGCCAGCCAGGCTGCCAGGGCACGATCGCTCAAAATCGATTACTCGCCCTGGGGCGCTTCCGATGCATCTGTGTTCGATGACTGGAATTCAGGCTCGCCTGGCTCCATCAGCTCGCCTTCACGGACCGTGACTTCAACCCCACTGGTCATCATGGTCAACAGCGCATGAATGCGCTGGCGCAACTCACGCCGGTCAACGATCTGGTCGATCGCGCCCTTCTCCAACAGAAACTCCGAGCGCTGAAAGCCTTCCGGAAGGCGCTCGCGCACAGTCTGCTCAATGACCCTGGGGCCAGCGAATCCAATCAGCGCGTTGGGCTCGGCCAGGTTGACATCCCCCAGCATGCCCAGGCTGGCAGAAACGCCGCCCATGGTCGGGTGCGTCAGCACCGAGATAAAGGGCAGGCCCTGTTCGGCCATGCGGGCAAGCCCGGCCGAAGTCTTGGCCATCTGCATCAGCGAAAACAACCCTTCCTGCATGCGCGCCCCGCCCGATGCGCTGAAACACACCAACGGCAGTTTGCGCTCCAGGCACTCGTGCACACCCGCCATGAATCGCTCGCCCACCACCGACCCCATGGACCCGCCCATGAAGCGAAAATCAAATGCGCATGACACCAGTTGCAGACCGAGCAAGTGGCCGCGCAGCACGATCATGGCGTCTTTTTCACCGGTGCTCTTTTGCGAGGCGACCAACCGGTCACGGTACTTGCGGGTATCACGAAACCGCAGCACATCGACTGGCACCAGTTCGGCACCCAATTCGACATGGTCACCCTCGTCCAGGAAGGCCTTCAGTCGCGCCCGCCCGGACAGGCTCATATGGTGATCGCATTTTGGGCAAACCTGGAGGTTGCGCTCAAGTTCCGGTTGATACAGAACGGCGTCGCAGGACTTGCATTTGGTCCAGAGTCCATCGGGCACCTTGCGGCTCTTGCCACCTTCGGTGCGGATGCGCGCAGGCATCAATTTTTGAAACCAGCTCATTTGAAGTTCATGGCCTTGTCTGCGGATTGGTTAGCTAAAGTTGCGCCATTGTCCATAGCCTGACGGACCGGCGCAAGAAAATCGCGCGTGACCCGGCTGGCCTCTTCGACCGACTCACAGCGATCCAGGCGATCAACCAGGGCTGAGCCAATCACAACGGCATCCGCACTTTCAGCCGCCGCGGCTGCCTGCTCCGGATTCCGGATGCCGAAGCCGACGGCGACCGGCAGCCCAACACTGGCACGGACTCGATCGACCATGGGAGCAAGGCTGGTCACATCCAGGGTGGCAGCGCCGGTGACGCCCTTGATCGCAACATAGTAGACAAAGCCGCCAGCCAGGCGCGCCGCATGGGCCAGGCGCTGGTCATTAGTTGTTGGTGCGATCAGAAAAATCTGGTGCATCTTCTGAGCTGAAACCAGGCCGCATAGCTCAGTGGCCTCATCGGCGGGGCAATCGACCACGAGTAGAGCATCCACGCCGGCTTCGGCCGCCTCGCGGGCAAAGCGTTCCGGGCCGCGACGCTCGATCGGATTGGTATATCCCATCAGGATCACGGGGGTATCGCCATCATCGCGCCGGAATTCGCGGACCATTTCCAGGACCTGCTCCAGCCCGGTGCCGTTTTCAAGCGCGCGGGCACAGGCATTCTGGATGACCGGACCATCGGCCATGACATCAGAGAATGGCATGCCCAACTCGACCATATCAGCACCGGCCGCGACCGCGGCATGCAGAATTCGAACAGTCGCATCCGGACGCGGATGACCGGCCGTGATGTAGGGCACCAGGCCCACCCGGCCACTTTGCTTGAGGATCTTGAAGCGCTGGTCAATTCGGTTCAAAACGTCATTCCTTCCAGGTCGGCTACCGTATGGATGTCCTTGTCGCCACGCCCGGACAGATTGATCAGCACGACATCGTCAGCCGGCAGATCAGCAGCCAGTTTCATTCCATACGCGATGGCATGCGCGCTTTCGAGTGCTGGCATGATGCCTTCAGAGCGGGTCAGTGCATGGAAGGCCGCCAGCGCCTCCTCGTCGGTGACCCCCACATAGCGGGCCCGCCCACTGTCCTTGAGCCAGGCGTGCTCAGGACCCACGCCGGGATAATCCAGTCCGGCCGAAATCGAATGGGTGTGGCGAATCTGGCCCTCATCGTCATCGAGCAGATACGTGCGGCTGCCGTGCAAGACGCCGACCCGGCCGGCACACAGGCTGGCGGCGTGTTCCAGGCCGGACAGACCACGCCCGGCCGCCTCGACACCGATCATGTCAACGTCGGCATCGTCTATAAACGGATGAAACAGTCCGATCGCGTTGGATCCGCCGCCGACACACGCCACCAGCGCTTTGGGCAGGCATCCGAATTCTTCCAGCATCTGGGCCCTGGCCTCGCGACCGACAACGGCGTTGAAATCACGCACCATTGCCGGATACGGATGGGGGCCGGCGACGGTACCCAGTATGTAGAAGGTATCGTCAACGTTGGTAACCCAGTCACGCATCGCTTCGTTCAGAGCGTCTTTCAAGGTTCGCGATCCCGCCTCGACGCTGATCACCTCGGCCCCGAGCAGCTTCATGCGATAGACATTGATAGCCTGGCGTCGAACGTCTTCGGCGCCCATGTAAACGACACACTTCATGCCCAGGCGGGCCGCAACGGTCGCCGTGGCCACACCGTGCTGCCCGGCGCCCGTTTCAGCAATCACGCGCTTTTTGCCCATCGCGCGGGCCAGCAGGCCCTGGCCGACAGTGTTATTAATCTTGTGGGCGCCGGTATGGTTGAGGTCTTCGCGCTTGAGCACAATGCGCGCCCCGCCAGCCTTGTGGGTTAGATGTTCGGCCAGATAGAGCGGTGAGGGCCGACCGACAAAATGGGCCAGGTCACGGTCAAGTTCCGCCATGAAAGCCGGGTCGTTAAGATATTTCCGCCAAGCTTCATCAAGCTCCTCAAGAGCCGGCATCAGCGTTTCGGAAACAAATCGACCGCCATAAACGCCAAAGTGCCCACTACGGTCTGGCAACTGTTGGGAAGGCACCTGTCGCCTTGCGGGATCAGCCATGTCTTGCAGCCTTTATAAACTCGTTCATCAGCTTAACATCCTTGATACCAGGGCGCGTTTCCACGCCGCTTGAAACATCAACCGCATGCGGCCGTAACTGCCGACAGGCAAGGGCCACGTTGTCAGGTCGTAATCCGCCGGCCAAGATCCACGGCCGATCCAGTCTGGGAACCTGATCCCAGTCGAAAGTCTTGCCCGACCCACCGAGCTCGCCAGCGGCGTGGGCGTCCAGCAACAGTGCGTCAGCCTGCTCAAAGCCTGCGGCGACGCTTTCACCGGAGCCGGCCATGGCGATGGCCTTGATCCAGGGCCGCTGAAACTGATGGCAGAATTGCGCGGTTTCCTGGCCATGAAACTGCAGCCAGTTCAAGGGCACCGAAGCCATTGCCTGGCGGACAAATTCCGCATCGCTGTCCATGAACAGGCCAACCCTGGAAACGAATGGTGGCAGCGATCGGCAAATCGCAGCAGCCTGCTCCATATCCACGTTGCGAGCACTGCGGGCAACAAAAACAAGGCCAATGGCATCGGCGCCGGCCGCCGCTGCGGCCATGGCATCGGCCACCCGCGTGATGCCGCATATCTTGACCCGAATCATTTGGACTGTCCGCGCTCGGCGAGCGGAAATTCTACCAGCTGGCCAATCGGAAGTTGAGGGTAATCGGGGTAGCCGGCAGTCATGAAATAAAGCCCTCGGGCCGGCGCTGTAACGCCGGCAATGGTTCGATCGCTGGCGGCCATGACTTGCACCAGCCAATCTTTACTCCGCTTGCCCTGCCCGATCGCAATCAGCACGCCGGCGATGTTACGAACCATATGATAGACAAACCCGTTCGCTTCAATGTCAACGATGATTTCATTGCCTTGTCGGGCAACGGCCACATGGTGAATGGTTCTCACCGGCGATTTGGCCTGACAACCCACAGCTCGAAAGCTCGAAAAGTCATGCTCCCCCAGTAACCCCTGGGCAGCCTGGTGCATCAGATCCGCATCAAGGGGTACGCGAATCCAGGCCACGCGATCGCGTTCGAGCGCCGGCCGTACCCAGCGATTGAGAATACGGTACTGATAGCGTCGACGTGTGGCTGAAAAACGGGCATGAAAGCTGTCGTCTACGGGACGGACCCATAGAATGCTGATACCGGGCTCGAGTACCGAGTTTGCACCCAGCACCCAGGATCGCTCGTCCCGGTAGGCACTGGTTTCGAAATGGGCAACCTGGCAGTGGGCGTGAACCCCGGCATCGGTGCGTCCGGCACAATGCACGGTGACCGGCTCATCGGCTACGTGGGCCAGCGCGTGTTCCACACACTCCTGGACAGTGGGCGACTGGCGCTGCCGCTGCCAGCCGTGAAACCCACTACCGTCGTATTCGACACCAACGGCTAGTCGCATGCAGTTTCAGGTCGCGCCACGGCCCTACAAACTGTCGACCAATTTGTGAGCCTGAGCCCGCATGGATGCTGAACCACCGCTGGTGATTTCTTCCAGCAAGGCCCGTGCCGAATCGGGGTCATCCATGGACAGGTAAGCCCGGGCGAGATCCAGCTTGACCTCGGCATCCTCATCACTCAGTTCATGGTCACCATCGTCCGCGGCGACATCCAGCCTCTCGTCCGTTTCAGTGACGAAGTCGCCGGGTTCTTCATCGGGTTCATCCTGGTCGTCAAGCCCGGCATCATGGCCCAGAAACGCTTCCAACTCGCGATCACCCCGACCGTCAAGATCGTCAGCTTCATCAAGTTCGTCGGCTTCGGGGGTCACACCTGCAACATCAAATGCCAATTCGTCCGGATCAACCGCGGCGGGAGCGCCGGCAGGCTGGCTGTTCTGGCCCTGGGTGAAGTTGAAGTCCAGATCAAGAGCGTCGACTTCAGGCTCATCCGAATCTTCGGCAGCAGTCGGACTGTCCTCGCGAACGGCTTCTTCCGAAGCGATGTCGTTGCCGAAAGCCTCCAATTCAAGTTCGGAATCGGCATCCAGGTCCAGCAGCACATCCTCTTCAGATTCCACGGACGCTTCGACAGGTTGCTCTTCGGTCGGATCATCAATCCGGTTTGAAAGTTGAGCAAGATCGAGATCGGCGTCTATGTCAGTCGAATCCGACCATTCTGCCATGCGGCCTGTTGGAGCCTGTTCATCGCTCTTGTCGGATTTGTCGACTTCGTCGGATTCATCGGATTCGTCGGCTTCGGTGCCGAAGAACTCGTCGTCGTCATCGATCTCGTCACCCGGCTGGAGGTCTGAATCGATCTTGTAGTCATCCGGCGATTCCACAACCGACTCTTGTTCAGAGCCTGCTCCAAGAATTCCCAACATTTCGCGGGTCCGGTCGTCGAGACCGTCATCTCCATCGTCGAGCGCGGTTTCGTTTGGTGTCAACAACGGGTGATCAGGAGCCTGTGTCACGGCCAGGTTCAACGCCTCCTGCCAATGCTTGTTGTCGTCGTTGTCAACACGGCGATACATGTTATCGAGCGCGTCGGAAAACGCCTCCGGGTCGTCGCGAGGCACCAGCGCCTTGAGCAAGGCCAGGTGGGCTGCCAGATTGTTCGGGTTGGCTGCTACGCGCTCGCGCTGAGCTTCGACATTGAATCTACCGCTTCCGGCCGCCACCGCACCAGAATCGCGACGCCGGCGCACAAAAACAAACCCGCCAGCAATGACGCCTATCACCACGATCGCGACAATCAGCCATAGCCACACCGGCAGACCGCCAGATTCAGTGCGCGCGTCTTCCAGGGCCGCGACAGCTACAGGAGCCGCCTCTTCAGCTTCCGCCTCGACCGCAGCGCCAGCCTCAAGTCCAACTTCTGCCACTGCATCGAGCTCGCCCGCTACACCATCAACGCCGCTGTCTGTCCCGGCCAATTCATCTTCAAGCTCGCGGAAATAGGCACTGAACTCGTCATCAGTCGCAGCAGATTCCAACTCCGCCAGCAATCGCTCGGATTCTTCACGGTCAGCGCGCGCCTCACGCAGCCTGGCCTCGAATATCGCCAATTCTTCATCAGCCACAGCGAGACCCGCGGCTTCGCGCGTACGAATCGCCTCGCGAATGCTGCCGATATGCTGCATCAGTTCGTTATTATCCAGCGCCTCGGAATACATTTGGTCTTCAAGGTCGGACAGGCGATTGCTGGCGCGCTCGACTTCACCATCCGATACAGCGGGGCCGTCGTCGAAAACGTCACTTTCAGGCGGAACCACTTCCAGCCGATGTACCATTTCAGTCTCGGCCGGCCTGGCGGGCGTCTGGCGGGTGCGTTCGACTTCCGGGACGGCCGCTTCGGCCACAATCGGCACACCGCGGGCTCTGCTGCCTTGCTCCCAGGCCTGCATCTGGGTCGCCATTCGGCGGTCAGCCTCGGCAACACCCAGCGCGCCAAGTTCACCTTCAGACGGCATGGTCAACTCGGCGCCGCGCATCAGGCGATTGACGTTACCGTCGATAAAAGCCTGCGGATTTCGGTCCAGAATCGCCAGCATGACCTGATTCATGGTCAAGCTGGTGTCCGGGCGCCAGGCGTCGGCGATACTCCAAAGGGTTTGCCCAGCAGCAATCGGGCCTATGACTCCAGGCGTCGACTGCGCAGCCCGCTGCTGATCGGCAGTGACAACGCGCTCGGGTTCTGCCTGACCCTCACTGGCCGGGGCCGGGGCCGGAGCTGGCGCGGGACGGGAAGGGACCGGGTCAGGTTCGACAGTTGGCGCAGACTCAGGCCTGGGTTCGGCAATCTGAGCCGGTTCGGCCCGGGTTTGCGCAATATCATCTCGGCGAACCGGAGGTGCGACGTCCAGAGTGGGAGGATCGAGAAAAAGCGTGTATTCACGCAAGACCCGCCCGCTGGACCAGCGGGCATCGACCAGAAACTGAATGACCGGATCACTGACCGGCCGCTGTGACCGAATGCGCAGCACCGGCGGGTTGACCCGACGATCGACCGTGACTTCGAGCCCCAACGCGGTGGCTCCGGCAGGAACGCCAAGGCGCTCGTAGTCGCCCGGCGTGGCATGGGCGACGGTCAGTGAATCCAGCGCAGCGGCATCAGCCTCGATCAGCCTGACGCTCACATCGAGCGTCTGGCCCAGATAGGAATCGACCCGGGCCTCTCCCAGGCCAAGAGCTCGCAAGCTGTCGACCGGGAACATCAGCAAAGCCGCTCCCAGGACACCAAGCACGAACAACTTACCGGTCAGAAAACGCATGGAGCAGGCCACCTTTTGAAGTATTAATTATCGTTAATTCAAGCGAGTATACCAATGACTTCAGTGAATATGAAACCTCTGGCTGCTTTGGCGCCCCAGCGCTCACCCGGCTGTCCCTGGGTGCAGTTGCGCCACTCAACTGTTTCTGGCCACCAGATATTCGGCAATCTGAATGGCATTGAGCGCCGCGCCTTTGCGCAAATTATCCGAAACCACCCAGAAATCAAGACCATGCGGATGGCTCAAATCCCGGCGCAAACGGCAGACAAAAACCTCATCGTGACTTGCTGCATGGGTCAATGGCGTGGCCAGTTCGCGCTCACCGAGCAGAACCACCCCGGGCGCGGACGACAGCAACTCGCGAACCCTCTCAAGCTCAATAAAATCAGTAGTTTCCAGGTGAACCGCCTCACCGTGCCCAACAAATACCGGGACCCGGACGGCAGTGGCGTTGACCACGATGTCTTCGCTGTCGAGGATGCGCCGGGTTTCGCGGTGCATCTTCATTTCCTCTTTGGTGTAGCCATTGGCTTCGAAGTTATCGATGGCCGGGATGACATTGAATGCGATTGGCACCTTGAACACCGACGGTTCCGGGTCGCGAAAGTTGAAGCGGTCAGCGCACTGTCGTCCCAGTTCTTCCATGGCCGGCTTGCCGGCGCCGGAGACCGACTGGTAAGTCGAGACGTTGATCCGGCTCACACCCGCTTCCCGGTGGATGGGGGCGACCGCCAGCAACATCTGAATGGTAGAGCAGTTTGGATTGGCAATGATGCCGCCACCGGTAAACGAGTCCAGAACATGGGCGTTGATCTCCGGCACCACCAGCGGCACTTGGGGCTTCATCCGAAAATGCGACGTGTTGTCGATCACCGTGCAGCCTGCGCCCGCAGCCACAGGGGCATATTTGGCTGAAACCGCTGCGCCTGCCGAGAACAGGGCGAAATCCCAGCCGCTGAAGTCAAATGTAGCCAAATCATCCACAATCAATGATTTGCGGCCGAATGACACTTCACGTCCGACCGAACTGCTGCTGGCCAGCGCTGCCACTTCACTGACTGGGAAGTTTCGTTCGGCGAGTAAATCAAGTAGGGCTTCACCGACCAGGCCGGTGGCGCCGACTACGGCAACCCTGTAGGTCTTGCCTGTCATGTAGGAATCCTTGGCTGTTGTCCCGGCACGTCACCGCACTGGGCGCGATTGAGTAGAAAGTGGTCCATGATGACCAGCGCCAGCATCGCCTCGACGATGGGGATCGCCCGGATGCCAACGCAGGGATCATGGCGCCCGGTCGTGATGATTTCAATGGGCTGGCCGTCCACATCAACGGTCCGGCCGGGCAGCCTCAATGAAGAAGTCGGCTTGAATGCCACTGCGATTTCAACAGGCTGTCCGGTCGAGATACCGCCGAGCACGCCTCCAGCATGATTTGACTCGAATCCGGCAGGGGTGATCTCGTCGCGATGCTCGGTGCCTTTTTGTGCCACCGACCTGAAACCAGCGCCGATTTCAACACCCTTGACTGCGTTGATGCTCATCATCGCTGCGGCCAGGTCGCCATCGAGCTTGCCATAGACCGGGGCACCAAGGCCGATCGGGACGCCGATCGCACGGGCCTTGACCAGGGCGCCGACCGAGTCGCCGGACTTCCAAAGGCGTTTCATGTAGCTTTCAAGTTCCGCCACTTTTGCCGCATCGGGGCAGAAGAATGGATTGGAATCAATCACGCTGGCGTCAAAATGCTGGTCACAGACCACATCGCCGATTTGCGCCATCCAGCCGGTGATGCTGACGCCGAGCCGGTCTTTGAGGAACTTTCGGGCCAGTGCGCCGGCGGCAACCCGCATCGCTGTTTCCCTGGCCGAAGAGCGCCCGCCGCCGCGATAGTCGCGCAGGCCGTACTTGTGGTGATAGGTGTAATCGGCATGCCCGGGTCGGAATTGACCGGCAATTCGGGTGTAGTCCTTTGACCGGGCATCCGTGTTGTAGATCAGCAGCGCAATCGGCGTGCCGGTCGTCCGGTCTTCGAACATGCCTGAGAGGATCTGGACATCTTCAGCCTCCTTGCGCTGGGAGGTGTGCTGGCTCTGACCGGTGGCCCGCCGCATCAGGTCGACCCGTATTTCTTCAGCCGTGATTTCCAGACCTGGCGGAAAGCCGTCAATCACACAGCCAATGGCCGGCCCATGGCTTTCACCAAAGGTCGTAACAGTAAGAACGCGGCCGAAAGTATTCGTCATTGAATAGCATCCATGAACGTTGAAATGCCGGAAAAACACGCCCAGCGACGGCCGCAGAATATGCGCCCGTGCCGGGTGCGCCGGTACAGTCTCAGTTTAAAGGCAAATTACAGATTGCTGTAATTCGGGCCTGAACCACCTTCCGGGGTTACCCAGTTGATCACCTGATAGGGATCGGCGATGTCGCAGGTCTTGCAATGGACACAATTGGCGGCGTTGATTT
>JBGTLI010000296.1:0-14828 GCA_041744195.1 Wenzhouxiangella sp. | reverse complement strand
GATCGCCAGGAGATCCTGCGCACGGCGATCTACGCTCAGCACCTGGCCGGTCAGCCGGTGGACCAGACCATGGCCGCCGCCGGCAAGCGCCATTACGACATGTTGTGCGCCGCCTGCCACGGGCCGGAAGGTCGCGGCAATTCCATGCTTGGCGCTCCCGACTTGACCGCCGGCGCCTACATCTATGGCAGTGGCCTTGCCAGTATCCAGCAGACCATAGCCGATGGTCGCCAGGGCGTGATGCCGGGACAGAAGGAACTGCTCGGTGAGGCACGAACCCGCCTGGTTACGGCCTATGTGCTGAGCCTGAACGGCAGCCGAGACGACCTTGATGGAAGGAGTCGTGAAGATATTGCCCATGGCAACGGTGATCATGACGCTTATGACGATGATCATGTCAGCGCCGTCCAGACCTCGGGCGAGAGCGACTATGACTGATCGGTCGGGCGTCACGCCGACCATACCGGTCGGCAGCGATCCACCGCCCCGGCCCCTGGTCCAGCGCCTGGGGGCCATACTGTGGCCATCGTTTTTTGCTGCTGGTGTCGCGACCGTCGTCTTTTTCGCCTTCGTCGACCCCCTTATCCTGCGCGATATCACCTTCCCGGAAATGGACATCTCGCGCCAGGGCGGCTACAGCATTGCCTTCTTCCTGTTCTGGTCGGCCACCGCCTCGTCCAGCCTGTTCACCTGGTTTCTGCTGCGACCGAGCAGCCGGTTTCGCAAGGCCAGAGCCGCAAGGTCAGGACACGCGCCTGATTCATGAGCCTGCAGCCCGCCGGCAGCGAGACCATCCCGCTGTTCATCAAGCCACCCAAGGTCTATCCGCGCGAAACCTCCGGTCGCTTCGCTCGTCTGCGGCTGATCGCCGCCTGGGTACTGCTGGGCCTGTTCTACGTCTTGCCCTGGATCAACTGGGGTGGTACCCAGGTGGTGCTGTTCGATCTGCCTGGGCGCCAGTTTCATTTCTTCGGAATCACCCTCTGGCCGCAGGACCTTTTCATTCTTTCGCTGTTGCTGGCCATGGCGGCCCTGTCGCTGTTCTTCTTCACCGCCCTGGCCGGTCGTCTGTGGTGCGGTTACGCCTGCCCGCAGACGGTCTGGACCGAAACCTTTTTGTGGATGGAGCGGGTCACCGAAGGCTCGCGCAACAAGCGCATCAAGCTCGACAAGGGCCCCTGGACGCGGGAGAAACTGGCGCGCAAGTCCGCCAAGCAGTTGCTGTGGATCGGGTTCGCCCTGTGGACCGGTTTTTCCTTTGTCGGCTTTTTTGTGCCGATCCGTGATCTGGGGCCCCGCGTACTTAGCTTCGATCTGGGCGGCTGGGAGGCATTCTGGATGCTGTTTTACGGCTTTGCCACCTACGGCAACGCCGGGTATCTGCGCGAGCAGGTGTGCAAGTACATGTGTCCGTACGCGCGCTTCCAGTCGGCCATGTTCGACGATAACAGCCTGATCATCGCTTACGACGAGACCCGTGGCGAGCCACGCGGCGGCCGGCGCCGGGACGCCGATCCGGCCGCGCTGGGCCTGGGTGATTGTATCGACTGCATGGCCTGTGTCCAAGTTTGCCCGACCGGTATCGACATTCGCGATGGCCTGCAGATCGAATGCATCGCTTGCGCGGCCTGTGTCGATGTCTGCGACCAGGTGATGGACAAGATGGGGTATCCCCGCGGTCTGGTCCGCTATACGACCGACAATGCGGTGCAGGGCAAGCCGATCCGGATCCTGCGGCCGCGCCTGTGGATCTACTTTTTCGTTCTGCTGGCGCTGGCGACTCTGATCGGGGCGATTCTGACCGGTCGCGAGCCCCTGATCGCCGATGTGCATCGTGACCGCACCGCGCTCTACCGCGTGGTCGGCGCCGAGCTGGAAAATTCCTACAGCCTCAGGCTGACAAACCGGTCCGATGCGCCCTTGACCGTGACCGTCGATGCCCGCGGACTGGAGGGCCTGCGCGTGATCGAGCCGACCGAACCGGTCCGGGTTCAGCCTGGCCAGACTGCCGATGTCGCCCTGACCGTGGCCGTCCCCCTGCTGGCTAGAAACCCCGGCATGTGGCCGATGACAGTTAGTGTCAATATGTCGAACTTTGATCGTTTGGTTAGTGTCGAAACCCGCTTTTACATCCCACTGAACCCGAACTGAAAGAAATATGCAGCAAAGCGAAATCAATCCCTGGTACCGGGAGCCCTGGCCCTGGATCATTCTCGGTCTGCTCGGGCTTGGCGTCGTTGCCGGCTCCACCCTGGCCTTTATTGCTTTGTCCAGTCCGCCGGAGATGGTGACCGGCGAGTACGAACGGCTCGGTCGCGGCATCACCGATATGCGAAGCCGGACCGAAGCGGCCCGGGCGCTGGGCCTGACCGGTGTGATCGTCATCGAGGCAGGCCAGGTATTGCTCAGCCTTGAGGCTGATGATGTGCAGAATCTGCCGGAGAGTCTGCTGGTCCTGTTTCAGCATCCGGCCGTCCAGGATCGTGATTCCACCATCCGTCTCCAGCAAACGAGGCCGGGTCAATACTCGGCGGTGCTCGCAGCGCCGCATGAACGCGCGCACGTGATCGTCACCGACCTCGCCCAGACCTGGTGGTTGGCGGGCCGCATGAGCGGCGACCAGCCAGTCGAGCTGGTACCCAAGCGCCTGTGAATCAAGTGCGCCTGTGAACGCTGTCGCTTCCCATTCAGGCCTCTCTCCCTGCTGGCACTGCGGTGAGGCCATCCCGTCCGGCGTGCAGATTACGGCCGAGATTGGCGGCCTGGATCGGCCAATGTGCTGTCACGGCTGTCAGAGCGTGGCGCGCTTGATCGATTCGGCGGGCCTGATGCGCTATTACGAATTTCGCGACGCCTTGCCCGAGCGGCCCGAAGTCGAGGCGTCCTCACCCGGTGATTTTGCCGCCTGGGATCGACCGGCGGTGCTGGCGCATTACGGTAGAAGCGACTGTGACCGGCAATATCGGCTGAGCCTGGTGCTCGAGAATGTGCATTGCGCCGCCTGTGCCTGGTTGATTCCGCGCTTTGTCGGTGCATTGCCGGGGGTGGCCGAAATCCGCTTGGATATCACCGACGGCCGCGCCCACCTGGTCTGGAATCCGGACAGGACTCCATTGAGCGTCATTGCCGCCAGACTGGCCTCGTTGGGTTACCAGCCGCACCTGGACTCCCCCGTCGCTGGTGCGACCCGCAACCAGACCGAGCGGCGCGCCATGCTCAAGTACATCGTGGTCGCCGGGCTGGGCATGATGCAGGTCATGAGCTACGCGCTGGCCGTCTATATTGGCGCCTGGCAGGATCTCGACCACCAGTCCGAACGCTTTTTTCAGCTCATCAGCATGATCGTGGCCGTGCCGGTGGCACTCTACGCCGGGCAGCTGTTCTACAAGTCAGCCTGGCGCACCCTGATCCAGGGCCGCATGGGCATGGACGTGCCGGTTGCCGCGGCTATGCTACTGGCGCTTTTCTCCAGCATTGTCATTACCCTGATGGATGCCGGCGAAGCCTATTTCGACTCGGTGGTGATGTTCATCTTTTTTCTGCTGCTCGGTCGTTACGCGGTATTGGTGGCGCGTCAGAATGCCGGTCAGTTGCATTCGGCGCTGGCCCGCTCGCTGCCGGCCCAGGCCCGTCGCCTGACCGGTTCGGGCATCGAGCAGGTCAGCCTGATCGAACTGGCTGCCGGCGACCGCCTTCAGCTCAGTGCCGGTGAAACGATCCCTGCCGACGGCACGATCGAGTCCGGCAACCTGATGGTCGATGAGTCGCTGTTGTCCGGCGAGTCCATACCCCGTCGCCGGGTGGTCGGTGACCGGGTGTTGGCTGGCAGCCTGGTGCGTGACGGCCAGGGGGTGCTTGTCAGCGATGCCCTGGGCCAATCCACGACCCTGTGCGGCATCGTGCGCATGCTCGATCAGGCCCGCATCCACAAACCAAGCGTGGCCCGCATGGCCGATCGTCTGGCCGGCTGGTTCGTGGCCTTTGTCCTGACTGGCGCCACCATTTCCGGCCTGGTCTGGTGGCAGATTGATCCTTCGATGGCGCTGCCGGTCGTGCTGGCGGTGCTGGTGGTCTCTTGCCCGTGCGCCCTGGCCCTGGGTACCCCGGTGGCGCTGGCCGCCGCCGCGCGCGGCTTTGCCCGCCTCGGCATCCTGATCAGCCGGCCCGAAGCGCTGGAAAAACTGCCGAAGATCACCCACGTGGTCCTCGACAAGACCGGCACACTGACCCAGTCGGAAATGACCATCGGCGAAACCCGTTGCCTGGCCGAACTTGATCAGGATCGGGTTCGTTTGCTGGCCGGGCGCCTGGAGCGGATCAGCCGCCATCCCGTGGCCTCGGCCTTTGTCCGCCATGATGATGGTGCCGCGGTCGCCAATGCCGAAGCCGTCACTGCCAGCGGGGTGGGCGGCCAGATCGACGGAATCGAATATCGGCTTGGCAAGCCAGGGTACGTGGCCGAATGGCTGGACCGGATGCCGGTCGAACCCGGCGGCGGTCAATGGATCGCACTGGCGCGCCGGGACCAACTGCTGGCCTGGTTTCGCGTCGACAGCCCCTTGCGCTCAGGTGTTGAAAACCTGGTCACTGACTTGCAGGCCGCCGGGCTCGAAGTCTGGCTCGCGTCCGGCGATCGCGCCGACAACGTTGACCTTATCGCCGCTCGTCTGGGAATTACCAACGTGATGGCCGACTGCACGCCGGCCGACAAGCTGGCCCTGGTGCAACGCCTGCAGTCCCAAGACGCGCGCGTGGCTATGGTGGGCGACGGCATCAACGACGCCCCGGTGCTTGCCGGCGCCGATGTGTCGCTGGCCCTGGCCGAAGGCGCCGATATCGCCCGCACCCAAGCCGACCTGGTCATCACCGGCAAGGGCCTGAGCCGTGTCAGCGCGGCCTTCGCCCTGGCCCCGCGCGTGCGTCGAATCGTCGGTCAGAATCTGGCCTGGGCCTTTGGCTACAACATGACCGCGCTGCCATTCGCCGCTGCCGGTTTCGTGCCGCCCTGGCTTGCCGCCATTGGCATGTCGGCCTCAAGCCTGCTGGTGGTCCTGAATGGCCAACGCCTTGGCCGGCGTTCCTTGCACGATCAGAGGAAGGAAGGCGCGGTCGGGGCGAATGAATTACCGTCTCCCGTATCCCCTCTCCCTTCTCCCCGCACGTCATGAACATCATCTACGTGCTGATCCCGCTATCGGTGATCCTCATGGCCATCGCTATCGCTGCCTTCTTCTGGGCCGTGCGCAACGATCAGTTCGACGACCTCGATACGCCGGCCCTCGATATCCTCGACGAGGACGAGAAAATTGCGGCACCGGACGAGGCTGACAATAATCCTCCAGCGCGGAGCTCATGAGCCCGGAAGCCGCCATCCTGACCGGCCTGCTGGCCGGCCTGTTCGGCTCGACCCATTGTCTCGGCATGTGTGGCGGCATCGTCGGCATGCTCCACAGCCAGATTCCTGGCAAACGTCCAATGCTTGCGACCGGCTTTCATGCCGGACGGATCGCCAGTTACCTGGCCATCGGTCTGCTCGCGACCTTGCTGGGTCTGTTGCCAGCCACGGTAATGCCCGACCTCGCACCGGTCGTGATGCGGGTCGCGCTCGGCGGCCTGATCGTGCTGATGGCCGCCTACGTCGCCTTGCCCGGCCGCTTTCGCGATCTGGCCGGGCAGATCGCCGCGCCGCTCACCAACAAGATGCTGCCACTGTTTGCTCGCCTGTTGCCGGTGACTTCATTTGATCGTGCCCTGGGCCTGGGCCTGCTCTGGGGTTTGTTGCCGTGCGGCCTGCTCTACACCGTGGTGGCCGCCGCCGTCCTGCTGGCCGATCCGCTGGCCACCACCGCTCTGATCGTCTCGTTCGGTCTCGGCACGGTACCGCTATTGCTGGGCGCCGGCCTGGTCGTGCTCCGCTTCCGCTCGGCAATCAATCGCCCCGGCCTGCGCTGGCTGGCCGCCGGACTGATGGGGCTGACCGGCGTGCTCGTCGCCATTGGCCCCTGGCTCGCCCACCTGAGCGATCACTCTGTCATCCAGTTCCTGGTCGATTGCACTGTCAGCGGTTCTTAAGGCGCCAAAACCAGGTCAAAAGCGGTTTCTCGCCAAGACGCCAAGGCGCCAAGGCCGCCAAGAAGAAAAAACGAGCTTTCAACATCCCAACGGTTCTTTCTTGACACCTTTGCGTCTTTGCGCCTTTGCGTTAAATTTGTTTTTATCTTTTGGCACTTGGCGGTCTTGGCGCCTTGGCGAGAGACAGCTTTTGATCTGCCTGTGCTTTCGGCATCGCATTAAGGCTTTTTCGATTCATGCTTCCATGCGATCATGCGCGGATGAACGAGAACACTGAAATGGACCAAAAATTGCCCCTGGATCCGCCACTGGATGCTGAAGAGGCTCGCGTGCTCGGTGTCCTGATTGAAAAGGAATCGGCCACGCCGGAAAATTATCCTTTGACCCAGAACGCGACGCTGACGGCTTGCAACCAGAAAACCAGCCGTCATCCCCTGATGAAGCTGGATCCGGGCCGGGTCGGCCAGACCCTGCGCAAGCTCGAAGGGCGCGGCCTGGTCAGGAGTGATTTCGGCGCCCGGGCGACCCGTTACGCCCACCGGGTCACTACCGCACTTGAGCTGACACCGGCCCAGCGGGCCCTGATCGGCCTATTGCTGTTGCGCGGCCCGCAGACGCTATCCGAACTCTACAGCCGCTCGGAACGACTGCACCGCTTCGACGATCTTGATGATGTTCGCTACAACCTCGATCGCCTCGCCAGTCGCGACGCCCCCATGGTCGTCGACCTCGGCCGCGCCCCCGGCCAGCGCGAAGACCGCTACATGCACCTGCTCTGCGGCCCGGTCAGCGCCGACATGCTGACCAGCGTCTCCAGCCGGGCCAGTGCCGACCAGTCCCAAAACAGCGCCCTGGCCGACCGCGTCGCCGAACTCGAACAACGCGTCGCCGCGCTGGAAGCCCAGTTAGGCCTTGATACCGGGGTTGCGGAAGAATAAGACCCGATCCCGCGCCCAACCACTTCACCCACAACTCAAGCGCTCAAAATCACTAGCCAAACCATCAAGTCTTGAGCGAAAGCGGTTGAGCTGACGCTCGGGCGCCAGGTTGTGTAGATCGACGAGGGCTTCCAGGGTGCGATTGCGGTTGTACTCCATGATCGTGCGGTACTCATCCGACCAGCCTGAACCCGGGGTGAGCAGAGTTTCCATGCGTTGATCGAATTCGGGCCGGTCATGACGGAGCTGTAGTGTCTCGCCAAAGCGGGCCTGCCAGCGCTCGCGCTGGGCCAGATTGAGTTGGGCGGTGGGCTGCAGTTCGGCGGCCCACTGGCCCATGCGCTCGCGTTGCTGGGCGGTCGGGCGGCCGGCGAAGCGGCGCATGCCCCGGATCATGCCCTCGGCCTGGTCCTGTCGCCGCTGCTCGACGCTGATCTCTACGGTTTGTTCGCGGTATTCTTCGTTGCCATCCCGGAAGCTTTTCAGTAGTTCTTCGACCTGGTCGTCGTCCATGCTTGCCAGCAGGTCCGTGATCGCCGGGCGAGCCCCGGCTGCGAGGCGACGGGCGAAGGTGGCCAGTTGCTCGCCATGCTCTGTCAGGCGGGCGACGGTGAACTGGTCGGTGGCAACGTCGGCCTCAATGCGCTGGAGGAATTCGGCATACTGCGGCAGCTCGCTGGCACAGTGCCAGCTCAATTTCTCGGCAAGCGCCTGGCGGGCCGCCAACTGTTGTTTGGTGTTGAGGCTGACCTGATCGTTCAGCCAGCGCATGGTCAGCCAGTCAAGATTATTGTAGGCCGAACGAACGCCGCACGCGCTGAGGACCAACGCGAGTACAACAATAAAAATCAGGCGAGCAAGACGAGCCATCGCCGTAGCTTACAACCCGGAATGACAAGACCGCGTTAACGCCGCCGGAAAAATCAGGATGTCGGGTGCTGCGTGTCGCGTGGCGGCTCGCTGCGCTCTTGCGGGCAGTAGAATGGCTGGCCATCGCGACCGGCATGGTATGCGTGTACTTCCGACCCCGCCTGCAGCCTGATGTAGTAGCCGCCAACCAGGGCCTGGGTGTACATCATGTCGGGTTCCGGGCATCCCAGCGCACCGTTTGGCCAAGTCACACGCCGGGCCTCGACAACATCGATCTCGTCCTCTGCAATATTCAGTCGCTCTGCCATTTTTGTTCGTGCAGCAGCCACGCTTTCATCAATATCCAGAGTTGGGCCGTGTTCTGTAATCATGGGATCCTCCACCCGAGGTTCAGTGTCAACCGGCTCGGGCTCGGTGCCGCAGGCCGTGATCATGGCGGTCAGAAGCACGACCGATGTCATAACGTTCAAGTATTTCATGGCTGCTCCTTATGCAACAGGCAGGTTTGCAGCTAAGCTTAGCGCATCCCGAACCCGGCCATGAATAATGATGAATAGATTACGTTGCCCCTGGGCAGGCGATGATCCACTTTATTGCACCTATCACGACCAGGAGTGGGGCGTGCCTGTTCATGACGATAAAAAGTTGTTCGAGTTTCTCATTCTCGAAGGCGCCCAGGCGGGCTTGTCCTGGATCACGATTCTGCGCAAGCGGGAGGCCTACCGGGAAGCCTTTGCCGGCTTCGACCCCCGGGTTGTTGCCGGGTTCGGCCCGGCCGAAGTCGAGCGCCTGATGGCCAACGCCGGCATTGTGCGCAATCGTTTGAAAATCGAAAGCGCAATCACCAATGCAGCAGCTTTTCTGAAAATCCAGGAAAGTCATGGCAGTTTCGATCACTATATCTGGGACTGGGTCGATGGCGAGCCGATCATCAATCGCTTTAGCAGCATGCCGGAGGTCCCGGCTTCCACGCCGCTGTCGGAAAAGCTGAGCAAGGATCTGAAAAAACGCGGCTTCCGCTTCGTCGGCCCAACCATTGTCTACGCGCACATGCAGGCGACCGGCATGGTGAATGATCATTTGGTGGGGTGTTTTAGGTGGGAGGAGGCGAGGGCGGTTGAAAGGTAAAAAGGTGAAAGGTGAAAGGTGAAAGGTGAAAGGTGAAAGGTGAAAGGTGAAAGGTGAAAAGATGAGGATGAACAAGCGGTGGGTTTTGCCGGTGGTGGGTGTGGCCTTGCTGGTGTTGCTGGTTTTGGCGCTGCGGCCGTCGCCGGTGCCGGTCAGCAGCGCGGAGGTGATTTCGGGCCGGTTTGTCGAATCTGTGGACGAAGAAGGTCGCACGCGCCTGCGGGAGACCTACACAGTTTCGGCCCCGATCGGCGGCTATTTGCAGCGGGTCGAACCCGAGCCTGGCGATGCGGTTGAACTGGGCCAGACCTTGTTTCGCCTGGAACCACCGCCGGCCCCGGCGCTTGATGCCCGCAGTCTCGAGCAGGCGCGCGAGAACCTGGCAGCAGCCCGGGCAGGTCGGCAGAACGCTCAGGCGCTTCTGGAAACCGCCGAAGCCGATCTCGGTTTCGCCGAGTCCGAATATCAGCGTTACCGTCAGTTGTATGAGCGTGGCCTGGTTTCCACCACCGAACTTGAGCGGGCGCGCAGCGAGCGTGACCGCCGGTCAGCCGCACGCCGTGCCGCCGAATCCGCGGTCGAGGTGGCGGGCTTTGAAATTGAGAGCCTGCGCATGATGCTTGATATTGCTTCTGGTGAGCGCCCGGCCGGCCAGCCTGAACTGGAAGTTCGGTCACCGGCCTCGGGCCTGGTGCTGCGGCGGCACCGATGCTGCGAGGGCGCCATCCTGGCTGGTGAGCCGGTGCTCGATGTTGGCAGCCTCGATGAGCTGGAAGTGCAGGTGGACCTGCTGTCGATGGTTGCGGTGCGGTTGCGGCCGGGCATGCGGGTCTTGTTGACAGGCTGGGGTGGTGATGAGGTGCTGGAGGGTACGGTGCGGCGCGTTGAGCCGGCCGGATTCACCCGCGTGTCGGCGCTGGGTGTCGAGGAGCAGCGGGTGCCGGTGATCATTGACCTGGCCGATCCGGAACAGGCCTGGGACACGTTGGGCGTGGGTTATCGGGTCGAGGCGGAGTTTCTGCTTTGGGAAGGCGAGGATATCGTGCAGTTGCCGACCAGCGCGTTGTTCCGGGTCGATGGCCAGTGGCGGGTGTATGTCATTGAAGACGGCCGTGCCCGGTTGCGTGCCATTGAACGAGGCCGGGCCAGCGGCCTGGTCACCCAGATTCTGGGCGGAATAACCCCGGGTGAAAAAGTGGTGACCCATCCGGGCGACCAGATTCAAGACGGCGTGCGCGTTCGACCTGACTGACCATCCCCGTCTCACACGGTTGCACTGACCCGGCATTTGCATAAAATTTCGCGATCAGGCGACGAAAATTTAGCCAGGCGGCGGGTTAATATAAGGTCGCTTCTTGCCCAGCACCAATAACAACTTCCATGAAAATCATCACCCTGAACGCCAACGGCATTCGTTCGGCCGCTCGCAAAGGCTTTTTTGACTGGCTTTCGGGCCAGCAGGCTGATTTTGTCTGTATCCAGGAAACCAAGGCCCAGTTGGCTCAGTTGATCGACCGGCATTTTTTTCCGCCCGGCTATCACTGTTTCTATCACGATGCCGAAAAGCGCGGCTATTCAGGCGTGGCCTTGTACTCGAAGCTCCAGCCCGATCGGGTCAACTATGGCATTGGCTGGCCCGAATTCGATCGCGAGGGGCGCTGGCTGCAGGGTGATTTCGGCAACCTGAGCGTGATCTCGCTCTACCTGCCTTCCGGCACCTCGAAGGAAGAGCGCCAGGCGTTCAAGTACCGTTGCATGGATCACCTGCGCCCGCACCTGGAAGCGCTGGCCGCCGATGGCCGCGACTACGTCATCTGCGGCGACTGGAATATCGCGCACCGGGAAATCGATCTGAAGAACTGGAAATCCAATCAGAAGAATTCCGGGTTTCTTCCTGAAGAACGGGCCTGGATGGACGAGGTCTTTGGCCCGGTCGGCATGGTCGATGCCTTCCGTGAAGTCGAATCCGAGCCGGATCAATACACCTGGTGGTCCAACCGCGGCCAGGCCTGGGCCAAGAATGTCGGCTGGCGGATTGATTACCACGTCGTCAGCCAGGGCCTGAGCGGCCGGATCAAGAAGGCCGAGATCTACCGCGCGGAACGCTTTTCAGACCACGCCCCGCTGATTCTGGATTATAAATAACGGCAATGGCCAGCTATCTCAGCATGTTCCGCGACCGGCGCGTGGCCTACATATTCGCGCTTGGATTCGCCAGTGGGTTTCCGTGGTCCATCATCGGTAAAATCTTTGGTTTCTGGCTCTCCAGCGCTGGCTTGACCCGGGCCGATATTGCCATCCTCGGTGGCGTGGCCATGATCTTTGCGCTGAACTTTCTCTGGGCACCGCTACAGGACCGCGTTCGCCTGCCCTGGTTGTGTCGACGCTTCGGCCAGCGCCGGGGCTGGATCCTGCTGGCCCAGTTCGGCCTGGCCCTTGGCGCTCTGGCCATTGCCCTGGTTGGCCTGACTTACGGCACAGCAGTCATTGCCGTCGCCGCCGCCTTTGTCGTGATTTCCGGCGCCACCCAGGATGTCAGCATCGATGCCTACCGCATCGAGTCCATTCCGCGCGAGGAGGGTCGCATGATGGCGGCCGGCGCCTCGGCGGCTACCGCGGGCTGGTGGACCGGCGCCGGCCTGCCCGGAGCCGCCGCGTTCATCATTGCCGGGCGCACCGATGACTGGTTTTTGGCTTTCATGTTCCTGGCGATCTGCGCCCTGGGCCTGATCGTGATCACCCTTTTGGTGCCGGAGCCGGATTCCCCGCGCGAAATCGTTCAGGCCGAGGATGAGGCCAGGGTGCGGCGCTTGCTCGCGCAAACCCCGGGTGGCGGACGAATCAAGCAGGCCGAGGCCTGGCTGTTTGTGACGGTGTTTCAGCCATTTATCGAATTTTTCCGTCGCAATGGCTTGTTCCTGGCGATGGCCATCCTGGTGTTTGCCTTCATCTTCAAGATTGGCGAGGCCTTTATGGGCCGGATGGCGCCGGTTTTTTACCAGGAGATCGGATTCACGCCGGAACAGGTCGGCTGGGTCAGCGGCGTATTCGGCTGGTTCACCATGGTCTGTTTCGTTTTCCTGAGCGGCATCATCAACGTGCGCCTGGGCATTTTCCGTGGGTTGATGATCAGCGGCATCGTCATGGCCCTGGCCAACCTGGTGTATGCCTTGATCGCCGTGATCGGACCCAGCGTCCAGTTGTTCGTGCTGGCGGAGGTCATTGATAACCTGACTACGGCCTTTTCCACCGTGGCCTACGTCTCATTCATCTCCTACCTGACCAGCAAGGTCTATACCGCCACCCAATACGCCTTGCTGGCCTCGATCGGCAACTTTGGCCGGACCTCTCTGGCCATGGTCAGTGGCACGATGGTGACCTGGCTTGATAGCTGGGCCTTGTTCTTCTGCATTACCACGCTGATGGTGACCCCCAGCCTGATTTTGCTGTGGTGGATTCGCCATCGTTTGCAGGAACGCCTCGGCGATGTATTCGCCAAGGCAGCGCCTGGCTGAGAACGGACGCCACCCGACTTAGCGGCGGCGGGAAACCAGCAAATGCGGGTATTCTGACGCCAGGGTCTGAAATTGTTCTTCTGACAGTTCATCGACCAGGTTCAGCAGCCAGGCGTTTTCCGCCTCGGCCAGTGCGGTGGTAGCGGCCTGGCGCTGATCAAGCAGCCGATGGATGGTGTCGCGATCGACGGCCTGCAGGGCTGGGGTGAGTTGGCGTTGGACTTGAGCAAGAACCTGACGCGAACTTTGCCGGGCCTGATCAAGCGCCTGATGCGCCTGACCCAGGTTTTCGGCTTGGTCTGGCGCCAGTTCCAGTGATTCGACCAGCGCTGGTTCTTCCCACCAGTTGCCGCGCAGGGTGGCGCGCCGTTGAACGATCGGCTGGGCCTCGGTGTCAGCACCCAAGTCTTCGCGCCGCTGGCGCAGGCGTTCGCGCATTTCCTCGCGCCGTTGCGCCTGCTCAGGATCCTGTTCGCGTTCGGCGCGTTGCTGCTGCATGGTTTCCAGTATCGCCAGGCGCTGAACGGGGTCGCGCATGGCCTGGCGCAGGCCTTCGGGGTCGGTCTGTGCCCGAACGGCCAGATGTTGTTCCCGCTCCGGCTCGGCATTGACCGCGGCCTGCTCTTCAGCCGCGGCCGATTGTTCGGCTGGCGCGGTTGGTTCAGTACAGGCGCTCAGCACGACCGCGATCAATGGAAATACCAGCCAAGCCTTCATCGTCATCTCCACTTCGTATAGAACAGGGCAATATTAGACCACGGCGGAACAGCCCGGGTTTTCAATGAGGGGGCTTAAGGCTCGCAGACCACGCCACTGAGGACAGCGTGTGTGGCGCCGGTGATGGCAGGGGTATTGACGCGGCGGCCGGCCAGACGTTCGCGGGCCAGCCAGGCAAAGAGGGTAGCTTCGACCAGGTCGGGATCGATGCCGTGGTCGGCGCTGGATTCGATTGGCACACCCGGCAATTGGTGAGCGATGCGCGCCATCAACTGGTGGTTGTGCACGCCGCCGCCGCAAACGATCAGGCGCTGAACCGCGGCTTTTGCGGCCAGGATGGCCCGGGAAAGACTCAAGGCGCTGAACTCGACCAGCGTGGCTTGCACATCGGCCGGACGCGCGGCAGCCCACTCAGGCAGCCGCCCGGTCAGCCACCGCGATGAAAAGTATTCGATCCCGGTGCTTTTGGGTGGGGGCAAGGCAAAAAAGGGGTCGTCGAGTAGCCGCTCAAGCAGTTCGCTGTCGACCTGCCCCGAGGCGGCCCAGCGGCCACGATTGTCATAGCGATTGTCATGATGGCGACGAAACCAGTCGTCCAGGAAACAGTTGGCTGGTCCGGTATCGAATCCGGAAACGCCGCCGGCTGCCGGCAGGACGGTGATATTGGCGATTCCTCCGAGGTTGACCACGAGTCGATCCTCCTCATCCGAACGCAGCAAATCATGATGCACCAGCGGCGCCAGCGGCGCGCCCTGGCCACCGACTGCCAGGTCGGCGCGGCGAAAATCGGCCACGGTCGTGATACCGGTACGGGCTGCGATTCGGTGCGGATCGCCGATCTGCACGGTATAAGGGGGGTCGGCATCGGCGCGGTGAACGATGGTCTGGCCGTGGGAGCCAATGGCTCGAATGCGATCCGGCGTCAGCCCGGCCCTGGTGATGACGGCGCTTGCAGTCCCGGCAAAGATATCCCCGAGTTGGGCATCGAGTTTTGCCAGGCTGGCGGTCGGGTAGTTATCGGGGTCTGAGCGGACCCGGTCCAGTTCATGGCGAATGGCGGGGTCGAATGGCTGACTGCCGGATGCCAGCAGGGTGGGGACGGCGGATGCAAAGTCGACCACGACGGCATCAATGCCGTCCATGCTGGTGCCGGAGATCAGGCCGATATAGTACTCCGCCACTAGTGTACCCCGTCACTAATATTGTAACTTTCAGAGCTCGCCTGCGCCGTCAGGGCAAGGCGCGACCCGCAGTGAATGGCCCACCCCCTTTGCAAGGGGCGCAACGCAGCCTTGGCGGCGCAGGCGAACTCCCTTCGGGCGGGCAGCAAAGGGGCCATCCGCGGCGTTATGGATCTTGGCAAGGGAACGACCCTTCCCGGCGATCCATAGCCTTGCGGCTCACCCCTTTGCGGCCCGCTGAATGTCACAATATTAGTGACGGGGTACACTAGCAGCTCGCGTTCGCGCCCTCGCAGCCGGACTTGTCACGCTGGGCCAGAACCAGGCCGGCGGTATCGGCATTCTCCAGCCTGGCCAGCAGGGTCCGTCCGGCTCGGGTAAATTCTTCCCGCAGGCTGTCGGGCAGT
>JBGTLI010000295.1:0-35473 GCA_041744195.1 Wenzhouxiangella sp. | reverse complement strand
CCGGCGAAAGCTATCGAAAGCGAGCTCAATCCACTAGGAAAAAGGAGAAACAGGAACAAAAGTGCTAGGCAGGAAAAAACTCTAACCGACCGGCCATTTTAATTGTCGCCGACCGGACAAAGTAATTGACGCGAGACAATGATCATCAATTGCCGTGCGCGGATCCAGAAACCGATATCGAGTGCGATGCAGATCGCATTGTCAGGCCCAGTTGTTGATCGGCATTAGTTGCAAGTGCTTTTCCCAGGATCTGAGTTGTCAAGAAAGTTATATTTGAGCATTTGCATAGTGATAAAGCAAATGGAAGCCCCGGACACTGTCCAGCGGCACAAGCGACGGTCTGAATCGATTCGATGAAGGCGCCAGCAAGTCTGCATGACTTGCCTTATCGACCACTGGAGCAGACCGATTATATCCTCGTTTGACAAGCCAGCGCCGGAGAACAACCTCCTTCTGGCCGCCATGCCGGCAGAGGTTCGCGCCCGAATCGACCCCCTGCTCAAGCTGACAGAACTACCGCTTGGTGCGGCGCTGTATGAGTCCGGCGATGTCCTGCGCGATGTGTATTTTCCTACCGATTCTATCGTTTCTCTGCTGTACGTCATGGAAGACGGCCGTTCAGCCGAAATATCGGTGGTGGGTAACGAAGGCATCCTCGGTATTGCCCTGTTTATGGGCGGCGAAAGTACCCCAAGCCGGGCGATCGTTCAGAGTGAGGGGCATGCCTATCGCCTGTCAGCGGCAACCATCAAGAGCGAGTTCAGGCGCAACACGGATATGCATCACTTGCTGTTGCGCTATACCCAGGCGCTGATCACCCAGATGGCCCAGACCGCCGCCTGTAATCGGCATCATTCGATTGACCAGCAATTGTGTCGCTGGCTGCTATTGTCATTGGATCGCCTGAAAGGCAATGAACTCACCATGACTCAGGAGTTAATCGCAAACATGCTCGGGGTGAGACGCGAGGGAGTCACCGAGTCAGCCCACAAGCTGCAGGCCGCTGGAGTCATTGCCTATAAGCGGGGTCACATCACCGTCCTCGACCGCTTCGAACTCGAGCGCCGATCCTGCGAATGCTATGCCGTGGTGAAAAAAGAGACCGATCGGCTGCTGGCGGACCTGCGTCGTCCAGGCTGATTAAACCCCTATATGCGGTAACGCTCAGACCATGTCGCAGCTGTGTGTTCACCAACAGCCTGCTTGCCGGCGAGTTCGGCACCATCACCATCATCAAGGAAGCCGATCCTGCCGACAGTGGCGAGTCATTCAGCTTTAGCGGCGACCTCGGCAACTTCGAGCTGATGCACGGCGAATTCGTGACCGAAACGCTGCCGCCCGGTGTCTACAGCGTCACCGAAACCGTGCCGCAGGGCTGGCAGCTCGATAGCGCCATCTGTGACGACGGCTCGCCGGTTGAAGCCATCGACCTGGATGCCGGCGAGAGCATCATCTGCACCTTCAACAACTCTCAACCCGGTGTAGCTGCCTTCAGCGTCCCGATCTTTTCACCCATCGGCCTGGCCGTGCTGCTGCTCTTGATGCTGGCAATGGCGGCTGTCGTCCTGAAGCGTTCCACGCTGATCTGAAACCAGTAACCCGGCAAGGCAAAGGCTACTGCGGGCAAACGAATAGCCAAGATATCCGTTCAAGAAAAGCAGAAGGCAGTTGGAAACAGAGAACCCTGGCCATTCGTGTGGTCAGGGGTTTTTGGGTTAATTCGCCTTCAAGCTGTCCGCTCTTAGCAGCGACTGGATGCGTCTTGTGGTAGCCGCTGGCAGGTCGGCCTGTCGAGCATAGTCTGGCCAGGCCAGTATTGATTGGCGGACTTCATTGAACAGCGTCTTGTCACGGCCCCGCTTCAGACCGGCTGAAAACCAGGTCGAAGGTCGGGGCCAGACGCCAACGGCCGCTGCGATCCATGAGAAAAGCAATGTTCTTGACATGATCGTCCTGATTGCGGCCCAGAACATTGAACGCCACGCGACGGTAAAACTGCTCGAACTCGGCCATCGACAGGCCGAGCCTGCGCATGACCTGAAAAGCCTGCTCGTAGCTGTAGGCGCCGGGCAGATTGAAGTCGAAGTGCGCCATGGCCCCCAGTGATTGCATATGCAATTTGGCGCCTTCGGGCGTTCGATCAAATCGGCGGGTTACGAAATGACGACGGCCATTCTCCTCCAGCAATCGGCACTCGCTCATCTCGATGCCGGCGTCGCGGGCCATCAGATGGTAGGCGTACTCAATGGCGCCGTATCCCTGCGGGTCGTCCAGCTCACGGTCACGATTCGAGCTGACACCATCGAATTTCAACAGCCAGTGTCCGAATCCACTGCCGGGGTCGACCTGGCCCGATCGTACCTCGCCGGATTCCGGATTCCAGGCCACCACCGCCTTGGCCCGGGCGCCGCCGGCCGAGGTGCCGACCCGCAGAATGTCGGCAACGGCACGCTCGCTGGTGTCCGCATCGAAACTGGCGCTCAGGGCTTCACGTTGGTTCAGCACCTTCGATGCCAATGCGACCAGGGCATCGACCTTCAGGCGGCGCGATTCGCGCGCCCTGGGTCCAAGCCGAGGCTCGAATTCCAATGCGCCCATGCCACGCCGTCCGGTGTAGCTCAGGCGCTCGACCGTATTCATGGAGCCGGGTGCTCGTCCCTGTCGTGCCAGCCAGGCTTCAATCAGGCGATGGCCGAATTTGTCGGGTAGGGAATCAGCCAGCAGCCCGGGCAGCCCGTGAAAAGCCTGCCGCGAAAGCTCAGGGAATCGATACACGCGATCAGATAACGGCATTGTCAGCGGAGCAATCTCGATGCCGCTGCCAATGAAATCGGGCGCGTACTCAAACGATGCCACCGCTTCGCCGTCCATCAGCCCTACCGCGCCGACCGTGCGGCCCCAAAGCCGGACTTCGGCCAGGCTGCTCACCCGGCATCATCCCAGGACCATGGCTTGGGCGGTGGGGCTTGATCCTTGTCCCGCTTCCGCACGCGCCGAGGCAGCTTGCCACCCTGTTTCAACAGGGTCATGGGTCGAACCATTCCGGTCGGAATCATGGCGTTGAGCGCGGGCAGCAGCTCAAGCACGCGCAGCAACCGAATCCAGTTGGTCAATTGAACCGATGCCCCGGCTTCCACCCGCTCCACCGTTCGCTTGCCCACACCGGCCTGCTCGGCCAATTCGGCCTGACTCAAGCGCAACTCCAGTCGCCGCTGCGCCAAGCGCCGCCCCAGTTCCTCAACAACGGCATCGTCCGACACGACTGCAGAAATATCCATACTCGCCACCTTTGTCGAATTGAAGGCCAAATATATTATAACTCGCCATTTAACGCGAATTCAGGCCGGCAGCAAATCCTATCTATCGCGGGCGCTTCCGGGCCTGAAACTAATTGCTGCGGCGCCATCGGTTACTTCCGCTGCAGAAAATCAGCGACCACGGCCGTGAAGGCCGCCTTATCCTCAAGCATCGGAAAATGACCGCAATGGTCAAGCCAGGTCATGGTGGCGCAGGGGATAGTGTCGGCCAGTCGTTGGCCGATGGCCGCGACCGCCACCGGATCGAGTCTTCCCCAGATGATCTGGACCGGAAGATCCAGCGCGGCCAGCGGATCGGTCCAGCGGCGATAGTATTGATAGCGTTCATCGACGTAGCAAATGGTGTCGGGCAAGGTTGCCAGACCATTCTGGTAGCTCATGAGTTGCCACATTGCGCCCAGCTCGGCTTCGGCAATTGGCTGGCCAAGGATTTTCCGGATCTGCCAGCGAAAGATCGCCTCACGCGCCAGCCGCGCATACAAGCCGGCCAGCGGCGACCGCAGCAATTTTTGCGAGCGTGTCAGGCGCGCCTGTTCGATATAGATGCTGCCATTGGTGAGCACCAGTGATTCGATCGCCACCGGCAACAGGCCCATTGCCTGCCGGGCCAGCAATTCACATGCCACGCTGGTGCCCATGTCGTGTGCGATCAGTTCAACTCGTTTGATGCCGCGACGCACAAGCATCAATACAACCCGGTCGGCCTGATCGATCAGAGAGTAGCTGTAGTGCCGGCCGGAGGGCTTGGCCGAACACCCGAACCCTGGGAGATCAATCAATACATGGCGGTGATGGTCTGCCAGGTTGTCGACGATTGCCCGCCAATCCAGCGAACTGGATGGAAACCCGTGCAACCACAAAACCGCCTGATCCGATGAACGAGCGGCGCCCGTATCTACGACAAAGCAATCTATTCCGCCCAGCGCCTCGACGGAACCACGCTCGATCCAGCGCTGGACCATTGGTTCAAAACCAGTCGCGCCAGCTCCAGGGGATTCGGTCCGATCCATTCCAATCCTCAATTACAGCCCGGGACGCCGGTCCGTTCAGACTGTCTATTATTGCTCGGACAGCGCCAAGGAACCAGGAAGGCGGGTGAGCCCGGTCAAGATGCGATCATCAAATCCGGACGGGTGTTTTGCCGGATCGTTTTGCATTGGTCAAAGACGATTCAGGTCAATCGATTCAAAATCAGAAAAGGCCGGATAATGGCCACCTGGCCCCGGTTCGTCGCGGCAGATCTGGACAACGCTCATGCCAGCTGTTGCTGCTGCATCCAGTTCTTCGACGCTGTCGGAGAAAAACACGATCTGGCCCACGGGCGCGCCGATCCGCTCACTGACGGCCCGGTACGACTCAGCCTCCTTCTTCGGGCCGGTGGTGGTGTCGAAAAATCCGGCGAACCAGGACCTGAGATCGCCAAACTTGCTGTAGCGAAAGTACAGGTCCTGGGCGGCCACCGAGCCGGATGAGTAGACATACATCGGAACGGACTCGGCATGGCGGGCGCCGAGCCAGCGATGCGCGTCGGCATACAGATGGGCGACGAAATCTCCATTGGCATAGCCTTGTTTCCAGATCATGCCCTGAAGCGTTTTGAGCGGGGTGGCCTTGCGGTCCTGGTCGATCCACTCCTGAAGCTGGCGGACCAGTGCCGGTGTGTCGTCGGCGGCCAGGCCGGCCAGTTTGCCGGTCGCATCCAGTTCGGCGCGAACCGCCGGCCGGGTGGCGTTTTGCGCGATGAATTCAGGCAAAGCCTGTCGCGCGTAGGGAAACAGCACCGTGCGTACAAAGGCAATGTCGCCGATGGTGCCTTCAATATCGGTCAGGACGATTCGTTTCATGACTCAAGGCGGTTGAAACGCCGGGCGATGTCGCTGCCGGTAAAGTCGGCAACCCAGCCTTGCGGGCTGGAAAACAATCGAATGGCGGTAAATTCGGGCCGGGGCCCCATATCAAACCAGTGGGTGGTATTGGCCGGCACACCGATCAGGTCGCCGCGCTCGCACAAAACCTCAAGCACCTCGTTGCCGACATGCAGGCTGAACAAGCCCTTGCCATTGACGAAAAAACGGACTTCGTCCTCGGCGTGGGTGTGTTCTTCGAGAAACTTCCTGCGCGCAGCTTCGCGCTCGGGATGATCCGGCCACATGCTGACCACATCCACAGTAACGTAACCTTCCTCGCTCTTCAGGCGGGCAATGGGCTCGGCATAGGCGGCGAGGATGTCCTCCGGGGAGTCCTCGGGGCCGATCGCCCGGCTGGCTTCCCAGCGTTCGAAGCGAATGCCGGCCTGATGCAGGCGCGCGGCGATGGCGACATGATCACGGCTGGCAAAAGTCGCCGCAGCCGGGTTATCGTCGAAAAAAACTCTCAGTTCACTCATGATCCGGCGTTTCGCTCCAGCAGGAAACAGTTCAGCAAGAAGTCCATGACCTCAAGGTGGCGGGCCGCATCGTCCACATCCTCACCCCAGGCATAGATGCCGTGACCTTCGATCAGATAGGCCGGGCAAAGGTTTGCCTTGCGCAGCAAAGGCTCGGCGGCGGCGGCAAGTCGGGTCATGTCCTGATCATTGGCAATGACCGGCAGCTCAATCTCGATGTCGTGGGTTTTGACCCCGCTCAGCCCTTTAAGCAATTCATAGTTGTGAAAACGAATCCCGCGCCCACCGAGCGTCAGTCGGGAGGCGACGGTGACCGCCGGCGAATGCACATGCAGAACGGCTTTCACATTGGGTTTTTGTTGGTAGATCTGCAGATGCAAAGGAGTTTCTGCTGACGGTCGCGCGCCCGCAGTCAGCATGCCATTGGTGTCCGGCAGCAAAAGATCGCCGGGTGCCAGACGTCGCTTGTCGGCACCTGACCGGGTCACGGCGATACGGCCATCCTCCAGCCGCACCGAGTAATTGCCACTGGTCGCCGGGGTCCAGCCACGCAGGCCGAAATCGCGCGCGACAGCCACCAAAGCCTCGACGCGGGACCGTGATACCGAATCAAGCTTGTCGAAGATTTTAGTTGATTTGTTCATCTGCCCGGCTGGGGCTGCGTGGCCCATGCTCAATCACCGAGCCCGTTGCAGTCGGCGATGCGATTGTTCGACGTAGGCCTCGGCGGCAGCAACCAGCACCTTGGGGGAAAGCCGAACCGTATAGTCGGGGTTGGCGTAGGCGAACTGCACGACGCCGTCTTTACCGATCAGGAAGGTAGAGGCGACCGGCAGTACCTGATTGGCCACGCCGGAACGGCTGTCAATATCAATCCCGAAATTCTTGTACTGGCTATTGGTCTCATCATCCAGGCGAAATGCGACACCAAAAGCCTCGGCTCCACTGGCGTCGGCATCCGAGAGCAACTGGTAGCCTTGCGCAGCATCCTCACCTTCTGCCAGCAGCTCCGGTCGGTCCGGACTGACGAACCACACGGCAAAACCCAATTCACGCAGCCTCTCCTCGGCATGGCGAAGTTCGGCCAGGTGGAGGTTGCAATAGGGACACCAGCCACCCCGGTAGAACGTCAACACAATCGGTTTTTCCAGGGCGCCGGGATCGACGATGATCGCTTCCCCCGAAACTTCCATCAGCTTGAGAGCCGGTATTTCGCTGCCAGGCAGCAAGGGCTGAACCTGGTTGGCGTCTGGAAAAATCTCTGCCCCGGCGGCGCTTGCAATAAGCAGCAAGGCAACTGCCAGGATCGGGCAACTCGGTTTATTGAACATTGATGGCTCCGGAAATCCAATGGATGAATGTACTTAAAAGACCGTATCCAGCCCGCCCCTGTTTCATGCAACGGCAGGACGGGTACGGAAAAAGTCTTGAATCGATCAGTATACTTTGAACAAAACCGGCTCGTAAACGGCACAGGTTCAGTCGTTGAATCGGGGAAAGTTCTTGGGTGAATTCAGCGACCAGGCGTATTCGATAAAGCGAATACGCCTGGTCGCGGCTACCCTGTCGGCCACATCGTCGTCGGCATAGGTGATGATGAATTCATGTACAGAGCCTTCCTCGTTGACGAAATGGCTTTTGTACCAGTCGAACAGCTCGGACAGGTGGAGTGTGTCTCCATCTACCCGAAGATGGCGCTCGGTATTGAAGGCGCGGCGGGTATTCTCGGTCATCAGTTCATCGACATTATCCGGCGTGAAGATCTTGGCTCGCAGCGGCGGGCAGCCGACTGAGGCGCAATTGACGGAAAAGTGCACCCGTGCTTCCTTCCAGCCTTTTTCCTTGTAGCTATCGCCCAGGAGGACGCCCTTCTCCATTCCGTCGAGGCTGTAGTTGTCGCCGCCGATGTTGAACAGGTCACGTTCGAAGATATTGGCGCGGAACGGGTTGACGCGTCCGCCATAGTCCCAGACCGAATCGACCAATTTCCCGCCCGGCCTTTCCTCCAGAATCTGGGCGATCATGAAAAAGTTGTAGGCGTTGAGCCAGAACGCTATCGCTCGCTCACGAGTATCCAGCGTATCGATGTCGAATTCGGCCAGCCTGGCCCGCTGGCGCCCCAGCAGTTCCGTCGTTTCCGGATCGTCAAGCGCGGCGCGGTAGTCAAAAGCGCTGATCAGCCCGTCATTGTGTAGATTCTTTTCGATTAAGTGACGCTCCAGAATTTCACTGAAGGGTGCATAAATGCCGGCAATACTGTCATCGTCGGCAAACGCCATGGGCGTAGAAGCGAGCGTCGCGAGGAACAGAAACAAAATGATAGGTCGTGGCATGTCATGCCTTCGTCTTCGTGAACTCAAGGACTTAGACCTGAATAATCGAATTAAACTTGCATCTTCGACTAAATCTGTTTTTCGATGCAACGTTGGGGCTTAACTAACGGCAAACCGCGTTGCAGCAGGTGCGTTCGATGCCGGGCACACTTGGTTGCCCCCGCTCTTCTTGGCCCGAGACAGGGCCTGATCCGCCCGGCCCATTGCCTGAGCAAAGCTTTCGCTTTCGGGCCACAATTCAGCCACGCCGAAACTCGCGGTGAGCAGGATGTGGTGTCCTCCATAATAGCAACTCGATTCCGCGATCAATTGGCGCAGCCGCCCGGCCACCATAACAGCCTCGTTCAGGCCGGTTGATGGCATCAACACCAGAAACGCCTTTCCATTGACTCGAAAGGCCAGATCGGTTTCCCGCAGATCCCGGGTCAGTTTTTTTGCCACATCCTTCAGTGCCTGATCGCCGCCGGAGTGACCGAACTTGTCGTTGACCGATTTGAAATTATCCATGTCCATGGACAGCAGGCTCAATGGCTCCTTGTAGCGACGCGCACGCGCACAGTGGCGCGCCGAAATGTCGCCGAGGGCATAGTCACTGAGCAGTCCGGTCAGGGAGTCGCGCCGGGCGATATCGCGCAGGGCCATCTCGGCACCGCTAAACAGTATCAACACCAGGGACATGGTCAGGATGAAGACAAACAGCATCCCGCCAAGAAAGGCCGCTGACTGAAGCAAGGGGTCACCAAGTGAACCAGGGCTAACCAGCGCAAGCGCGGTGCCTGAGGTGAGAAACAAAGCAAACATTGCCAGCGCTGTGGCAGCCATACGTTGGCAAGTTGTCAGGCCGGGGGAGCGTGCGCGCCATAATAGAAAGGCGGCATAACCGCTGCAAGCCGCCATCAAAGCAGTCTCTGCCGCGAACGACAGGTGGATCTGCCGCCAGTCAACCGAAAAACCGGACAATGCGAGCAAAATGACCGGCACAGCGAGTGCCCAATTCCAGGGGGTTCGGCCCAGATGCCGCTGAACCCCGAGCAGGATCAGAACGTGGCTCAGACCGATTAAATTGTGGACCAGTGTCGTCGCCAGCCAGCCGGGAATACTGGGCTCCAGAGTCAACATCAGATAAGCGAGCAGATATCCCAACCCGTAGTAGAGCCCGCCGATCCCCCATTCGATGACGCCGTCCGGCCTGGTGCCGCCGGTAAATAGCCCTAACATGGTTCCAGCCATGATGACGCCTCCCAGACACGAGACCAAGGCCAGGGTGCGTATGTCAACTAGCAATAATTCCATGAAAGCGTCTCCCATCGCATAATCCGCCTGACGCGTCCGGAATAAGACCGAACGATTCAATCGCAAAACTCCACCTATAAAAACAGCAATTCTCATGCCAAGCCTGATTTCGTGAGGGGATCATCACCTTCTTTCCGGTGCGATTGGACCTCCGGCAAACAAACCGACTGTCTGCACTTTGCTCACAGAGACTGTCAGCGTCAGACTTTCCGCTTACTGGTCAAAATCGAAAAATCCGCCATCGGTAAAGCGAGATCAATGCCAACCCGATCGGCTCACGGGGTATTCAATTTCGGTCTTGCAATAAACTGCGCCTGATTGCGGTCAACTGAGGCATGAATTTCTCACCGATAGTTGTGCTGCTGGCCAGCATCGCGATGCTCAGCAGTGGTTGTGCGCTGTTGTTTCCGATTGAAGCCGGCGAAGAGCTGGCTCATTTCCCGGAAACAGCGCCAGAGCCGGGTCAGCCGGCGCCGGAGCTGGAAGTCCGACGCCTAGACGGGTCTACCGTCTCACTATCTGAACTTGTCGGCGATCAACCGATCGTGCTGCAACTCGGGTCACACTCCTGTCCGGTTTACCGGTACCGGCGCTTCGATATTTTCAAGTTGCAGCGCGACTACCAGGACCGCGTTCAATTCGTAGTTGTCTACACCACCGAAGCCCACCCGGTCGGTGCAAGCAGCCCATACAGAGATCACGAATGGCTGAGTTTTCCCAACTGGATCACCGGCACTCGCGTATCGCAGCCCGCCACCCTGGCCGAGCGCATCGCTCAGGCTCAGTGGTCCTCCAGCGCGCTTAAACGTGAGGATCTGATTCTGGTCGATGAAATCGACAACCAGACCTGGAAAACTTACGGAGCGGCCCCTTCACCGGCCTTTGTGATCGACAACGAGGGCGTTGTCGTTCTGAGGCAACCGTGGGTCGAGCCAAAAGGAATTCGTCTGGCGCTGGATCAGTTGCTGGACCCCTGATGAAAGATTCAGGACCCGGCAGCACGGGTTCACTGTGTCGACTCATCACGCACCATTCGTTATTCCAACTGGCGCTCCTTGCCCGTTGCGGGCAAGGAGCGCCAGCCTCCAAAACGGCGCTGCCGAAGAATGGTGTATAACCCGCGCTTAGAAGCGAAATCCTACAGCGGCGGAGAATACCCAGGGATCAAGGTCTGACTTGATGCGGCTGGTCAATCGTGAACCATTGGGCAGATCGGTGCGGATCCGCGCATCGGCCTCGATTTGAATGTAGCGCAGGTCGACATTGAAAAAGATGGCGTCGGTCAGGGCAACATCGGCGCCCAGCTGCAGAGCCAGGCCAAACGAATCCTTGATGTTGAGACTGGACGGGCCGCCCAGGGCGTTGTCCAGCGTAGCCGTTGTACTGGAATCGAAGAAAATGGTGTAGTTCAACCCCAGCCCAGCGTATGGACGGACGGCCTGGTTGGGCAGGAAGTGGTACTGGAAGCTCAGGGTCGGCGGCAGGTGTTTGGTTTCGCCCAGCTTGCCAGCGCCGCCCAGCACGCCATCTCCGCTGATACTGTGTTCAAACGGCCAGGCAGCCAATAGTTCGATCCCGAAGTTGTTGGTCGCCATCCAGGTGAGGTTGACAATGGGGCGGGTGCTGGAGCCCACGTCAATCTGGTATCCCGCCAGTTCGGTGTTGCTCACAACCAGGTTGCTGCTGGATACATCAGGGCTGACATGCCCCAGTCCGACGCGCAGAAGCCAGTCGCCTTGCGACTGGGCCATGGCGCTGGTTGACAGGAAGCCAAATGCAGCAAGGGTGATGAGGGAACGGGTCATTATTTTTCTCCATTGGGGGATTAATAGTCTCGCAAAATGCCGCCACAATATAGACGAAAAAGTCCATGCGCGCTTGACCAAAATCGAAACCACCCCAGTTCTTATAATCAGATTCCACACTCTTGACTGCCACAAAGGTCGAAAACTATTCCGTTGGTGGCACCCGCCCAGCCGCCAATAGTGCGCCGCATCACACTTCCCCTATTGCAATTATAGAAATATGCGGCTACTCTTTTATCCAGAATGAGGGAAATTAACTCTTGGCCGTAATCTTGCCATGCGGCCATAGGGCCTTTAGATAATTCCACCGATGGCTTGAAAATTAAATTTACTGGCTTGTCCGCCGGTAATGATTACTAACCGCTAAGGAGTTGGGGAGAAAATGCTGATCGAAACGCAACTAAGTGGGTTCAACCCGTTTCTGGTTTTTCTGTCATACGTGATTGCCGTTTGTGGCTCCTATACCGCATTGGCATTCGCACGCGAGTCGCTCAAGGTGTCAACCCGCGAACGTCTGGTTTGGATCATCTGGGCGGCCGTGATTCTCGGTAGCGTAGGTGTCTGGTCCATGCATTTTGTCGGCATGATGGCGTTTGATATGGGTATGCCCATGAATTACAACCTGTGGCTTACGGGCTTGTCGATGATTTTTGTGATTATCGGTTGCGCGATCGGATTTTCCATTGTCGGAATAGGGACGCGCGGGCCGCTCGGCATTGTCGCCGGAGGCGTGGTCATGGGCGGCTCGATTGGCGCGATGCACTACATTGGGATGTTGGCCATGGAAATGCCCGCCGAGGTGCACTGGGATCGGAATATCGTGATTCTCTCGCTGGTCATTGCGATCCTGGCCTCTTGTGCTGCCTTGTGGATGGCATTTCATCTGGAAAAGGGATGGCAGTTGATTGTCGCTGCCCTGGTTGCTGGCGTCGCGGTGTGCGGCATGCATTACTCGGGCATGTTTGCCTGGAGCTACGCTATGCCCGACCATCATGAAGCCACTTTGGACACGGCGCTCTCGCCAGCTGTCGTCGGTGGTGGCTTGTTTATCCTCAGCCTGATCGTGCTTTTCATTGGTACCACCCTGACCAAGGTGCGGCCGGGTGCCGGAGAGTTGGTCGGTACATCAGCGTCGGGAACACGAGCCGGAGTAAGCGCGTGACAGGTAGCTCCCACCGCAAGACAGGCAGGTCGGGATTTATTTCCCGGCGCAGTGTGAGCGCGCCCCGGTTATGAAGCAAAGCAATTTCAATCTGGAAATTTTCGGCTTGTCGCAGACCGAGCGCACCGCAGTTTCGTCGGTGTGCAATTTGACCCGGCATCGGCGTGTGCGCTATGAGGTCGTGCTGGAACCGGCCCGGACCAAGGTGGACATTGCCCTGGTAGACGGCGACGACCCAACCGCGCAACAGCGTTGGGCGGCCTCCTCCTCATTTCAGGCGGGTCGACCGCGCCTGTTGATTTCGAGTAACCCGGATTTTTCGGCCAGCAATGACTTCAGCTATACCCTCAATCGCAGTCGATTCGCCGCCCGCTTGATCAGAACACTGGATGAAATCGTCGCCAAGCAGGTCAAGCTTTATCCGGGAATGAAGGTTGACGACCAGGGCGCTATCCCGGAGTTCGCGACCAACAGGCAGCACATCAGCAATCCCAATGCATCGCTTGCGCTGGTCGTGGATGACTCGGCCACTGTGCGTATGCAGATGCGCGCGCTTCTTGAATTGGTCGGTATACGGGTGAAGCTGGTGGGCTCGGCCGAAGAAGGCTTGAAGATGGCCGAGCGTCATCCTTTCGATATTGTTTTCATGGATATCGAGTTGCCGGAAATGGATGGATATACGGCGTGTCGACGCCTGAAGAGCCGGGACAGACACGACGACTGTCCGGTGGTCATGCTGACCGCCCGCGACGGCGCGTTTGATCGTATTCGGGGAATGCTCGCGGGTTGCAATCGATACTTGACCAAACCAGTGGCGGCGGAGGATTTGTATCTGGTGCTGCGGGAATTGCTGCCACAAGCGGTCCGGCAATCGGCGTGACGTATGCACGCTCGAACAAGACTCTTTATCGGCTGACGACAAGCCGATACCTCAGGTATGTTGATCTAAGTTAATAGGAAAACAACAATGACTGTAAAACGCGTACAACGTGTACTGGTGGTTGATGACGCCGAGCCTGATCGATTGAATCTGCAGCAGATCGTTTCCGAGAACGGAATCACGGTCGCCAGCGCGAGCAGTGGTCGAGAGGCCTTGGAAAAGGCTCGCTCGGACCGGCCGGACTTGATTTTTCTGGATATTCTGATGCCCGATATGGATGGTTTCGAAACGTGCAGGATGCTGCGAAACGATGAGACCACGCGCGGGATTCCGGTGGTTATCGTCAGCAGCAAGTCAAACAAGGCCGATCGGATTTGGGCGCTGGAACAGGGTGCGTCGGCTTATATCACCAAACCCTACACCGCAGCGGATATCCAGGGCACTTTGGCTCAATTCCATTGAGCGGCTCCACTGAGCCGTTGGCTGAACAGACGATGAGTTTGCAGCCGGCTTTTAAGGTGTTGGCCCGCCGTGCACCTATCCGCCACGATGCCGTCATGCAGCAGCACAGCGCTGGCGAGCGACGTATTCGTCGACGCGGCATTGCGGTTGGCGAGTATCGTTTGCTGCTTGATGACCGCTTCCTCAGTGAGATCATCGAAGGCGCTGCGCCCCGCCGCGTTCCGGGTACCTGCACTTGGTGCCGCGGGGTGATGAATTTGCGCGGCAACCTGGTCGGGGTCTATCACCTGGACGCTTATCTGGAAGACCGGCCACCCGCCCGGGCTCCCTCATGGACCTTGGTGATGCACACAGAGCCTGCATGGACCGCCTTTGGCATTCCGACCTTGCCGCAGCAACCGGCCATTTTGTCGGAGCAGCATGGTGTGCGCGTCCCCGCTTTGCCTGAGCGCATCGCCGCCCATGTGCGCGGGGCATTCCGAGTCGATGATCAACGATGGCTTGACGTTGATTGGAGCAGCTTGTGTAGCGCCCTGGGGCGCGAAGCAGCCTGACTGAGTTGATCGGCGGTCGGCTCGACTGCCGGATTATAAAAAAAGAGGCGGCCAATCTGACGGTCGCCAACGTGGCAGCATTTTAAGGAGGACTCATGTTATCCAGATTATCGATCGCCCTACGGCTACTAATATTGATTATGGTGCCGGTTGTGGCGCTTGTGATCGTTGGAATGACCGCGCTGGCCAGTATCCAGGCCAGCGCGAGCGCCACGGTTGCGTTTGATCGAACCAACAATAACCTGCTTGAGTTACAACGTCTGCGCGAAGAGCTGCGTGCCAACTTGAGCGCCGTGGTTAGCGAGACGGCCGCCGGCATGATTTCCCTGACAGAAGCCGAGGACCGGCTGCGTGCTGGCATGAACGAGGCGGATTTGATCTACGCAAGGGTGGTGCCTCAGCTTACCGAGTTAACCACCGCCATGCGTGAGCGGCTGACGGCGGACCAATCGCTGGTCGCCTCTGCATTCGCCGAAGCTCTTCAGGCCGTGCGCCGGGGCGATCCGGAAAGCATCGAAAGACTGATCTCGGGCCGACTGATCCGCAATGTCGACGGGGCGATCGCCACGACCACCGAGGCGGGTGCGCAACTGCGCGCGACGTCGGAACGAATCTCGACCCTGAGCCAGGAACGCAATCAGCTTTTCATGGGCGTCAACGCCGCTCTCGCGGTGATGGGCTTGCTTCTGGCTCTGATTGTGGGGTACTTCATCGCTCGATCCATGACCGATCCAATTCAGCGGATTACAGGGGTGGTGCGGCGCGTGGCCGAGGGTGATTTCACCGCCCGCGCCCAACTGCAGGGTTACGATGAAATCGTACAGCTCGGAACGGCGCTCGACACGCTGCTTCACGAGCGCGTGACCAACCTGGCCCACGCCGAGGTGGAAAACGAGCAGCTCAATGATTCCGTGATCGGCTTGTTGCGCGCTGTATCGCAGCTATCGAAAAGGGATTTGACCGTGCGGGTGCCGGTTACCGAGGACGTGACCGGGCCGGTGGCCGATGCCATCAACCAGCTCACCATGGAAACCAACCGAGTTCTGCTCGAGGTGGCTCGTGTAGCCGATCAGGTTGCCAGCGCTTCGGCCGCGGTCAATGATAAAGCGAACCTGGTGAATCAGACTGCCGACGCCCAGGGGCGCGAAGTCGCAGAAACCGCCGAGCAACTGGCGACTGCTGCCGCCCGTTTGACTGAAATCGCCGAAATCGCGCGCCAGTGCAACAACCTGGCCAGCCGGACGACCGAGATGACCGAATCTGCGGTGGGTTCGGTAGACAGTACGCTGGTCGGCATGAACAGCATCCGTGAGGCGATTCAGGAAACCGGCAAACGAATCAAACGACTGGGTGATCGGTCCCAGGAGATCTCCGGGGTGGTCGACATCATTAACCAGATTACCGAGCGCACTACGGTACTGGCTCTGAACGCGAGCATGCAGGCGGCGGCGGCGGGGGAAGCTGGCCGCGGTTTCGCGGTTGTCGCCGACGAAGTACAGCGTCTGGCCGAAAGTTCCCGTAACGCCACCGGCCAGATTGCCACCTTGGTTAAATCCATCCAGGTTGAAACCAATGACACCATGAGCACCATGGACGAGGCGATCAATCAGGTGATTGAGGGTTCGAAGCTGGCCGAAGAAGCCGGGCGCCAGATGGGGCATACGCGCGAGTCGACCAATGAACTGGTACAGTCGGTGATGCAGATCGCGGCGAGTTCACAGGAGCAATCGGAACTGTCGATCGTGTTGCGCGACCGTGCCACCGGCATGCTGGAGCGAACCACCGAAACCAGCCGCGAGGTGCATGATCAGCTTGAGCAGACCGGCCACATGGCAAAATATTCTCAGGAACTTTTGACGTCGGTACGGCAGTTCCAGTTGGCGACCTAATGATGGCCAAGGTTTCCGTGCTGGCCGCGCTGGCCCAGGAATTGGGTCCGCTGGCAGAGGAATTGGCGCCGCTTGGCGAAGCGCTTGCCTGCGGCGACGAGGAATCGGCGGCGCGCTATCTCGGGCTGCTAGAACGGCTTTCGAACGTCGTTGAGATTCTCGACTTGCCCGCGTTGGGCGAGCTGTATGCGCACTTGCTCGGAAACATCCCGGCCCAAATCGGCGTGGAGGAAAGTGGCGATCTGGTCGCCGGATGGCCACTTTACCTGGAGCAATTCCTGCGCACGCCCGATGATGTCGCAGCGCACGCCATGCTGGTCGCCTGCCTGTCCGATGATCGTTGGGTTGATCCAATGGACGTTGAGCAGGCCGAAAGCCTGCTGGAGCAATTGCTCGCCAGCGATATCGACATCGGCGATCAACCGCGCCAGCCGCGCCAGTTCGATGCGGACGACACCTCGCTTCAATGGCTGCCCGATCTGACCACGGAGATGCGTGGCGCCTTCGAGCACGAGGCGCCAGGCTACGCGGCAACGCTCAATTGGCATCTGGCGCGGTTGAGCATCGATGGCAAGGCTAACGAGGACTTGCGGCAGGCACGGCGGATGGCGCATACGCTCAAAGGCTCTGCTGCGCTGGTTGGCGCGCGCGCGGTCGTCAATTTGACCGACCTGCTCGAGGATTTACTGGAACGATTGCAGGAATCCCCCGATCGTTTCAGCCAAAAATTGATTGACGATTTGCAAAACGCCGGCGACAGCCTGGAGGAGATGATCGAGGCGTTCCTCGGTCAAGGGTCCGCTCCGACCGATATTCTGGCTCTGTTGCAACAAATGGATCTATGGGTGGTCGATCTCGATTCGCTCGGCCAATCCAACCATTACGAGCAAGCCGAAGCGCCTGATTTTGGAGTGGCAGACGGCCTCCCGAGTGGATCCGAGTATGCCGGGAACGGCGCTCCTGCAGCCGAGCGAGCTCCGGTGGAAGTGGCCAATCCCGAGCCGAGCATCAGCCTCCCTTTGCGCGCCATCGACGAAATGTTGCGCGCTGTGGCCGATTTGCTGGTGCAGTTCGGCCATTTCCAGACCCGGCTACGCGATGGCGTGGAGCGCTCCGGCCACCTGGAAAACCACTTGTTCACCATGCAACAGACGGTGCTTGAACTGGAAACCCTGATCGATTTGCGCGCCACGCCTGCTGTCCAAAGCCGTAACGATCGCGCCTCAGCAACCGGCTTCGATTTGCTGGAACTGGACCAGTACAACCAGCTGCATAGCCTTGGGAGGGTTTTTTCCGAAAGTGCGTTGGACGCAAGGGAAATGGCGCATGAGCTGCATGAGCGGCTAATGGCGATGCAAAACCTGATGCGCCAGCAGCAGCGCATCGGCCGTGAAGTCAACAATGCGGTCATGGCGGCGCGTCTGGTGCGGGTATCGACCCAGGAGAATCGCTGGCAGCGAATCGTGCGTCAGACCTGCCGCGCCACTGGCAGAAAGGCTGAGTTGACATTGGAAGGTGGAGAGCTTGCGATCGACACCGATATTCTCAACGCGCTGGTCGAGCCCTTGTTGCATCTGTTGCGCAATGCAGTCGATCACGGCATCGAACCGCCGGACGAGCGCGCTGCTGCGGGCAAGCCTGAAAATGGGCGGTTGCACTTGGCGTTTCGCCAGGATGGCAACCGCATCCGGGTGGAATTGAACGACGATGGCCGCGGCCTCAACGAACACGCCATCATCGCACGGGCCCAGGCGATGAATTTGTTCCCGGCAGATCACCAGCCCGGGTCCACCGATATTCAGCACGCCATTTTCGCCCTTGGTTTTAGTACCAGGGACAAAGTGACGGAGACCTCGGGACGCGGCATCGGCCTGGATGTGGTCCGGGCGGTGATTCAGAAAATCGGCGGCACGCTGTCGTTGCAAACCCGACAGGGCCAGGGTCTGTCGGTCAAGCTGACGTTGCCGCAATCTTTGACATCGACACACTTGCTGTTCGTGCGCGTCGGCTCAGCACCGTTTGCGCTGCCCAGTTTGCGTATCGACCAGATCCTGTTCTCCGATGCCGGCGTCATTGAAAGAGTTGGTGGCCGCTGGCTATTCCGTTTCGCCGAGCAGGAGTGCCCGATCCACCGTCTGGCTGACTTGCTGGGCATGCCCGGTGAGGCCAGTCTGGACGAGATTCAGTCGGCCCCGGCATTGTCCGTCCAACCGTCTTCCCAACTGCCTTCGCAATTGTCGGGCCCATCGTCTTCGCCGCGGCCACTGGTTCTCATGAACACCGACCAAGGCCAGATTGCTTTGTTGGTCGACCGCGTGGTCGAGAGTCGCGAGGCGGTCGTAAAGAGCCTGCATCCGAATTTTCCGGGTCTGCGCGGGGTCAGCGGTACCTGCATACTTGCCGATGGTGACGTTGCGATGGTTCTCGATCCAACTGAACTGGAGGTTTCCGCGTCTCCGGAATCGAGGCAAGTGGCGCGCCGCGTCAGCGAGAATGCAACGCCGCAGTCGCAGCGTCCTCGCGTGCTGATCACAGACGATTCGCTCAGTGCCCGGCGATCTTTGGCGCGCATGGTGGAGGACCTGGGCTACGCGCCATTGACCGCAGTAGACGGGGTCGAAGCGCTGGAAATGATCGAGCACCAGGCGCCGGACGTATTACTGCTGGATCTGGAAATGCCACGCATGAACGGCCTGGAATTGACGGCCCATCTACGCAGTCGCGAAGACACCAGGGATTTGCCGGTGATCATGGTCACTTCACGCTCCACCGCCAAGCATCGCCGTGAAGCTGAGCGGGTCGGGGTCAGCCACTACATGACAAAACCCTATCAGGAACACGAATTGGCTGACTTGCTGGGTGATGCCGTGGCCGGTCGCATGAGCGGAGTTATCGCATGAGCCAGGTAGCACGAATAGACGGCAGCAACTGGGTGCAGGCCGATTGGATGGACTATTCGCTGGCGATTCCGCAGCCGCAAGTCGACAGTGTCGAGCTGGCGGTTGGATTGCGAGAGGCGTTGCCGCACGATGTCGCCGCAGCCTGGCTCGATCAACAGCGCCTGCCGGTACCGGTGTTTTGCCTGGATGATCGAATGCGGCCCTGCCAGACCCGGTCCGACAAGGGTTATTTGCTGCTGTCTGAGCACAAGCAGCAGCAGTGGGCGCTGTGGGCCGACAAGATCACGGTTTTAACGCCGCAGACGCTGCCCCGACCGGTCCCATTGCCGGCAATTTTTTTGCGCCAGAAATCACCGGTGGAAGGTTTGGCGGTTGCAGGTTCCGGGCGCCTGGTGTTATTGACTTCGGCCGCTCGACTGGGCGCGTGGCTTCTCGCCCACCGACGCCGGGGAGATGCGACATGAGCGAGGTCCAGGCATGGCGTCTCGGTGTCGGACAGTATTCGATTGCGATTGGTCATTCGGACCTTGTCGAAGTGCTGGTCGAGCCGGAAACCCGACCGCTGCCGATTGGTCCGCAAGGGTGTCGCGAGTTATTGGTCTGGCGCGGCCTATACCTGCCCCTGGGCCGTTTCGAGCCTGGAGAGGAGGCGCAACTGGTGGTCGTGATAGCCGCCCGCGCAGGAGCGGACGGGCGAGCCGATTACGTTGCCATACGGGTGCGCAAACCGCCCGAACTGATCACCGTCACTGCCGACAGCGACTGCGACCCACCTCAGGATTCCCGCTTTCCAAGAAAGCATCTGCTGGCCTGCTTCAAGCATCAGGATGAAGCGATCGCTGTGCCTGATCTGGCGGCTTTGTTCGGTTTCGAGCCGGCCACTCGGTAACACTCCGGCCGGTCGCCTCGTTGGAAATCGGTCCGTGCGCTGAGCGTGGTTTCGCGTAGCCGGATCCATCATCCTCATTTTTATTCTTCGCGACCGACCCAGCCGGGATGCCTGTTGGCCATTTCCAGGCTGTCCTTGACCCGCCGGGTCCACTCATCTGGATCGGCAAGCGGCTTGCCGAATTCGTTCCAGTGATTCCAGTGAACGTAAGCGTCCATGTTGATGGAAATGCGCAAGCCCCCGGCTGAGGGGCAAGGCTGGGGTCGGTGGGTCAGGTGAGAGGGAAAGATGATCAGGTCGCCGGTTTCGGGTTTGATGTATTGCATTTGCGGGGTGAATGGGTCGGGACTGCCTGGCCGCATAAAAGCGAGAGCGCCTTCTTCCTTGCGATCGGTCTCGGGTACACGCAGGTAATAGCAGCCGCTCAAAGTGGACGGGAAGTGGTCGTGCCAGGTCCCACTGACCCACTCCTCGTTGGTCTGGATCAGAATCCAGCCCTGCACCGCATAGTTTTCCGGTGGGTGATGGGTGGCCTGATTGACTCTTTGACGCAGTATCGCGTTGACCCGGTCGCGAAATCCGTCCCTCAACGCCTTCAGGCCCTCGCTGCTGTCCAGGACTTCCGGGCTGAACAACCGTGGGGGTGACTGATAGCCGTAACCGGCACCGTGCTTTGAAAAAGAGCCCTGCTCCCATTCATACATGATCCAGCTTTCTATCGAAGCTGCGTGCGGCTCAAATTCCGACAGCCTCGTTCGCCAGATCGGGGTGCAAAACAGATTTTCTCGATGAAGGTTATCAGTCGTATTCGCATTCACCGGCAATTCCTACATTGACTTAAAAAATGAACAGGCGCACTTTGACAGTACTTCGAACGCTTCCGATCAAAGACCGCCCTTAGGGATTTTTGAGATGCAGATCGAGGAACTCCCGGATTGCGCGGTAACCCTCGATTTCGTTGGCGCGCCGTCGAAAGCCGTGGCCCTCGTCCGGGAACAGAACATATTCGACGGGCACATTATTGGCACGCAATGCCTCAACGATCTCATCGGATTCAACCTGCAGCACGCGCGGATCATTGGCCCCCTGGAGTACGATCATCGGGCGCGTGATCTTGTCAGCATGAAACAACGGTGAGATGCGATGCAGTCGTTCGCGGTCTTCAACAGGATGGCCAATTTCGGCATACAGCGCTTCGCGCTGCGGCCCCCACCACGGTGGGATGCTTTCAAGTGTGCGAATCCAGTTGGTGACCCCGAAAATGTTCACCCCGACTTCGAACTCCTCCGGCTCGAAAGCCAGCGCGGCAGCGACCATGTAGCCGCCATAGCTGCCGCCCATGATACCGATGCGGTCCGGGTCAACCCAGTCAAGATCAATCAGCATCTGTTTGCTGGCGACCACATCGCCCAGATCGCATTCACCGTGGCAGCGCGTATCGAGCCCAAAGAAGGTTTTTCCGTAACCTGAGCTGCCCCGGTTGTTGATGTCGAAAATGGCGTAACCGTGATTGAGTAGATACTGGTTGAGCGGGTTGTAGCCAATCCGTGCCTGACCCCCGGGGCCACCGTGCACTCTCACCAGCGCCGGCACTTTCGCGTCGGCCGAGGCGCCATGTGGACGGTACAGCACACCGGGTACCTCAAGCCCGTCATAGGACTCGAAACGGGTCACCTGGCCATCAACCAGAACACAGATGCGGATCTCCGGGTTGAGCGAACGACTGAGCGCCATGGGGCTCTCGCCCAGACGGCCGAGATAGAGATCGCTCGGTCGGCGGCTGTCACCGGCATAGAAAGCCAACCGATCATCATCGGTATCAAAGACCACGCTGGTGAGATTGCCGTTGGGTAGTTGGTCGATCATGATCGGGGCATAACTATCGCCATCCAATAACTCCAGGCGGGTTTGGGCGTCCTCGTTGATGCCGGTGATCAGATACTGGCCCCCGCGCGAGCGGCTGGCGTACATCACATCCCAGTCCAGCTTGAGAATCACTGATTCCTGACCGCTGGCCAGATCGTGACTGACGAGATAGGAAAACTCATGGTCCCGATCGGTGAGGTAATAGAGTCGGCGGCTGTCAGCACTGAATGTCGCGGCAGAGTTGGCAACCTCGCCCTCGTCGGCGATCAGGGTCCGGATTTGCCCGGTTTCCCGATCAAACAACAACACATCGGTGTTGTTTCGAACGTGTACCTGGTTCAGGGCAATGTATCGACCGTCGGGCGAGACAGGGCCGGGAAAGGCGCCAACGGTATTTTGCAAAATCAACTCCCGCGCCAGGCTTTCTGAATCGTACTCGTAGTAGTCCATGGCGCTCGGATCACGCTCGTTACTGGTGATCCAGAAGCGATTCCCTTCGGCGCTGAAGCCGCTGAAGCTGGCGCGCAGGTTCTCACCCGGTGTCAGGTCGGTGATCTCGCCATGCTCATCGAGCAGGTAGATGTGATTGAGTTCGTCGCCGCCCCGGTCGCCCTGAAACAGAAGACGGTCATCGTGGGGAAAAAAGCTCACCAGCGAGCGCGCGTCAGTCTCGGAGGTTGTGAGTGCCTGCGCTTCGCCCCCATCCACCGGCTGGACATAGACGTTGATTACACCGCTGCGATTGCTGGAAAAAGCCAACCGCGAACCGTCGGCCGCGAAACTGGCGCCGAACACCCGTTCGGTATCCATGAACTGCTCGATCGTGTAGCGTTGCAACTCTCCAGCGCTGGCCTCAGCAATGGTTTCGTCACTTGTAACCGGTTGCGGCGAGACTGTGTCACTGCAAGCCTGCAGCAGGAAGACGGCCAGAAAAACGGCCAAAATCGAAGTCATTCGAGACATGGTGAGCTACTCGACAGGCACGAGCCTGCAAGACTAGCCGAGCGCGGTGACCCGGTCAACGGTTTTACCCGATACGGCTACGGCCTCCAATCCCGGCGCCGATCACCTCAACGCTGAGAACAGAACACCCTATGTGGTCGGGCTGAGCAAGCGGTCCAGGGCTTGTTCCAGCTCCTCGAGCTGTTCCTGACTGTCACCACCGCCATAGATCAGCTCACCGGAGCTGAAGGTGCTGCCAAAAGTTTCGGCGGCGATGTGAACCTGACGAATGGCCGAGACCAGGAACTCCTCATCCAGGTTCGACAATGGATGGACGAACACACTCCACACCAGCCCTTGGGCAGTGGCATAGCGCGCATCAAGCGCCGAGTCATAATTGGCCTGAAGCATGCGGAACATCAATGCTTCGCCGAGCATCCCGACCTCGGCGATCGGGCTCATCAGACGCATCCTGTTTGCGGCTGAATCCCAGACCGCGATATGGATCCGTTCACCGATCGAAAACCGCACACTATTGCCTTCAACCACCGCCTCAGGGTCGAGAAGTTCGATCAATTCGGCCAGCCGCTCCCCCGACATGGGCGCCGAAGCGGGTCGCTCGGCCTCGGTCTCGGCCTGGACCCATGACGAAGTGATCAGCCCGGCGAACAGCAGGAGGTAAAGGGCTCGGGGCACGGAACAAACAAAGCCGGTACAGCGTTTCATCAGTGGGGTTCCTTGAATGGCGCCATGGATTGCAAGGGACAGCGAATAATAAGCATAGTAGACAGGGAGAGTCGCTGTCACCTTTCCTGTCGAACACCTATGTGGGTGGGCCAAGCGGTTCAGTGCCACCGGCAGCGGCGTGGGCCAAGACGTGACTCGCAGCGTGCTTGTCCCGAAATTGGGAAAACCCTGTACGGATTCGGGACCGATCCGGTTGACCCGAGTCCAACACCGGATTCAACCGGACTCCGCAATTCCTCATAGTAGCGGAACGTTAACCGATTCATCCACCAGTGGCATGATTCATGCATTGACGTTTGCATGGATATCGCACGCCCAGAACTAAGGCGCCGGAAAAACAAGCGGCGCATCCTGATCGGCATTGGCCTTGCCGCTATTGTTGTTCTTATCAGTCTCGGCCTGGCCCGCCTGGAGCCGGCCGCGCCCAGCGTGGCGCGAGCCTCGGTGTGGGTCGATACGGTGCGCCATGGCGAGATGCTGCGCCAAGTGCGCGGGCCCGGGGTACTGGCGCCGCGGGAAATTCGCTGGGTTTCGGCCCAGACCGAGGGCCGGGTCGAACGGATCCTGGTCAGGCCCGGTGCATTTGTCGAACCGGACACAGTGATTGTGGAAATGTCCAACCCCGATCTGGTGCAGCAGACTGAGGAGGCGCGATTTGCACTGGTTGCCGCCGAGGCCAATTTGACCGAAACCGAATTGCAACTGCGCAACCAGCAGCTCGACCAGCGCATCGCCGTGACGGTGGCCCGGTCCGACTACGAAAGCGCTCGCCTACAGGCAGAGGCGGAGCGTCAACTCAGCGAGCGCGGCATCGTATCAACCATTCAGTATCGTCGCTCGGAACTGCTCGCCGAGCAGTTGAAGTTTCGAGTGGAAGCCGAGGAAGAGCGCCGAGACCAGTTTGCCGCATCGGTCACCGCTCAAATGGCTTCGCAGCGCGCCCGCATCGACCAGGAAAGAAACACGTATGAACGCCGCCTCGCCCAGCTCGATTCTTTGCAGGTCAAGGCCGGCATCGCCGGGGTGCTGCAGCAGGTGCCGGTTGAGGAGGGCCAGCGTGTCATCGTCGGGGCCAGTATTGCCCGGGTGGCCCGGCCTGATGATTTGCAGGCCGAGCTGCGTATTGCAGAGACTCAGGCGCGCGATATCCAGATTGGCCAGCGGGTCAGTGTCGATACCCGCAACGGCATTGTCGAGGGCCGGGTCATCCGGATTGATCCGGCAGTACAGGCCGGCACCGTCCAGGTCGATGTGGAACTCAATGGAGAACTGCCGCGCGGTGCCCGTCCGGACCTTTCCGTCGACGGAACGATCGAACTGGAACGTCTTGAAAATGTGGTCTACACCGGGCGTCCCGCCTTTGGCCAATCGCACGCCACGATCAGCCTGTACAAGCTGACCGAGGACGGACGGGCTGCGGTCCGGGTTCCGGTGGAGCTGGGCCGCAGCTCCGTCAACGCGATTGAAATCGTCCAGGGACTCCTGCCGGGCGATCAGGTCATTCTTTCCGACTCATCGTCGTGGAACGACCACGACCGAATTCGACTCAACTGAGGATTAATCTATGAGTGCTGTTGCACAGGAATCGCAAGATACCACCCAGGCGGTTGGTCAGGCCCTGATCAAGCTGGAGAACCTGAAGAAGGTGTTTTACACCGAGGATGTCGAAACCCACGCACTATCGGGCGTTCACTTCGACATGGCGAAAGGGGATTACGTCGCCATTTCAGGTCCGTCTGGTTGTGGCAAGTCGACACTGCTGTCGATTCTGGGCCTGCTGGACACGCCAAGCGGTGGTCAGTACATACTTAACGGCATCCTTGTTCAGGATCTCGATCATGCCCAGCGGGCACAGATTCGCAATCGCGAGATCGGCTTTATTTTCCAGGCTTTCAACCTGATCGGCGATCTGACCGTCTTCGAAAACGTCGAATTGCCGTTGATCTATCGCGCTGGCGTCAACAAGGAGCAACGACGCAAGTGCGTGCTTGAATCGTTGGAACGCGTTGGCATGGCCCACCGCCTGCGCCATTACCCGGCTCAACTTTCAGGCGGTCAGCAGCAGCGTGTCGCCGTCGCCCGTGCCCTGGTTGGCAAACCATCGATTCTGCTGGCCGATGAACCGACCGGCAACCTGGATTCCAAGAACGGCGAGGCCGTCATGGCGCTCCTGGCCGACCTGCACAGCGATGGTGCGACCATCTGCATGGTCACCCATGACCCGCGTTACGCCGAACACGCTGATCGTCAGATCCACATGTTCGACGGCCGCGTGGTTGACGAGCAAACCCTGGTCCGCCTGCGCGAAGAAGAAGACCAGCGCATCGCCGAGCAGGCCCGGCGGGGCCGCAGCCAGACGTAGCCGATGCGATGTGCGGCGCCTGGCCAGAATGGTTTGGTGCATATGCCGATTGGCTTGTGCCCATAACTTCCTTGCTCATCGCCTACGCCGTATCACGCGGGCCGCGGTCCGGCCGGACAGGTTGAAGAGGCTGCTCAAATATGACCGCCAGGATGAACGCCAGAATGACCAGGAACAATTCAGCATGAGCGATCTGAGTTCAACCATCAGGAGCCTGGGCCGGGCGCCGTTGCTCAGTGCTGCCACGGTCCTGACCATTGCCGTGGCCATCGCCGGAACTGTCGCGGTCTTCGCCCTGCTCGACTCGGTCGTACTGCGCGCCCTGCCGTACGAGGATGCCAAGCGCACTGTCGCAGTCTGGGTTGACATGACCGAGCTGGCCGACGAGGTTCGTATTCAGGATCCGAGGAGGGAATGGACCGGGCTGGACAATTTTCGCGATCTGCGCGCCCAGTCCCGGACCTTGGCCGATGTCGCCGCGTTCGGGCAATGGACACCGGCGTTTCGCGGCGGCGACGGAACACATCGAATACCGGGCGCGGCAGTCACATGGAGCGGCCTGAACCTGCTGGGAGTCCGTCCGGTCCATGGCCGCTTGTTCGTCGAGGCCGAAGGGGAACCCGGCTCGGAGCTGTGCACCGTCGTCATTACCGAGCGATTCTGGCACCGACACTTTGCCGGCGATCCGGCCATCGTCGGCCAGGACCTGTTATTGACCGGCGAAACCTGCACCGTGGTCGGTGTGTTGCCAGCCTCGTTCCGTTTTCCCTTTGTTCCGGCAGCCGAGGTCATCACCACCGTGCGCGGCGCCGGCAACGATCGTGGCAGTGCCTACCTGCGCCAGTTCGGACGCCTGGCCGGCGGAATATCCATAAACCAGGCCCAGGCCGAGTTGAACACGATTGCCGCCAGTCTGCGCTCGGAGTATCCGGAAGCCAATCGGGGTCGGGGTTTGTTCGTCGAGCCCTTGCAGGAAGCCCTGAACCAGGGGGTTCGTCAGCAACTGATCATCCTGCAGGCGGCAGCGATTTTCGTGCTGCTGATTGCAGTAGCCAACCTGGCCAGCTTGATGGTCGCCAGATCTCTGTCGCGGGCCGGTGAGTTCGGTGTCCGCGCCGCGCTCGGCGCCAGCCGCTGGCGACGCTTCCGATTGCTGCTGACCGAAGGCCTTATTCTGGCCCTGGTTGGCGCCGCCGCCGGCATGATGCTGGCCGCGTGGGGGGTTGAGGCGCTGACCCGTGCCTTCCCGGTCGGCTTCGGCGATACCTGGGATGTACGCATCAGTGCCGGTGCGTTGCTGGTCGCGGTGATAGCTGCCCTGCTGGCAGCGGCGGCCATGGCGACTTTATCGTTCCTGGCCCTGGAGCGCAGCCAGGGACCCGCGTCAGCGCTTGGTGGCACCCGGATATTCGGCAATCGCGGTGGAGGCAAGCTGGCCGGTGCGCTGGTGGCCTCCAATTTCGCCGTGGCGCTGGCCGTGGTGGTCACCGGGTTGTTGCTGTGGCAAAGCTATCAACGCCTGGCCGATGTTGATCCGGGTTTCGGCACATCCGGCGTTGTGGCCGGCATGCTGACGCTGCCCGCAGCCCAGTTTTCGGACAACTATGGGGACGATGATGCACTGCGGGCCGCCTACGATCGATTGATATCGCACATCGACGCCATTCCCGGAGTGGAACAGAGCGGACTGGCCAGCGCAGTGCCCTTTGGTCAGGCGAACAACGACACGTTCGTTTCCATCGAAGGACGTCCGCGCACGAACCGGCAGGATGGCCGAGCTCATGTCTGGCTGACGCGCGCCGACGAAGGTTATTTCGACGCCATGGGTATTCGGGTGCTGGACGGTCGTGCCTTTCGGTCAACCGACCGCGGCGGTGATCGACGGGTGGCCATGGTCAACGCGGCGTTCGTGCGCCATTATCTCGACAATGATCTCGGCGGCGATGCGGCCACCGGCATCCGCATCGCCACCGGGACTGACAGCGAGCCCATCTGGTGGGATATCGTCGGCGTGACCGAGGACGTGCGCGCTTTCAACCTGGGTCGTCCAGCCACACCTTCAGTGTATCTGCCAAGCTGGCAGGCCCCGACAAGCAACATGTACGTTGTGGCGCGCACGCCGCGCGACCCACTTGCGCTGCTGCCGGATCTGCGTCGGGCAATCAGCGAATTCGACCCTGACCTGGCCCTGACCGATGTCATTCCGATGAATGAGCGCGTGGATGCCCAACTGATGGTCCCGCGCACGGTCAGCCGGCTGACCTTGCTGTTTGCATTGACCGCCCTGTTGCTGGCGACCATCGGTGTCTACGGCACCCTGGCCCAGTCGGTTGTCCGGCGGGGGCGCGAGTTTGGCGTGCGCCGGGCGCTTGGAGCCGGGGACCGGGATATCGTCAGCCAGGTCGTGCGCCAGGGCCTGGCCCCCGTCCTGGTCGGTCTCGCGATCGGGGTGCCGCTGACCGTGATGCTGGGCAATCGCCTGGGTGACATTCTTCATTCGGTTTCCCCGCTTGATCTGCGCGTCTGGCTGCTCGCCCTGGTCAGCCTGCTGAGCGTGGCTGCGGGCATCTGTTTCATGGTGGGTCGACGCGCGGTGCGCGCGCTACCGATGCAGGCGCTGAGGAACGAATGATGATTCAGGATTTTCGCTTGCCCAAGGCGCCGCGCTGGATTCCAGGCATGCCCGGGCCGGCGACGATCAGGTCGTGGTGCTATCGCAGATGATGCTGTTCCAGTCCCTGCGTTACGTGATTCCCGGGGTGTTGCTGGGAATCGTGGTGGCATTGGGCCTGACGCGGGTTTTGCGGGGGCAACTGCATGGCATCAGCCCAACCGACCCGGTCACCTTCGTCGCCGTCGCCACCACCCTGGTTGCCGTCGCCCTGCTGGCCAGCCTGGTTCCGGCCTGGCGCGCCGCCAGAACCGATCCGATGGAAGCGCTGCGCGATGAATGATCGAGCCCTGAGGGTTTGCCAGCCTGCCTGATCCTCCACACTGAGCTATCCTGCATCCATGACTAAACGACCACCTCGAATACTGATAGCCGACGATCAGCCTGATGTACTTGAAGCGCTGCGTTTGCTGCTCAAGGGGGAGAATTACTCGACCGAAACCTTTTCCAGCCCGGACGCGCTGATCGAGTCGTTGCGAGCCCGCGAAGCCGATGCCGTGTTGATGGATCTCAATTACACGCGCGATACCACTTCGGGCGAGGAGGGGCTTGATGCCGTAGCAGGCATCCGCGCGTTCGACGCCCAGACGCCGGTGATCGTGATGACCGCCTGGGGCAGCATCGAGCTGGTAGTGAGCGCCATGCGGCGCGGCGCGCAGGACTTTATCGAAAAGCCCTGGGACAACACCCGTCTGCTCACCGTGTTGCGCACCCAGATCGCCCTTGGTCGTGCCTTGCGCCGCACCCGGGCGCTGGAAGACGGACAGCGGGCGAGCCTGGGCGAGGGCTCGCCTGTGATTGCTCAGTCAGCGGCGATGCAGCCCGTGCTCGAAACCATCGAACGAGTGGCGCCGGCCGACGCCAATGTCCTGATCACCGGCGAAAGCGGCACCGGCAAGAGCCTGATCGCGCGCATCCTGCACGAGCGTTCGCAACGTGCAAGCAAGAGCCTGGTGGTTGTCAACATTGGCGCATTGGCCGAGACGGTATTTGAAAGCGAGATGTTCGGCCATGTCAAAGGCGCCTTTACCGATGCCGGCACTGACCGAGTCGGTCGCCTTGAAATGGCCGATGGCGGCACCCTGTTCCTCGATGAGATCGCCAACATTCCAACGGCCCAGCAGGCACGCCTGCTGCGGGTGCTCGAAGACGGGCAGTTCGAGCGCCTGGGCTCATCCCGTACCCAGCACGCTGACCTGCGAGTCATCGCCGCCACCAACGCCGCCATCAACGCCGAGGTGGAAGCCGGTCGGTTCCGGCGCGATCTGCTTTACCGGCTCAACACGATCCATATTCATCTGCCGCCGCTGCGTGAGCGCCAGGCGGATCTGCTGATCCTTGCCAGACACTTTCTGGACCGCCACGCTGCCCGGCACCGGCGCACCATGGACGGCTTTTCCGAATCGGCCGTGGCCACGTTGCAACGCTACCGATGGCCGGGCAATGTGCGTGAACTGGATCATGTCATCGAACGGGCGGTGCTGATGAGTCGCCAGTCGCGCATCACACCGACCGATCTTCGTCTCGAATCGGTCGCGACGGCTCCAACCGGCCGCGGTCCGATCAGCCTGGAGCAGGCCGAGCGCGATTTGATCGCCGCAGCATTGGGCCGCCACGACGGCAACGTACTGGCCGCCGCCGAGGAGCTGGATTTGAGTCGTTCGTCCATGTACAGGCGGATGGAAAAACACGGCCTGTGAGTCGGCGGATACGCAGCCAGAACCGTATTCTGCTGCTGGCCTTATTGGCTGCCCTGCCTGGCTGGCTGCTGGCGCTGGTTTGGGTGCTGGAGGGCGAGTCGGTCCTTCGTTGGCTGTTATTGGGCGCAGCATCGATTACCACGCTGATCATCGCCTTCACGGTTCGGCAGCGGTTGGTGTTTCCACTTCGGTCACTGGCCAACCTGCTCGAAGCGCTGCGCGAAGGTGACTATTCCCTGCGCGGCCGCTACGCCGATCCGGAAGACGCCTTCGGAGAGGTCATGGTTGAGGTCAACACCCTGAGTACAACCCTGCATTCGCAGCGCCTGCAAGCGCTTGAAGCCGACATGCTGCTGAACAAGATCATCGCTGAAATCGACCTGGCGGTATTTGCCTTCGACGCCCAGCGCAATCTGCGCCTGGTCAACCGCGCCGGTCAGCGCCTGCTGGGGCCTGGCGGCAATGATTGGCCTGGCCGCAGCGCCGCGGAATACGGTTTTGATACGCTACTGGATCAGCCATCGGGCCAAATCGTGACTCGGGTATTTCCGGGCGCGACCGGGCGCTGGGAAGTGCGCCATCGCCACTTTCGCGAAGCGGGAATGGCTCACGAGTTGCTGGTCATTTCAGACCTCAGCCGTGCCCTGCGCGAAGAGGAGCGCCAGGCCTGGCAGCGCCTGGTGCGAGTCATAGGTCACGAGCTCAACAATTCATTGGCGCCGATCCAGTCGATCGCCAGCACCTTGCGCAATCTGATCGACCGCGACCCGTTGCCGATAGACTGGCGCGATGATGCGGCTTCCGGGTTGGACGTCATGCGCGACCGGGCCGAAGCGCTCGGGCGCTTCATGGGCACCTACGCACGTCTGGCCAAACTGCCGGCTCCCAAGCGGTCAAGAACAGATTTCGGCACCCTGGTTGGCCGGGCTGTCTCGCTCGATGGTCGCGAAAGAATTCAAATCGATGCCGGTCCGTCGGTGGAAATTCACGCCGACCCCGATCAAATCGAGCAGGTGCTCATCAACCTGCTGAAAAACGCCCTGGAAGCGGCCGGTGAACAGGGGCAGATCGGGGTGCGCTGGGAGTGTCGACGCGGTGGTCTGGAAGTCGAGATCCTCGACAACGGCCCCGGCCTGGCCCGTACCGACAATCTCTGGGTGCCGTTCTTCACCACCAAGCCTGGCGGCAGCGGCATCGGACTGGTCCTTAGCCGCGAAATCATCGAAAACCACGGCGGCGCCATCGCCCTGGAAAACCGAAAGGACTCGCGCGGCTGCATTGCCTGGATCCGCCTGCCAACTGCGGCGGCGAAAAAGAACCCGCCGGTCCGGTAATTTTCCGGACGGGATTGAGCCTGACTTTCCGTGTGGACCTGGTCGGCCGATGCGTCTTTCGCGTCACAAACGCCTGAGTAGACTCTGGGCTCAAGCCAGACAAGCAACAGTGATCAAAAAGGCAAACACCACCACCAGGGCAACGAGGCGGCGAGTTGTGAACGGGGCATTGCTGTCGGGGATCAACATTAGGGTCTCCAGTAGATAGGTTTTGATTAGCAACTGATCGTACTGTAACGCAATGAGTTGCAATAAGCAACCTAAAGCGTCACAATCAAACGCATGAGCAAAACCAACCCGTTTCAATCCAATTGCCCGATTGCCCGCGTCACCCACCTGCTCGGCGATGGCTGGACCCTGCTGGTCATCCGCGAAGCGTTCCTTGGCACCCGCACCTTCAATGAGTTCGAGCGCGAGCTGGGGATCGCCCGCAACATCCTGTCGGCCCGTCTCAAGACACTGGTCAAAGCCGGCGTGCTGGCGCGCAGGGTCTCCGAAGTGGACCGGCGGGTCGTGGAATACCGCCTGACCCAGCCGGGCTTGGACCTGCTGCCGGTGTTGGTGAGCCTGGCCCAATGGGCCGGGCGCCATTTGTGCTGCGAGTCCGTGCCAATGCGTTTTGTCGAGCGCGCCAGTGGCGCCGACATCCCGCCGGTTGCGGTGCGCAGCGCAACCGGCGAAGTGCTCGGCCCGTCAGCGATCGCCATGGTCGCCGGCCCGCAGGCCGACGATCAGCTCAAATCACGCCTGGATCGCGCTGTCTCAACCAGCGTAAGGCCTGCCTGAATCCGGGCTGGCGCGCAGAAATCTGATACGACATCAAAAGGAAAAGCCAGATGAAATTGCCCCTGAAATTGTCCCAACCAATTTTCGCGAACCCCGTCCTGGCACTGCTGCTTCTTGCTATTGTTCCCCACATTGCCGGCGCCGACGATTCGGACGCCACAATCAAACTCAACGGGCTTGAGTGGGCGCTGACCACCAGCGGCGAGGATCTGCGCTGGCCCGATGCCGTCAAGCACTGTGAAGAATTTCGACTGGGCGGACACGATGACTGGCGCCTGCCGACCCTGGCCGAACTGGAATTGCTGCACGATCCGAAAGCCGAGTACGGCATTCGCGAGCCATTCGTGATCGATACCTGCTGCCTGTGGAGCAGTGAATCGCTGGTCGATCGACCAGCCGACGACGGCGACCAGATCGGCGGTTCGCCGGAGATGTACCAGTGGGGCTTCATGTTCGACGGCGCCCACCTTTACTACGCCGTCCACGTCTTCAAAGATGGCCAGGCGCTGTGCACCCGAAGCATTGAATGACCTGATTAGCGTCGTGTCTCAGTGTCCAGGTTCCGTGGCTCCGAGGCCGGCCTCAAGCGGGAGCATCCGCTTCCACAACCAAATTTAGAAGGGGTCTCAAAACGTAGCGAGCGGGTCGCTGACTGCCCTGCCGGACGCCGTCAGCGGCACGCGCAGTAGTTTTGAGACCCCTTCTACCAGTAGCCGATCATCCGGCCGCATGCTACAACCGTCAGCCAGATCGCCAGCGACATTGCCCCGGCCAGTCTCAATTTCAACTGATCGCCGGTATCGGCCGGGACGCCGGCGACCGCACGTCGCCAGGCAGCCAGCCGCTGAATGATCGCCACGTTGATGATCCCCAATACGATCACCGGCAACTTGATATAGAGAAAGGGATTGCCGTGATACTCGGTGGTGTTGAAGCTCAGCATCATGATGCCGCTGGCCACCGCCACCCCGAATCCCATTGCCGCCAGCGGCGCGGTAGGAGGGATGATCGCCTGCATTGGTATCCGCTGCCACAGCCCGAGCAACCTGAGATCGAGCAGCAACACCGAGCCGAACAAGGTGCTGATGCCAAGAATGTGAGCCAGGTTGAGCAATCCATAGGTCCAGATGCCCAGCCCGCGCAGGAACCCGGCCAGCGCCGAGGCCTCCAGCCAGGCCATCAGCTCATACACAGGCGTCCACCAGTGTCAGTCCGCGCTATTTCGGTGGGTAGACATCGAACACCCGGTCTTCCCAGATCACGCGCCGCACCTTAGCTTCGAAAATGGTCGGGTCTTCATGACGCTCGCCGATCACCGTCACCTCGGCGCCGATCGGAATCGTGTCCTCGCGCAGACCCGCCCGATGGGTTCGCGGACCCGGCGCCAGGGTGATCGCCCACACCTGCCCATCGGCATCCTTGATCTGCAATGTGCCGTGCGCCCCGGCCAGGCTGACGCCGGTGACGACTGTACCGGTCACCTCGATCTCGCCGGCGGTATTGCCGGACCAGCCGTGATGAGCCTGAACCGAAGGCGCCAGCACAAAGAGCGCCGTCAGCAGGCACGCACGAAGAAAAAACTGTCTTGATTCCATCGAAAACTCCCGGACGTTTACTCGAAAGCCAAGTTAAATGATAGCAGGCGTCGGCCCTTCCACATCTGCCCATCCGCATCGGCTCCGGTACCACCTGACTTTTCAATTCTCTTGGCATGGTTGGAGGCGCCCGGCCAGTGGCCGGGACTCCAGAATCGGCCAGAAATCAGAGTTCGATCGGCAGGAGAACGGTATCGATGACATGAACGATGCCATTGCTGGCAGAAATATCGGCGGAAACAATCGTGGCACTGCTACCCACTGCGGTAATCTCGCCGCTTGCGTTGACGCTGAAGGTAGCGCCGTCCAGCAATGTCTCCACTTCTCGCTCGCCCACGCGCGGCAGGACACTGATCGAGGCACGTCGACCGCTGGTGACGTGATAGCTGACGACAGCCTCCACCGTGCCGGCGCCAAGCAGGTCGTCGATGGCAGCGAATGGACCCTCGTTGTTGAGAATATCCGGATCGAGCGCACCGGCTATCGCGCCAACCAGCGCCAGAAAGGCCGCGTCCGTCGGGGCGAAGACCGTGTATTGCTCATTGTCAAACAATCCGGCAGTCAAGGCGCTGTCCGGATTGGTTTCAGCGATGTAACCGATGGCGGCCAGCAACAGAGTGAACTCTGCCGGATCGCCTTCAGTCGCCGCAATGACAATTTCAGCAATGGTATCGGAACCCGGTACCACGCCTGCCGGCGGGCCGCCGCGACCCTGCCCGGGTTGAGCCAGCGCCAGGCTGGATGCGAAAAGTAGAATGACAAACGTTGCGAGCCTGAATTTCATGAGCAAATACTCCGTATTTGGTGTTGAAATCCCCTTGTGACTGCAATTTGCCCCAGGCGTTGTCGAGGCCTGATGAGCAAAACGTGAAAACCGCGTCAATGCCTTGATGATCCCCCCAAAGCTATTGCATCAACCGGTCGGTCAGTCTCCGCGTACGTCATCCTCCGGTCTATGGCCGGCCGAACTTAATCCGCTTCCAATCCCCGGTAAAGCATCTCCACCCAGCGATCGGGTGGCAGGAATCCACCGCCCCAGGTCTCGTCCCATTCGCTGGTGATACCGGCGGCCTGAATTTCGGCCAGTGACTGGCCCTGCTCAATGAGTTGAACCAGTCGATCACGCACCGTCTGCAACAGCTTGCCGTAGGCTGCCAGTTGATCCCGATCCATTACTGGACCGTGCCCGGCAATGATGCGGGTCCGGTCACCGGCCAGGTCGTGCATTCTCTTGACCGCGTCAATCACGCCGTCCAGGCTGCCCCCGGAACCGGTGTCGATGAACGGGTACAGGGTATTGAACACCACATCTCCGGCGTGGATCACATCGGCTTCGAGCAGATGAATGATGGCATCGCCGTCGGTGTGGGCACGTTCAACATGGAAGGCATGGATGGTATGCCCACCCATGTGGAAGGTGATCGAATCGTTGAACGTGACCACCGGCAACGCGCCATCGGGCGCCGGCGGCACGTCGCGGCCGAAAAACTCCATGAACTGCCCGGCGGCAAGCCGCTCGCGGACATTGTCGTGAGCAACGACCATGACACCGGCCTCTGCCAGGTTTTCATTGCCGCCAGTGTGGTCGAAGTGCCAGTGG
>JBGTLI010000294.1:0-18593 GCA_041744195.1 Wenzhouxiangella sp. | reverse complement strand
CTCCATGAACTGCCCGGCGGCAAGCCGCTCGCGGACATTGTCGTGAGCAACGACCATGACACCGGCCTCTGCCAGGTTTTCATTGCCGCCAGTGTGGTCGAAGTGCCAGTGGGTATTGAGTACGAACTTCACCGGCTGATCGGTCACCTCGGCAATCGCGGCCAGGATCCTGTCGGTCAGCGGCGCGAACTGGTCATCAATCAGGAAAGCGCCGTCGGAAGTCACAACCAGACCGATGTTGCCGCCTTGACCGGTCAGCATATAAACGTCATCGGCAACCGGATGCGTGGCGATTTTGACCTCGTCCATGGATTGGCCGAATGCGGCGAGCGGACTCAGAACAATCAAAACGAGGAAGATGAACACACGTGCATGACACATAACAGATTTCCTTCTATGAGGTCGTCTCGCCATTATGCCAGCCAGCCAGCGTGAGCTCTCATGAAACAAAAACTGATTCAATCTCACCACAGAGTCTCCAACCCCGTAACCGGGCCCGCTGTCGCGACAGGAACAAAAGAAGCTCACCACAGAGGCACAGAGGTCACAGAGGTTAAAAAGGAAAACATACGCGAAGTCGATTTGTTTTTCATCGATAAATCAATTAGTTATTTGGTTTTTCCTCTGTGCTCTCTGTGCCTCTGTGGTGAGCTTCTTGTCCCTTTCGCGACAGCGGGCCCAGAAAATGGCTATTCAGAAGCTGCTAGCTCGCGCTCAAGGAGTGCCTGCTTGCGCTCGATGCCCCAGCGGTAGCCAGCGAGACTCCCGTTGCGCGCCACCACCCGATGACAAGGTATCAGCAAGGCGAGCTTGTTTTTTGCGCAGGCTGAAGCCACTGCCCGTACAGCACCCCTGCTGCCGAGTTTCCCGGCGACCTCAGAGTAGGAAAGCGTACCGCCCAGTGGAATGGTTGTGAGCACTTTCCATACGTTGGCCTGAAAAGCCGTGCCCTGGATATCCAGTGGCAGGTCCAGTGCCTCGCGCGGCAGAAGAACAAATTCCCGCACCGCATCGAACCATGCTTTCAGCCGACGCTCGTCATTGCTAAAACGGGCCTTCGGAAACGCCGAATGCAGTTCTTCCAGCATGTCGGTCGGTTCGTCGCCGAACGTCAGCCAGCAAATGCCTTTGTCGGTTGCCGCCATCAGCATCCAGCCAAGATCAGACAATCCCAGCCACCAGCCTATCGATATGGTCGAACGCAGGCGCCCCGGCGAGGACCCCAGCTGCTTTGAGGCGCTGCTGTACGCGCTCGAAACAGATTCGAATCCGGCATCGTAAACGGCATCCAGGGCATTTTCGGTTTGCGACAACCCGCAGGCGAGGCGATGCAACTTGAGCGCCTGCGCATAGGCTTTCGGGCTGATCCCGAGGCGGCGGGTAAATTGCCGCTGAAGCTCGGAGGCACTGACGCCGTGGGCCTGCGCAAGCTCGGAGAGTGATAGGGCGCCACTGGCAGCCTCGATACTGCGGCAGGCTTGCAGCAAGGTGCCGGGCCAGTCAATGGTCGGCTTACGGGTGGTCATGTGCAGAGAGTCAGGCAAATGCGCCATTCCAGTTGAGTTCACTCCATTGTGCATGCAGCGAGAACCGGTTTCTTCCGGGTTCTTGCGTTGCCTGCAAGGTGATCAGTCGCTTTCCGGCTCGGCCAGTGGCCTGTCGATGGTGTCGGGGATATCGGTTTCGGGAAACTGGTTTTGGAATTGTTCGAGTTGCTCGCGAGCCTCCTCCAGTCGACCCTGTTTGACCAAACGTTGGATTTGATCAAGCCATCGGGCAGGTTCGAGCTGACCCATACCGTCCTCAATGTCGACTGACGCTGCGGGGGCTCTCGAGCGCTGGCGTGCTTCCGCGACGGCTTCTGCGGGCTCGGAATACCCCGACGAATCGCTGGACATCGGCCTCTCGGCGGTGGGAGCCAACGCTGCAGCCGGTTCCTGCCGCCGCATGGCTGCCGGCGCGGGAGCCTGGAATGCCTCCTCGAATCGGACCGTCTCCGGCTCACGTTGCTGAAGCGTCACGCCAATGACCAGAACAAGTGCCGCGGCCGTGGCCACGCCGCCCAGCCAGCGCGTCGGTTGCGTCAAACCGACTGACTTTGTCGCCTGCTCGGCACGAGCGCGGATGATGCGGTCCAGACCGGGTTCGGGCTCGGCATCGCGCCCGGTACGGTACAGTGCTTCGAGTTCGTTCGGGCTCGGCTTTCCGGGTTGATGGGTCATGGCTGTGCGGCCGTGGGTTCGGGTTTCAGCAACTGGCGCAGCCGCCTGACGGCATAGCGCAGGCGACTCTTGACCGTTTCGCGACCGATACCGTCGTGCTCGGCAATGTCGGCCAGCGACAAGCCGGCTTCCTGCTGGAGCAGAAACGCCTGACGCTGCTCCGGCGACAGTTGTTGCAAAGCCTGATACAACTGCTCGGCCTGCTGATCGCGCAGCAAGCGCACCTCGGGGCTCCGGTCGTCATCATCGACCAGGCGGTCGAGATGATGGTCGGCCGCCGGGCGCTGGCGGCCGAGCTGACGCCAATGATCGACCAGACGATTGTGCGCCATCCGAAACAGGTAACGCTTGAAGCCCTTGCCTTGCCGGAAGCGGGTTCGTGCGTCGACAAGCCGCGACCAGACATCCTGGTAGAGATCATCGGCCAGGGCGCGGTTGCCCAGGGCATGATAGAGATAGCGATACAGCGGCTTTCGATAACGTTCATAAAGCACCTCGAAGGCACGCACATCGCCACGACCGTAGGCCAGCATCAGGTCATCATCGGTGCGTGCGTCGGTCATGGGGCTACATTACGAGGAACAAGGCGCAAGGCGCAAGGTTCAAGGGAAAGATGTCTGGGCGACGCCCAGGCTGTCGGCCAGGCGGATCAGTTGCAGGAACTCGCCGCGATATCCGAAGGGGTCATCGCCTTTGGATTGGCTGGCCAGATCATGAATCTCATCCAGGCCAAAGCCTTCCAGGTGATCGCCGCCGCGCAGGTGTTGGCCGAACGCAGCCACGGCAGCGGCGAACCTCAGGCGATCGCTGTCCTGCCCATTCAGACTGTGTGGGATTGGCTTCTGGATCAGCCGGCTATCGGTCTCGCCCGGTCGCTTGTAGCGCATCTGCAAAAAGCCCAGCTCGTCGGTCTGGATGTCGGGAGTGGCGGATTGGCGATCAGCGTAGCGCAGCGGGTCGATGCGCTCGCCGCCGCTGCCGACCAGGGCCACCTCGTACAGCGCGGTGACGGTATGTCCGGGGCCGAGCTCCCCGGCATCGACCTGGTCGTTATTGAAGTCTTCGCGCTTGAGCTCGCGGTTCTCGTAGCCGATCAGACGATACTCGGCAACCACGACGGGGTTGAACTCGACCTGGATCTTGACATCACTGGCGATTCGCATCAGGGTGGCATGACGCTCATCCACCAGCACCTTGCGCGCCTCGGTCAGGGTATCCAAATAGGCATGATTACCGTTGCCGGCAGCGGCCAGTTGCTCCATCAGGTGCTCGTTGTAGTTGCCGCCGCCCACGCCCAGGGTGGTCAGGGCGATACCGCTTGCACGTTGCGCCTTGACCAGGTCTTCCAATGCCTGGAAGTTGACCGTTCCAACATTGAAGTCGCCATCGGTGGCCAGGATGACCCGGTTGATGCCGCCTTCGATAAAGCCTTGCCGGGCCTGGGCATAAGCCAGTTGGATGCCGGCGCCGCCATTGGTACTGCCGGCGGCGTGCAAGTTGTCGAGGGCCGCAGTGATCGCGGCCTTGCGATCACCGGGTGTTGATTCCAGCACGACTCCGGTTGCCCCTGCGTACACGACAATGGCAACCCGGTCTTCCGGCCCCAGTTCACGAACCAGCATCTTCAAGCCGTTGACCACCAGCGGCAGCCGATCGGCCGGCGCCATCGAACCGGACACATCGATCAGAAACACCAGGTTGGCCGGCGGTATGTCCTCGACCGGCGGCTGGTACCCCTTGATCCCGATCTGCACCAGGCGGGTTCTCGCATTCCATGGCGTGACCGCCTGATCGATACTGACACTGAACGGCGCGCCGCCGGCTTCCGGAACCGGATAGTCATAGCCGAAGTAATTGATCATTTCCTCGACCCGCACCGCATCGCGCGGCGGCAGATGACCGGCACGCAACATGCGACGCACATTGGCATAGGAACCGGTGTCGACATCAATACTGAAGGTCGAGACCGGATACTCACTGGCTCGCCGGATCGGATTGTCGTCGAAATGGGCATAGATATCGCGATTGACCGGACGATCGGGCCAGCGCAGGTGGGCCGCCGGATCCCCAGCGTACCTATGACGGGTGGCGGTGGCATGATCCTGCAGCGTGCCGACCATCTCGTAGCTCGACTCCAGCACACCGCGCGGCACAGGCGCCGATTCGGGTCGCTCCACCACAGGCTGCTGCCGTACTTCGACGACATCATCGGTTTCAACCTTCTCAGTCGGCGCGCAACCGACCATGAAGGCCAGCACAAAAACGGTCACCAACAGCAAGCTCTTGCGGGTATTCGGATTCATCATCGAAGTTCCTCGGAATGTGGGATTCAGAACAAACAACGACCGAGGGGAGGAAAAGGGGTTAAGAAGCCTCATCTTGCCGGTCTTCGGCCAGACCGGCGCGATTGCAGTGGCGGTTAAAAAAGTGGAAAGTATTGACCGAACTACGGAGGATCAGGAATGAGTGAGGCAGACAAAGTATCGGCAGCCGATGACGGCGGCCCACAGGCGCGACTTAGGGACCGGACCGACGAAATCGAGCTGATCATATCCGGTCTGATCATCGTCGCCCTGTTTGCCCTGCCCGGGTGGCTACTTGAACGGCTTGCCGAACACTACACGCATCTGTCGGTTGGCATGGCCATTGGCGGTGGGGCTGCGGTTACCCTGATCAGCGGGATCTGTTACAGCCTGGCGGCATGCTTTGTGATGCACTTGCTGGCCCGGGCCTACTGGATCGGGCTGATCGGCTTGCGATCGGTATTTCCGGACGGGATCGAATGGACCCGAACCCCCGGCATCGGTCCGCTGACACGTCTGTACTACCAGGGTTACCTGCCGGACCTGAGCAGCGCCATCGATCGAGCTGACCGCTTCGCTTCATCGCTGTTCGCGGTCATCAGCCTGATTGCAATGATCATGTTGTGGATCGGCCTGTTGCTGGTGCTCACCATGGCCGGCGCCGGCCTGATCGGCGCCCATTTCGGCCTCACCTCTCAGGCGGTCAACCTGGGCACACTCGTCTTTATCTTCGTACTGGCAGGTCTGCCGATACTGCTCTGGCTGCTTGATGCGGTGATCGGCGCGCGCCTGCCAGGGCTGCAGCGGCGAGTGTTTTTCCACCACCTGGTGCGCGGGCTGGCGCGCATTACCGGCTGGGTCTTTCCGCAGCGCCTGATCCTGCCGGTGCAACTGACCCTGCAGAGCAATACCAGGCCGGTGATCTTCATCATCGCCTTGAGCGTGGCGGTGGTCGCAATCGTCATTGTTGGCAATACACGGGCAACAGCCTGGTACGAATTCACCTTGTCCGGGGAGTACCAGTATCTATCGGGCGATGACGCTATCGACGGCTTTCGCAGCGCCTATTACGAGGACATGCGCAGCGCCAAGGACCGGATGCGACCGGCACCAATGATTCCGGCATTCGAACAGAACGGCTCCTTCGTCCGGCTGTTTATCCCGTATTGGCCTTTTCGCGACAACCTGATGCTTGAGCGCATCTGTCCCGAGGATGGAGACCAGCAGGGCGCAGATTGTTTGCGCCGGTTATGGGCGATTGAATTTAACGGCCAGCCCGTCCCGCTGGAAGGCTTCGTCGTGGCCGAACGCATGGATTTGAAAATGCGTGGCCTGATCGGCCTGGTCCCACTCAACGAAGTCGGGCCGGGCCTGCACACGATTGATCTGGTATGGAATCCGCTGGCCGACAGCGAAGCTCAGCAATTTGACGATCGCTACCGAGAAGTCACCTCCAGCATCGCCATCCCGTTCCTGTTCAATCCGCAATTCGAGCGCGAACTTGAATGACCGACGGTGCCCGCTGCCACCTGACCGCATCAATCACGGACAGCTTCGCGGGAGCAGACTATTCCGCCTGATCACGAACCTCTGTCCATGCAGGCGTCGGAACAGCACAGATGCCCAGCGAAATTTTGGTCAGACTCTCCGCGATGCGCAGCGCGAACCGGTGGAGATTCTCAGCCACGGGAAGCCTGCCGGTTCTCACTCACTCGCTTTTCAGCACCTTAATCGGGTCGACGAGGGCGGCCCGACGGATCGGAACCAGCAGCGCCAGCGTTGCGGCAAGTCCCAGCAGTAATGCGGCGGCTCCGAATGTAGTCGGGTCGAATGCTCTGACACCAAACAGCAGATCGCGCAATCCATAAGCAGCTGCGACGGCCAGTGCCGCGCCACCGAGCAAACCCATCCCCATCCAGACCGCACCCTGTCCGACCACGATACTTGCGATGCGTGTACGTGTTGCGCCGAGCGCTATGCGTATTCCGAGCTCACGCTCGCGGGCCACCGCCATCGCTGCGAACATTGCGTAAACACCGACTGCGGCAAGCAACAGTGCCAGGCCGCCGAAGCCGATCATCAGCAGAACGGGCAGGCGGCGCGGGGCGAGGCCCGCAGACAAGACCGCATCGAGGGTGGACGCTTCCTGGAAGGGCAGGGCCGGGTCAAGCGCGAACAGCTCTTGCTCGATCATCCCTAGCAATGCGTCCGGATCGCCCTGCGTGCGAGCGACAACTCGCAAAGATGAGACCGGTTCCTGGCGGTGGGACATGTAAGTCTTGGGCTGGGCCTCGACCTCAGCCGGATTATTGCGGACATCGCCGACCACCCCGATCACTTCCCAACGCGGGGAATTGACGTCCGGTCCGATCCGCACTTGTGCCCCGATCGCGTCTCCAGCCTCCGGGAAGTAGCGGCGAGCCAAGGCCTCGCTGATAACGATCACGCCTGGCGAATCGACACTGTCACGTGAATCGAACAATCGCCCTTGCAATAACGGAATGCGCAGCGTGCTGAAATAATCATCGGAAACGGCATTCCAAAGCGCCCATGGTTCTGCCTGGCCCGCAGACCAGGACCGGCCCTCAATCTCGAATGTGTTGGTGTTTTCAACCGCCATTGGCAAGTACACGGTCGTCGCCGCATCAGTGACTCCCGGCAGCGTCTTGAGCCGCTGCAGCAGTGCTTCGTGAAATTGCTGACGAGCCGTGTGCTCGCGATAGCGCACCAGCGGCAATGTTGTGCGTGCCGTGACCACGTTGCGTGAATCAACCCCGACTGGCGCCGAGGACATGCCCCACAAGCTCCGCGTCAATAGCCCGGAGCTGACAAGCAGGCCAAGACACAGCGCGATCTGGGCGGCGACGAGCAGGCCGCGAAGGCGGCCAGATCCGCGATTCTCTGTGGCGCCACGCGCTTGTGCGGACATCGCTTGCTGCGGGTTGATCCCGCCGACTATCAGGGCCGGGAGCATTCCGATAGCCAACCCGGCGCCAATAGTTATTATCAGGATTACCGCCAGCGTACCCGGATCGAGCGACAGCATTGCAAAGTGGGGAAGCGCCGGCATGACCAGGTCACGGACCAGCCCCAGGGTTACAATGGCGAGCACCACGCCGAGGGTACCGCCGGCGAGCGCGAGTATCGTGCTCTCGCTGAGAAGTTGGCGCACCAGGTGGCCCCGTCCGGCGCCTAGCGCCGCCCGCACTGCAAATTCCTTGCGCCGCGACAACGCGCGCGACACCATTGCGCCTGCGAGATTCGCGCAGGCGATGATCAGTACCAGGGCCGCGCTTGCCAGCAGAATCAACAACGGCGTGCGCGTTTCACCGACCATCGCGGTACGCAGGGGTACCGTGTTAAAGCCCACGCCGCGTACATCCTCGACGTGCTCGCGCTGAATCACCTCGGCAATCGCATCGAGTTCCGCGCGGGCACTGGCGACCGACACATCAGGATTCAGCCGGCCGATAAGCCCGAAACTGTAGGATCGCCGGGCACTGATCGGGTCCACAAGATGCGCTGGCAAGTTGAGTGGCATATAAATGTCGGCGTGGCCAGCCGGCCCGATAAAGCCCTGTGGCAATACGCCGACCACAGTCCGCGGCACCTCGAACACCGAAAGCGGCTTCCCGACGATGTCTGCGTCGCCGCCGGTGTACTGTTGCCAGGCTTCGTAGGTGAGGATCATGTACAGTGCCGGGCCGCTGGATGGCAACTCATCGCGCGTGAAGGTGGCACGACCGAGGTAGGGTTCGACGCCCAGGACCGAAAACAGGTTAGGCTCCGCGAGCAACACCGAACCGACCCGCGCGCGGTCGTCGCCACCGATCACGACCTCCTGCGGGCCATTGAAGGCGGCAGTACTCGCGAATGACTGCTGCGAACGTTGCAAGTCGTCGACCATACCCGCGCTCACTCCCCAACGACCCTGTCCGGCTGACGGATTGTGACCGAAGATACGAACCAGGCGATCAGTCTGGGTGTATGGCAGTGCATCGAGGAGCACCGGTTTGATCACCGCGAACAGGGCCGCGTTTGCACCGATGCCGAACGCGAGCGTCACAATAGCCAGCACGGAAAACATGGGCGAGCGCATTGCTGAACGTATGCCGTGGCGCAATGCGAGGGCAATATTGGTAAGTCTCATGTCGTCAACCTCTTGTTCCAGCAACAAAGTCGGAATGCAGAAAACGTGCCAGAAATTCGCTCGCCACCCATCGGCTGAAACTTGAAGCATTGGACGCTGAAAAGCGATGAGTGATCTTCGCCGGATGTCCCATATTCATGGGTGGCGGTTCCGGAATCGGGAAATTGGGCGGGCATAGTTCCACTAGATACCAAAAGAATTCCGCGAGGGAGGCTTTCTGGTATCTGGCGCGCCCGACAGGATTCGAACCTGTGACCCCTGCCTTCGGAGGGCAGTACTCTATCCAGCTGAGCTACGGGCGCATAAACTGATTGTATCCCGGTTCGACTCCTGTCGGGGAACCCGAGCAGGATGGACTACGCGCCTTGCGGCGCTTGCCCTTCGGGTGCGGCGTTCGCCGCATCGAGCTCGCAGCTTGCGCTGCTCGGTTCGAACCTGTGACCCCTGCCTTCGGAGGGCAGTACTCTATCCAGCTGAGCTACGGGCGCGTGGGGCGTAATTATAGCAGAATGGAACTAGTTTGCCTGCACTGATAAAATACGTTAACTAGCTGAATTTACAGCCTTTCATTCAAAAGCCCTTGCCCAATAGAACTCGGTAAGTATCCAGATCGGTCGGTCAGAGAATCCACCGATTCAAACCGCCAAAATCGGTTTGTGCCCAAACCGTGCCCATTTCGTGCCCAGAATCATTGGCGGCTTCGGCAGAAATGAGCACTGTCCCGAATCCAGTTTCGTGTCCACCTTTAGAAACGTGCCTAGATCTAGAGCTGTGTGGCCGCTGGCACTTCACCGGAGTCGATCGGCGCTTCCGGATTCCTCTGGCGACAAGCCCGCATCGTGCACATCAGGAATCGGTAAGCGTCCGGCCAACACCAACACTCCCCCTTACAGAACCGGCTTCGGAATTTTCAACATCTCCGGTGTGAGGCGATAGGGCAACAACGCTTCGACGTCTTCGGGTTGGCGGGCGTTGGGCAAGGTTTCGAACAGATAGTGCAGGTAGGCACGCGGTTCGAGTTTGTTGGCCTTGGCCGTTTCGATCAGGGTGTAGAGCATGGCGCTGGCCTCGGCCCCGGCCGGACTGCCGGAGAACAGCCAGGCCTTGCGACCCACCACAAACGGTCGAATAGCGTTCTCTGCCAGGTTGTTGTCGATCTCCAGGTGCCCGTCTTCCAGAAACGTGATCAGGACCGACCACTGGTTGAGCGTGTACTTGATCGCCGTGCCCAGCAGGCCCTTGGGCAAGATCTGTGGAGCATGCCTGTCAAGCCAGGCCTTGAGCCCATCGATGATTGGCCGCGACTCCTTCTGGCGGCCTTCAAGGCGTTGCTCGGGTGATTCGCCGCGCAGTTTTCGTTCCACCTGATAGAGCTTATGGATCCAGGCGAGGAACTCATGTGCCTTGCCGGTCTGCTGCCGACTATTGGCGGCCTCGACGACCTTGCGTCGGACATGCGCCCAGCAACCCATATGGCCGATGATGGCAGGGGACCGGGCCAACTGGTAATAGGACGGGCAGCCATCCGTTTGCAGATAGAACGATGCCCCGGGTGGTGACTGGCCATCGGGAAACAGGAACTTGCACGGCACCGCGGCGGCCCGGCTGGTTGAATATTCATACCAGATCACCGGTTGATCCGCTGGCCCGCCACGATAAACCCACATTTGGGACCGGCTGGTATTGTCTCGACCCGGTTCATCCATCACCTGGACAGGCGTTTCATCCGCTTGAAGGACTCGACCTCGATACAAGTGCTGCTTGAGTGCCACCATCAATGGATGCAGCGGCTCCCGCAGCTGCACCATCCAGCCCGACATGGTCTGGCGTGACAACGGGAACCCTTCGCGGGCGAAGATCTTCTCTTGTCGATACAACGGCATGCCGTCAACGAACTTGGCCGTCACTACATCGGCAATCAGCGAGCTGTGACCGATTGATTTTGGGAGGATGCAGGCCGGACGGGGTGCGACCACGACCGTCAAGGGTTGGTCGGCCTTGGTCTGGCGCACTGGTGCGTACTTCGCCCGCTTGGTCTTGACCACGTAATACTGCCGCGGCAACACAGCCAGCTGCTCAGACTCCTCAAAGCCCATGGCCCATGCGTGTCGGCGATGGCAGCTTTGTCAGCCTCGGGCAGATCGATGATGCGCTCAACACGCGGCAGGTGGCTCGGCAGCGCACGGCGCTTGGGTGCGTCCTCTGTAGATCGCCGGGATGGCTTGGCGGGTGCCTTGGCGGCTTCGATCTGGCGATCGAGCTGTTCGATCAGGTCATTGAGTTCGGCCTCATCAAACAGCTTGAGCTGGTCCTTGCAGACCCGATCGGCCTTGGGGCCAAAGCGCTGGTGACGAAGCAGCTCCAGGCGCTCGAGCAACAAAGCGATCTTCTGGTCGCGGGCCGCGATCTGGGCCTGATACTGCTCATGTTCAGATCGCCCGTAGTTCGCGGGGGTCATTGGACTGTTCAAAGGCGGGCTTTTCCATGGTCTGTATTTTACCAAACACAGGCAATAACCGCTGCTATATCAACGACTAAATCTCTGAAAAAAGTGCACGTCGATGCCCCTTGATCTGGGTTGGATCCAGACCGTCAAGCAGCCACTGCAACTCGCGCACAGACAACTCCAGAGCTTGTTGTTCATCGCCACCTGGCCACCAGAAGCGCTGCTTCTCCAAACGCCGATACCACAACCAGAAACCATTGCGATACCACACCAGGATCTTGAGCTTATCGCGCCCACGATTGCAAAAGACAAACAAATGCGATGACAGCGGGTCGGCTTGTAGTACATCAGCGACCCGTGCCGCCAGACCATCAATCTGACAGCGCATGTCTGTTGCACCTCGAGCCAGATACACCTTGGTATGCGTATCCAGCGCAATCATGCCGCACCCCGCAGCACATCCAGCACCTCTCGGAGCTTGGCAGTCTGACACTGAGCGCCCACTTCAATGCGCACACCATCCGGCAGCACCACGGCCAGGCTGACCTCAGCCGTGGCATCATTGCGCTCAACCAATCGGACCGGCATGAATGCAGATGGGGCTGCCGGCGATGGACTGCCCGTATCTGGACTGTCGGCCAGTAGTCGCTTCCAGCGATGCAAGCTGGCCACCGAAATGCCTTTCTTGCGGCAAAACTGTGCCTGCGTCAGCTCGCTACGTTCCCAGTCCTCGACCAGCCGCCGCCATTGCTCCGGAGTGCGCTGCCTCCAACCCATGATGAATCTCCTTTGAAACCTGTGAGCTCATCATGATCGGCCGGGACGGAAGCCAATGGAAGAATGTATTTGGCCGGACGCTTACAGGAATCGAACCCTGGTTCCGGGCGGCGTCAAGATGCTCTGCATGATGGCGGGCTTCAGCAGGGTCAGTCACAGCACCCCGTCAACCGGCGAGTGATCTCACGTCGGTCGATGTCGGTGCCGCTGGCGATCACTCCGACGTCGAGCAACTGCTGCCAATAGAACGCTCGCACAAGCGCAACAGCTGCGCTCGAATGTCCGCCGGAGTGGCCGTCAAATCTACAGTGGCAAACCGAATAGGGTGCCCCTGGATCAGCACTGTCTCGTCCACCATCTGGCCGATCGCGGGATGCAACAGCAATCCGCTCGCGTGATCTGCAAGCGCATCGCCGCACCCAACCTGGGAGCGCAGATAGGCGTAGATCTGGTACAGGTACCCACTGCGCAGGGTTTCTTCACGGAACCAGCCACTGGTCACGATCGAGGTGAACTTGGTATCGATGACGATCCGCAGCCCGCTTGGCGGGTGGTCGAGCACGATATCCGTTCGCATCGTCGGCAGGATCTTGTCTATTCCTGCCGTCTTCTGCTCGATCTGCCAGCCCAGCGTCCCGCCGCACAGAACACGCCAGCCCTGCGGGCTCAATACGACTTCGTAGAAGCCGCCCACCGCTCGCTCGAACAAACGGCGTACCCAAGTCGCTTCTCGGTCTGGCAGAGAGAGCACATTCGTGCCCGACCCCTCCGTCGGAAGCGCCAGATCAAACGCCAGCTTTGCGGCCGCCACCATAAACCGGTCGTCCGCATCGTTACGGCCAAAACGATCAGTGCTCATTTGGGCACGGGTCGGTGCGTCGCCCGATACACCCATTGCCTTCATGCCACCCGCAAATACGCGGCACCGATGGGCAACGTCCGTCCTCCTAACAATTCTAGAAATGGACTCCAAGGCTGCTCGGACGAAGCGATTGCGTGGGGTGTCGATGGTAAGTTCGTCGAACCGGCAAGCCACCAGCCCTCTATCCATCAACTGATGGCGTTCGGTTGTCAAGACGTCGATCCGGCCCCGTACGCGACTGATTACTGCGTCACGGCACCGATATCCAAGACTCAAGCGCCGACGCTGTCGCACCTCAACCGCGTGAGCAAGGATCTCCGCGACTAGATCCGGTAGATCGTCCGGGCTATCTTCCAAGCCTATCTTCCCGATGCCGCGAGTGCGGAACAAGTCAGAGGCGTAGAGCATCAGCAGCCAGAGGTTGCGCACCGGAATGCGTCCTATGAAGCCGTCAGCGTTCATGGCCGCAGTTTCTACCTGTTCCGCGACCGCGGTCATCACCAGCCCTGCGTCAGCCTTGCAATCGCCTTTTCTACTTCTTTGGGCGCATCAAACCAGTATTCGTCCAGCAACGGGGCGATCTCCGTCTCCGCGACCTGCTGGAACCATTTCTTCGTGTCTCCCTCCTCAAGTCGACGTTCGGGGGTCACATAGCTGTGGCCAATTCGGAACTGCTTACCAAGGCGCACATCCCCCGCGATCTGTTCGTTCAGCTCGTCGATACGCCGTTCGATATCCGCGACCAAAACCGGATCCACAGAACGCTCCTTGACCACCCACTCCCGCCAAACCTGGCCCAGTCGTGGCTCCAGCCCAACGAAGGCAAAGCGGCGACGCAGTGCCAGATCGACCAGCGCAAGTGATCTATCGGCGATATTCATGGTACCCACCACATAGAGATTCTCGGGAATATGGACGGGGCGTCGCTTGCCGTCAGCGTCCGGATAGCAAAGCTCCAGTGCTTCGTTGGGTGTCCGCTTGCCAGCCTCAAGCAGCGTCAGCAACTCGCCGAAGATCTGCGCCGGGTTCCCGCGGTTGATCTCCTCGATTACCACGACAAACTTCGACAAAGGGTCGTTCGATGCAGCCTTAATGGCTTCCATAAAGACACCGTCCGACAGCGACAACTTGCCTTCGCCAGTGGGGCGCCATCCGCGAACAAAGTCCTCGTAGGAGAGGTTAGGGTGAAACTGCACGGCGCGGACCTTACTGTCGTCCTTCTGGCCCATCAGCGCGAAGGCGAGCCGCTTGGCTAGCCAGGTTTTACCTGTGCCCGGAGGCCCCTGGAGGATGAGGTTCTTCTTTTCTCGGAGACGATCGAGCGCGCGGTCAATCTCGGCCCGCTCGAGGAAACATCCGTCCTCAAGAATCTTCTCCACCGAGTAGGGAACAATAGGCGCTGCCACCTGAAAGGCTTCGCGAACCTCACCTTCCGCTTCCTGTTCTGCTCCGGCATCGGGGCCAATATCGCTAGCCGGCCCAGGCTCGCCAGCTGGGTCTTTGTACATCCAGGCCGCAAGCGACAAGTCCGGAAAACTATGGACCGGATAGCCGTCTTCGCCGAAGCGTGAACGCAAATCGTCCAGCAGCTTCAGATAGGTTCCACCATCACATGGGCCTTGTTGACCACTGATGGCGACCTCCAGGCCAAGTCGCTTGTTGATGTACTGGCGCGACTGACTATCAAGAGTCAGAAATTCCCACGGATGCGCCCAGTAGAGACCCGTCGACAGGTTCCATGCGACACCCCACACTCGAGTTGCCTCGTCATAGGCCTGGATGAAGGCGGCGCGACTCTCCGACGGGTCACCATCGACCATCTTGCTCGCGGCAACGAACACCTTCCATAGCGCGTCGATGTCGCCCGCACCACGCTTGTCGGCATAGGCGAAAAACCAGGAACGTTGGTTATTGAGAACGGGAATGCCCTCGAATGAGGGCGGGACCGGCACCGTCACACCCAGCAACTTGGCAAGTTCACCCGCTATGGCCTTGCGGTTGGCATCGGTCATGGACCGGTTAAAGATGCCCATCGTAGTGAACGGGCAGATGTCCCGCAGCGGACCGTTGGTCCCATCGGGAAACTTGTCCTGGAGATAAGTCAGCCCCGGCACGCGGGAGGCGATCTCATGGATGCCCTCAATGAGCGGAGTTCGATCGTCTGCGTGGGCCAGCAGCTTTTCGGCAAGTGCCTCATAGAAGTCCGTCCACTCGAAGCGCTGCATTTCTGGCGGAGCTGTGCCGTAGCGCTCCCGCCAATAGGGCTCATCGCGAAAGCGATCTACATCCTGCGGCTTGCCGTCAAACGCAAATGCAATCAGCGCATCGTTCATCCATTCGCCAGGCAGCACACGCCAGATCGTTCCTCGGTGCGTGTAAAAGTACCATTCCCGTACCGGCTCGACCTTGGCCCAGTCCACATTCACCCGCTTCCCATCGTTCAGGTTTTCGGTAATCGTGCCGATCGCCTTGATGCCCATAACCGAAACCGCTCGGCCTCGGCTATCGAAGGGGAGACCGTGCTTGCGCGTATACGACGACTTGATGGCGATCCGCTCTCCCGAGCGCATGGAACGCACCACATCCAGGTGCTTGTCGTCGTAGCCGTTCTCCCAAATCCCTTCCGCGAGAAATCGCGGCATCTGATCCTCAGTTCCGCCATAGCTCGCGCCGACGAACCAGTTTACTTGCGTACCGCTATTTTCATCTTTTTCAGTCATGTCTTTCCTCAAAAGGTACTGAATCGAGCAACAAACCGCTCTCGGTGATAGCGCAGGTAGGGCAAATGATCAATAGCCAACCAGCGCAGCTTCAGGGGATGATCCAGGCGCAACAAGCATTTATCAGCGGTGGAGATTTCGGACGACATCAAGAGCTCGCCGTCATCACTAAAGCTGATCAGAAAACGATCAAATAGGGCATCCAGGTTGGCGCTGAGCAAAAAGCCGTTGAATACATCCAGGCGCTCGGCATCATTGGCACAGTCGGCCCAGGGTTTGGCGTGACTTGCGCGCAGCAGCTCGGGTAAGGTAATGCCAGTAACGGCACAGGTGCCGCCCCAGTAATCCAGCATGGCACTGCGAAAGGCCTGCTGCCCCACGCGCTGGCGCACCAGTCGCTCCACCTCGGTACCCTTGAGCTGGCCGGGTAGCTGTTCCAGTTCTTGTTGCAAGCTCGCATCAAAATCGCGCATGGCCTGGTTCGGCAGTGCGTGGGCCAGTTCGGCGGCGCGGCGCAGCAAGGCGGCCAGAGCGTTCTGGTCTGGCGCCATGAACATCCCATCAGCACACAGCAGTTTGGGCAAACTGCGGACCAGCTCGTTGTTCAGCTGCGCCGTCGCCAGCGCGCTGAAAGACAGGACGAACCTGCTGCTGTCGAGCCTAACAACCACCTGCGCCGGATGCCTTGCCGAGGCCATCTGAACTTGAGTCTCCGAAGAAGCCAATACGTATTCAAAGCCGTGATCGTGACCGGCTTTCTCGATCAGAGCACGCTGCAGGGGGTTCATGCTGTAATTCCTGATTCCGCCGCTACCCGCTCATCCAGCAGCGAGCCTTCACGAACTGACCTAGGAATAACACTTAATACACGGGCAACGAATTCTTTGTTCTTAAGGGTTTCGTAGGTCACGTCTTTGTAGAACCTATGAATCCTCATACCCTCGACCAAGGTTTCAGCGCTGGGAAATGCCTTTTCCAGTTCCTCTCGCACGTAGTCCGCGGCGGACTCTTCGTTTGCCTGGAACAGACCGCGAAAACGCGGCGGCGGATCAGCAATTACCGCACGCGCCAGTTCTGGCGTGATCGAAGCGATAACGTTATCAAGGACTTGTTTCAGATCCTCAAGCAATGCGTCCTTGCAATCAGCTAATGCTTTTTCGATTCGCTGTAGCTCCGCTTCAAATTCATCACGCTTTGACTTGAGCATGACTCTGCCAGCAGGACCCACCGGGATTAGATAGGCTTCACGCAGTTCATCCAGTGAATCAGTGATATCTTTGAGTGCTTTGGGCTTTTCAATGTTATCAAGCACTTTCAGGGAGGCTGACAGTCGTGCTTTCAGCGTCCTGTCCTTGCTGGCAATCATGGGCAAGGTTTTCGGTAATCGAACGCGCCGACTTTGCAAGTTAAAGCCTTCAAACTTCAGTTCAACAAATTCGATCAACGCGGCATAGACCTGAGTCCGACGTGCCAGATCAAACGCCTGAGGCGGCGCCATAGCCAGTGCTGAAGTTACTTTCTCGACAGTGGCGTCATCCACCTCGGTGGCACCCACAATGGGCTCAAGCGCCGACTCTGGTGCCACAGCGCCTCCTGTTGCCGGCAGCTCGCCGCGCAACACAATGATCTGGGCCTCGGTTAGCGCTATGGCATTGAAGGCTTCTCCCCCTGCCACCGCGTCGGCCTCTACCAGCCTAGGGGTGCTGGTAAAACTCCACCCCTGTCGATCACAGATCAACACACCGGCGCGTAAGCCGGCATGGTGGCGCAGGGCAATTCCACCACCTTTGAGCATTGCCACGGCTCCATGCTCACCATAACCGAGACGCGCCACGCTGGCAGACACATCCAACACTACCTGCACATTTTCAACACCTAGTCGTTTGCCCGCCTCCACCAAGGCCTGGGCAACTGAATGGCTGGTGCCCGGGGCTGCCAAGATGACTTTGGAACCTGCTCGGCTGATCTCCAGTGCCAACCGCGCATTATCCAGCGTAGTAAATAGCGGCATAATCACTCCCTTCAATAGATCGACTGATGTTGCAAGTTAGGTTCCACCATATTCCCCCAGTGATCTCTGGTGGTCTGAGCAAACTCGGCTGGCATCAACTTGGCACGGCTTTCCCACCGTTGCTGGTTTTTTCTTCTCACCAGCCCCTCGTGCGAATGTGCCCCGTCTCCTTCCAGGCTTCGAAGTACCTAATTCAGAGTTCAGCCGGATTACACATCCGACTCATTTAATCAGCAAAACGTCCTTATAGACTTAGCGGTTTAGCCTCCATGCCAATCCTCCGCTTGAACAAGAACCCATCATCTTCCCGAGTATGAAGTCGTACCCTTACATAGTCTTCAAACTTTTTGGGAGCCTCAGTGGAAGTGGTCACAACATACTGGATGGAGAGTAAGGGATTATTTATTGCCACCTGCAATAGCGCCCAAAACAGCGCCTCACTCATCTCAGCCTCCCTCGGGGAATCATGCAAAAGAAACCCGGGATGGAAGTTTTCTGGATGCCCACTATCCAGCAGACCCATCAGATCACCCGCAAGCGTTTCTAATACACCATAGGTAGTGGAATGCATAGGCCCCATATGGAAAGGCGGAGTTATGTTGCAATCGAAAACTCCCCAAGATAATCCGGGAATGCTCTTAGCAATTGAATCCGCCAGATTGTTCAATGTTCGCTTGCGATCGACATACAGAGCCTGCTGCTCTACAATTGCCAAACTGATCTGTCCGATCTCATTGCTCAACTTGCTTTCTTGTTGTTTCAGAGCGTCCAGCTCCTGCCACCCTAAAGTATTAGCAATGATATTTTCATAGTTTTCGTATTCGAGAATCGCCGTTTCCAATCGTTTTTTTGCATCAAAGACGTTTACTTCCCGGTTGTGGAGATTGCTCAATGACTGACCCATAGAAGCGACGCTGACTTCGTATGGAGTCAGCTTTTGCTGCAAGTCATGTTGAAGCTGTCCTAGTGTAGTGTAATGAATTGTTTGTTGATATGGTATAATTCAGCCCGCCTTTATGCAAACAATGAACGATGCCAGCGCCCACGCCTATCAAGCTCTCACCCGACGAAGAAGCCATCCTGAAGAAAAGCCTTGCGAGTG
>JBGTLI010000293.1:0-3026 GCA_041744195.1 Wenzhouxiangella sp. | reverse complement strand
AAGAACCAGCGGCCCGAACTCTGGAACCTGTACAACGGTCGCGTCCATAAAGGCGAGTCGATCCGGGTCTTTCCACTGTCAAACTGGACCGAACTGGACATCTGGCAGTACATCCATGCCGAGAGCATTCCCATGGTGCCGTTGTATTTCGCCGCCGAGCGCCCGGTGGTTGAACGCGATGGCCTGTTGATCATGGTCGATGATGATCGCCTGCCGCTGCGGTCGGGCGAGCAGCCGGAGATGAAATCAGTTCGCTTTCGGACTCTCGGTTGCTATCCCCTGACCGGCGCGGTGGAGTCGACGGCCGCCACCTTGCTGGAAGTGATCGAGGAGACCATAGCAGTGCGCAATTCCGAACGCCAGGGCCGGGCCATCGATCACGATGCCGGCTCATCCATGGAAGACAAGAAGCGACAGGGGTATTTTTAAAGCGAGGTTCAAGGTGCAAGGTAAAAGGCGCAAGGAAAGGCCGGTCTTTACTGTACCTTGTTCCTTGAGCCTTGTTCCTTGAGCCTTGAGCCTTTCCCTTGAACCCAAAATTCTGAGCCAATTTTCGATGTCATCAATAGAAACCCTGCTTCAGGAACACGCCGACAAGGATCTTTTGCGATTCATTACCTGTGGATCGGTCGATGATGGCAAGTCGACCCTCATTGGTCGATTGCTGTTCGATTCGCGGCAGGTCTACGAAGACCAGCTTTCGGCCGTCGAGCGCGACTCAAAAAAATGGGGCACGACCGGTGAGGTGGCCGACCTGGCCTTGTTGGTCGACGGTCTGCAATCGGAGCGCGAACAGGGCATCACCATTGATGTCGCCTACCGTTACTTTTCGACGCCCGGGCGGAAGTTCATCATCGCCGACACGCCAGGCCACGAGCAATACACCCGAAACATGGTCACCGGCGCCTCGACCGTGGATGCCGCAGTGATCCTGGTTGACGCACGCAAAGGCCTGCAGACCCAGACCCGTCGGCACAGTTTTATCGTCTCCCTGCTCGGGATCCAGCAAGTGGTGCTGGCGGTCAACAAGATGGACCTGATCGGATTTGACCAGGCCAGGTTCGACGCCATTTGCGATGACTATCTGCGTTTTGCGAACAAGCTTGGCCTCAAACAGGTGCAGTGTCTGCCGGTGGCGGCTCTTCAAGGCGACAATGTTTTGCATCCTACCGAAAACATGGACTGGTTCGACGGCGTGCCGCTGCTGGAGCTGCTGGAGTCGCTGCCGGTCCACAACAGCAGCGTAGATGGCGAATTCCGCTTTCCCGTTCAGTACGTCAACCGGCACAGTTCCGATTACCGCGGTTTCGCTGGCACAATAGCCAGTGGTCGGATCCAACCTGGTGAGCCGGTGATGGTCATGCCCTCGGGTCGCCAAAGTCGCATTGCACGGATCAGCACTTATGGTGGCGATCTTCAGGAGGCTTTCGCCGGTCAGGCCGTGACGCTGGCGCTGGCCGATGAGATTGATGTCAGCCGCGGCGACATGCTGGTCCGACCTGACGCCCTGCCAAGGGCGGCGAATGGTCTGGATGCGCGGGTCGTGTGGATGGCCGATACACCGTTGTTGCAAGGGAGGCAGTACGACATCAAGCTCGGAACCCGTACCCTTTCGGCCACGCCTGAACTGATCCACCATCGCATTGATGTCAATACGCTGGAACACCAGCACGCCGAGCAACTGGCGCTAAACGAGATTGGCCTGGTGCGCTGGCGCCTGGGTCAATTGGCTGCGTTCGACAGCTATGGACGAAATCCAGCCACAGGTTCCTTCGTCGTTATCGACCGAATCACCAACCTGACCGTGGGCGCCGGCATGATTGTGCGACCGGTGACCGACACTCTTGCCGACAAATCCCAGAACGTCGTCTGGCACGAACACCGCATCACCAAGCCCCAGCGAGCCGGACAAAAATCGCAACGTCCTGCGATACTGTGGTTTACCGGCCTGTCAGGCGCCGGCAAGTCGTCCGTTGCCAATGCCCTGGAACAGGCGCTGTTTCAGCGCGGTCACCATTCCTACCTGCTCGACGGTGACAACGTTCGCCATGGTCTGAACCGCGACCTGGGCTTTACCGACGAAGGCCGGGTGGAAAACATCCGCCGTATCGGCGAGGTGGCCAAGCTGATGGCCGATGCCGGCCTGGTGGTATTGAGTGCTTTCATCTCCCCCTTCCGTGCCGATCGCGCCATGGTGCGCGAGTTGATGGAGCCGGGTGAGTTCGTTGAAATCCATGTGCAGGCCAGCCTGAAAACCTGCGAAAACCGCGACCCCAAGGGCCTCTACGCCAAGGCCAGGGCCGGCGCCATTCGCAATTTCACCGGAATCGACTCGCCGTACGAAGCCCCGGAAAAGCCTGAAGTCCTGCTCGACACCGAATCGCTTTCAGTCGAAGAATGCGTCGATGTCCTGCTCGACTACCTCAAACAACGCCAGATTCTGGTCTGAGCGAAAGAAACAAGAAAAGCTCACCACAGAGGCACAGAGGTGACAGAGAAAAGCAAGATAAGATAATTGTGTTTATTCCCTCTGTGCTCTCTGTGCCTCTCATCAAACAAATTCAAACCCAATCGCGCGGAGACGCAGGGACGCAGAGGAAAAAGGCACTTGACTCTGCGCCTCAGCGTCTCTGCGCGACAGCGGGTTCGGAGACGACCTCGGACACTCCGTGGTGAACACAGATTTTTGCCTATTCGGTCTGGGATTCCCGGGCGCGGCGGCGACATTCCTGGTCGGAGATTTGCGGGCGGACGCCGTCGGTGGTGATGCAGCGGCAGACGCCGGTGTCGGAGGACTCGGCGCAAAAAAGACGATCAGGCTCGACCTTGCGCAAAAACTCGGGCAGTCGAAGTTCCGGTCTGCCAGCGGCACCCTGCCACTGTTCCGGCATCGGCCGATCCAACGCCAGCCAGGCACCGCCGGCAACAGCCAGCCCAATCAATAGCAGCATCATCAACGGGCGCTTCCAGAACGGCGTGTGAGTGATCATTCCTTGATCATAGAACATCGGCGCGTGAAACACACC
>JBGTLI010000292.1:0-21351 GCA_041744195.1 Wenzhouxiangella sp. | reverse complement strand
CCGGCGAAAGCTATCGAAAGCGAGCTCAATCCACTAGGAAAAAGGAGAAACAGGAACAAAAGTGCTAGGCAGGAAAAAACTCTAACCGACCGGCCATTTTAATTGTCGCCGACCGGACAAAGTAATTGACGCGAGACACACCACCGACCACCGACCCGCCGACGCACTGACCGGTCCGCTGTAGGCCGAACTGGGGATTACTTGACGGCTTCGATGATCTCGGCTTCAGAGCTCTTCAGAGCTGTCCTATATCCTGATCTGTGACATCTCCAAGCTGCTGCACTTTATTGGCAACAGCCTGGCAGGCCACCATCAGGTCGCTTACCAACCGCTCATCCATGTCCAGGTCACCCTGATACTCGCGCAGATTACGAAGATCATGGCACTTGGCAAGGACACGCCACACTTCCGGCCCTAGACCCAGTGTCTGCGGCAAGACCTGAAAGACGATGTAGCGGTTGCCAGCCCTATAGCCATGCCAACGTAGCGCCGCCAGGCAAAGAGCATGTGCTGCGTTGTAACTCAGATCGAACCGGCCTTCCATTGACAGGCTATCTACCTTTGCATCTCGCAGGCGGACCAAGCCCGAATTCTTCAGCCCTTCAAACTCCCGCGCATCCGGCGACTCCTTGGTCAGCGAACCCCGGGGACCAATCAGATTATCCAGATTCGATGTCATCATCGCTGCCAATTATCCAGATCTTTCGCCCGGCCAGCACCCGGGTCACAAACGAATTCTTTTCATGAATACGTTTGGATATTTCATTCCGGGAGTAAACGGTCGGGTTGACGGGACGACCAAGTTGCTCGATAGCCGACTCCAACGCACCGAATATTTCGGCGTATGTCAGGGAATCGCTGATCACCATTAGATCGATGTCGCTGCCCGTTGTGTCGGAACCCTTGGCGACCGAGCCGTAAACGAAAGCTGCAAAAACCTGCTCCTCAAGTGGCTTAATCGCCACTCGAACGACATCAGCTAAACCGACGGTTTTCAGTACCAGTCCACGAAGCTCTTCGAACACCGGCGAAGACCTGTTCGCCTGGTAATGCTTCTGCCGGCCAATCTGCTCGGCCGTTACCAAGCCCGAAGCCTGCAACCTCGCCAGCTCACGCTGCACCGCCCCGGTGCCGGTTTTCGCCAGATTGATGATCTCATTGGCGTAGAAGCTGCGATCCGGATTGCCGAAAAGAACCCCCAGAACCCGTTGTTGGACCTTGGTGAATAAAACATCAGCCACCCCAGTCGAGGGTTGGCCCAAGGGCGAAGGGACGGAAATTTGAGCATCAGTACCCATTTAGGGAATGGTAAACCCTAAATTGGGAATTTTCAATTATCGAAGTCTGGTGACGAAGACGGGTTCCGGGTTCCGGGTTCCGGGTTCCGGGTTCCGTCTCCCGTCTCCCGTCTCCCGTCTCCCGTCTCCCGTCTCCCGTCTCCCGTCTCCCGTCTCCCGACCACCGACCACCGACGCACCGACGCACCGACGCACCGACGCACCGACGCACCTACGCACCTACGCACTGCCGCACCGCACCGACCTCTGCCCTAAACCAAATCCCATTCCAAAATCTCCTCCCCATCCCATTCCATCGTCAGATGGCAGCCTTGAATAACAGGGGATGACGCCGGTGGGCGAAGCAGCGCAACACACTGCGCGCCCTCGGAGCGCACGCTGTTGTAATGGATGCCCCATCGGGCGGCGCGGCGGCATTCGTTTCCGAAGTCCTGCGATGCCTGCCAGCTTGCTGGGTCGTGCAGGACGCGGGGGTTTGGTTCGCCTCGGATGTCCACCAGGGGTTTGGCCACCGAACCGACGTAGCAGCGGTAGGTGTCGGTGCGGAGGGCGATTTTGTTGTCGACGAACCAGCGGCGGCGGTGCCAGGCGACTTCGGTTGCGGCGGCATCGACCGAGTCGGCCGCGTAGTAGACGCCGTAATCTCCGGGCGAGAAGCGGCTGCCCTGGGGTGCGGGGTGACAGAATGCGGCCATGACCGGGGTGGAGCCGGGCCCGTAGACCCAGTCGTGTTTCGGGACCAGGGTGATTTCGCCCAATTCCGAAACTAAACGCGTGTTGGTGACGCTTTCGATCGCGGCAACTGCGTTCAGCTCCTCGCGACTGGCCAGGCGATCCCAGAGTTGGACTGGCGGAAAGCGCGACGGGACGATGCGATACCAGTCCGGCGTCGCCGGCAGGGCTTGGCGGAAATGTTCAGGCAGACGCTCAGGCAAAATCGCCGCCCCGCCAGCCATCGAGATAGTGCCGCACCTGGAACAGATCGGCAGCACGGCCGGTGGTCAGGCGCGCCTTGGGCGGATGGCCGCCGAACAGCGGCGCATCTGAAGGTGAGTTGACCCACTGACGAATGTCGTGCGCTTCCTGCTCCGGCTCGCCGGCCAGCAGAATCTCCAGCGCCTTTTCGATGCCGAGGACATAGGATGTGCGCTCGATCAGATCGGGAGAAATCGCCCGCGGCGGCAGACGGCGTTTGTAGCGATACAGGGTGCGCGGCTCCAGACCCAGGGTGGCGGCCATGTCGTCGTGGGTAAAGCCCCACGCCGCCAGGGTGCGAAGGGCGACGCTGAAGGCGGCCGGCATGGATTCGCGCAGGGTCTGTTGGGGAATGGCGGTATTGAGCATGGCCACAACTTCCATGGAGATATCGACTTGAGGCCACAATAGCACAAAAGACAGTTGTCAGCCTTTTGTCAATGGCAAATGTCACTGTGGCTGCCTGACCGCATCGATCCAGTCGGCGTAATGGGACACGCGCGGAAAGATTTCGGTGACGCCGTACAGGCCTTCGATGTCGTCGTAGTCCTGGCAGCAACTGACGCCGACGATGTAGAGGCGATCATCGCGCTCGATCAATGCGCCACTGCCGCTATCACCGGGGCCATTGATGCCCTCCAGTTCGGTCGCATCGGCCGATCCCGGCGGGTCGAAGCGGAAGTAAAGTCGATGCTTATCCGCGCTGGCAACCCGATTGGTCGCCGCACGAACCATTCGATCGCCGCCTATCGGCCCCGTCAGCCCGGTGCCGGTATGGCCCGAGCCAACAAAGATCACGACCTGCCCGGCTTCGTCCTGTGCTCGGTAAAGATCGACGTAGCGGTGATTGATGATCGGTTCGGCCAGTTCGACCAGGGCGATATCGCTGGCGCGCGATGGCCGGCGCAGGTAGTCCGGATGCAGATGAACGCTGGCGACCGGGTGGTTTCGTCCGAGGTGGGTGACATGATGATCACCGGTGCTGCGATTGGCCGGATGGCCCGGTGCGAAGCTCTGGGCCACGTGGGCGGCGGTGAGAATCCAACGGGGCGCGATCAGGGTGCCGAGGCCGTTGCCACCAGGGCCTGGCCTGCCGTCCCGACCGGGCACATTCAACTCGACATGGATATCGATGTAGCGCTCGGCGAAGAGTCTATGCTCCTCATCGGCACGATCGTGGTGGATGATCATTGCGCTGGTCGGTACCGGGAAAATCAGCGCCAGAAAGAGGATGACTGCCAGTCGATGTGATGCAAGGATGTGGTTCATGATTCCTGCACTCTGAAGCGACCGTCAACGCCAGCGATCCAATCGACAATGGCCGGAACCAGCTCTTGGTGAAAGTCGCCGACTTCACCGGCTCTGGCCGCCACGGAATCGCGCGCCTGCCTGAGGCCGTGGTTCATGTCTTCAATGAGTAAATAGCTGCCCATGCCAGGCTGAATGCCGTTGAGGATATCGACCAACGTAGCGGTGTTCTTCCGGGCTGGTGACGTAGTCGGCGCCGCCGGCGATCAACAGGGCAGGCACGCCCGCAGCGGCCCATTCGGCCAGCGGGTTGATGTCGGCCACCTGCTGGAAGTAGCTGTAGTGGTGAGGCAGTTGGAAGGCGCCAGCACGCTCGGGATAATCAGCAAGGATGTCTTCCGGGCTGTGCTTTTGCATGGTGTAGCGATAATGCACTGCCACGCTCTCGCGCATCCCCGCTTCGACTTCGGCCGGGGTCAATCCGGACAGATGAGCCTGGCGGCGACTGTTGGCGATCAAGTATTCGAACCAGGGCAAGCCGGTGGTGCCGATGGCGACCACGGCGTGGACTGGCTGGTCCGCTTTCACGGACTCGGCGGCGAGCACCGGGCCGATGATGCCGCCCATGCTGTGACCGAGCAGGATGATCCGATCCTGGTCCACTTGAGGCAGGGAACGGACCTGCTCCAGACCGGCGCGATAACCGGCCAGCTCGACCTCGAAGTCGATCTCCATGCACGGCGCGCCCTGGCTGTCACCCATGCCGCTTTTCTCGACCCAGTAGGTCTGATAACCCGCCAGGGTCAGCCGGTCGAGGAGATGGATATAAGGAAAGTCGTCGCTGCGATCGAGCGAGTAGCAACCGATGCCACCGAGCATGACGATGGTTGGAAAGGGTCCGTCACCGTGCGGTCGCGTTGTAATCGTGCGCCGAAGCTCGCGTGGAAGCTCATCCCCGGCCACGGCGACCGTACCGTACAGGATGTCGAATGTATCGCTGTGGCGATAAGGCACCGGCTGCGGATGGACCAGAACCTGCATTTGCTCCCCATCACGGACCAGATCGAACCGGACCTCGGATGGACGATCGGCCCGAAGCCTGGCAACGACGTCAGCCTGGCTGCCGACCGCTTCGCCATTCATGCGCAAGATGACATCGCCTTCGCGGATACCGGCCTCACCCGCCGGTTGATCTTCAGGTGCGAGGACGACTCGCGCACCCTGCTGCGCCGGATCCATGGCCAGGCCGATCTGGACCGTGCGCGGAAGCTCGGCGGTGTGGTCCGAACTCGCTTCGACCCACTCTGAAAGCAGGCATGCGACAACAAGGGTTGCGCCCAGGATTGCGACAGGAATGAAATCGGACGTCGAGGGTCGGCTGGCAGGCATGATGGTGGTTCCTGCGGTTAGATGGACGAATTCTGACGGGACATGGTGTTTGCGTCCTTTAGCGGGCGAGCGGGTCCGGCCGGAGCTGGAAGTGGAGCACCTTGCTGGTCTGGCCGCGGCCACCCTCCATGTGGAATGGCGCGCGGGTGCTGATGGTCGCCCACAGCCCCCTGCCCTTCCAGCCGGCATCCGGATCGTCGATCCGGCCATCGAGCCACTTGGTGTAGAAGCCGAGGGGATAGGGCACGCGCAGGACGACCCACTCGCCGTCATTGAGCACCAGCAGGCCTTCGGAGAGATTGCCGGTGTTGATTGGCGTGTTGGGGCCCAGGCCGAAGGTGTCGAACTGGTCGACCCAGGTGTAATAGCTGCCCTCGGCACTGCCCGGGGTGGTCACGTTGCGCATCTGCGGGAGCGGCTCGGTATGGAAGGTCCACCCCTCCGGGCAATGCTGGCCGGTGGCATTGGGGCCGTTCAAGGGGCCGGTACATTTGCGCCGGTCGAAACTGCCCATATGGCCACTGGCGAGCGCGGCCCAGACCACCCCGTCGCGGTCGACATCCATCCCGCGTGGCGAGAATCCCTCGACCGGGGAGCCATCGGGGTTGAGCGGCGGCTCATAGACCTCCGCCAGCGCGGTGTGCGGCGGATCATCGCCAGGAACCAGGCGGATGACCGACCCTGGATAACCAAGCTGCGAGCCCCAGACCGAGCCATCGGGCGCCGGCGCGACAGCGTAGAAGCCGCCCGGGTGGCGTTTGTCGAGGGTGGGATCGACCGGCTCGTTCGGCTCGACGTAATCGTCGCGCCGGCCGTTGCCATTGGTGTCCATGATCAGGGCCGTCCATCCCTGTGAGGCAACCTCGTCACCCGTTTCCTCCAGCATCCGCGTGTTCAGCCAGCCCACGACCGGTCCGCCACCACTGGTCCAGAGGGTATTGTTGTCGTCTTCGGCAAACATCAGATGGTGTGTGCCGAAGCAGGTGCTGATGTGGGTGAATTCGCCGCTTTCCGGGTCGTACATGGCCAGATGCCGGCTCGCGTTCTCGAGGGGGAAAAGCTGGGCCGAAGGATGGTCGGAGCCTTCGCGGCAGAAGTCGGGGTTCGCCGGCGGGCGCACGGCCGAGGTGATCCACACCCGGCCGCGCTCGTCGAACATAGGGTTGTGGACGTTCGTCCGGCTGGTCCAGATCGCCTCATCACCCCAGTATGGCGAGGGGCCGACCACTTCGGTCGGGGCCGAGCGCGGGGTGGCGGGGTCGCGCACGGTGACTGGCACCTGTGTCGCAGTATGGGTTCGCGGATCGAGCACGGGCAGGTAGTCCGCGCTGTGCTCCAGTGCGCCATAGAGCGGTCCATAGGCGTTGACGGTAGGGTCGCGCCGGTCGGTCGAAACCAAGTCGTGCAGGTAGGCTTTCTCGTCAGCCCAATCCCACAGGGTGATGACCACATTGCGCTCGATACCCTGGGGCCGGGGCGGCGACGGCGGAATTTCGCCAGCGGCAATGCGGTCGGTCCAGTCGGCAAAGAGTTCGAGCACGCGCCGGCCCATGAACGACGTGGCGCCGACCATCGGGCCGCCGGCCTGGCCAGCCCGTAGACGATGCTCCCAGGCCTCGACCGAGGTGTCGAAGCTGGCAAACGCGTCGGGGATTTCGCGGGTGCCCAGACCGCCCATCTGGTGACAGTTCAGGCAGAAGTTGTTGCCTACGAAACTGCGCAACTGCGCCTGATGTTGAAGGTTCGGCGAGAGGCCGTTGCCGTCGGGACCGGTGCCCGGAAATTCGTCGGCGGCCGGGAGCTCAAGCATCGAATACCAGTAGCCTGCCGGGTAGTAGTATGCTGCCGCGCGCGCATCCGGCGCGGCGACTGCGTCCAGGTCCAGAATGCGGCCGGGTTGCGCGAGTGTCCGCGGCGAATCCACCAACCCGTAGCCGCGTACCCAGACGTTGTAGTTCGCCTCGGGCAGGTCAGGAATCAGGTAGCGGCCATCATCATCGGTTACCACGATCCGGGCGAAACGGGTCGGCAGATTGTCAGTCTCGGCGATCACCCACACGCCGGCCTCGGGGCCATTGGGTCCGGTCACGACACCCTCGATGTCGTTGCCATCTGGGGCGACCGGCACGGGACTGTCGGCCGGCGGGCTGCTACAGGCTGTGGCAACATGGAGCAGTGCCAGGATCACCGTGAACAACAGAAGGTGGATCAGGGTGTGCTTCATCTTGGATCTCCTTAAAGTGGCAATGCGCGGCGGTTTGCGAATGAGCGTTGCCTGGCAATACGCAAATGATGTGCCAAGTGGCTTATTCAGGCATTTCCTGCCGTGGCCTCAAGCCCGGCCGTCCCGCTCACGGGATTAAAAATCTCGGTTCCGGGTATTCGGGGCGGTCAGTGGGAATAACACCTTTGCGACGTCCATGCATGGACAGATGGTCAACGAGGCCAAAAGTCTCCTATCGAGTTGCCGATCGCGCTGTTAGCGAATAAGGTACGATGCGTTCCCGCAAAGATCAGGAAGTGATTCATGGCATCAGGTTCAGCTCAATCCACAATTGGTCGTATGGCAGCCCTTTTCTTGTTATTGGCGCCCGCCCTGAGTATTGCGTCTGGCACGCTGAACGAGGATTTGACGGCCCTGCACGAGGCGCGCGACCTTCCCGGCATCGAGCAGCGCCTGGCCGAAGCGGGTGAGGACGAACTCGACAGTGTGGCTGGCCTGCGATGGCAAGCGTGGCTGGCCCGCGACCGGGACGCTGAAGCGGCGCTGGCCTTTCTCGACCGGGGGTTGCAACTGGAACCGAACAATGTCGAACTGATTCTGATGCGAACAGGAATCACCCTGAGCGGGCTGTCGGCCTCCGGTGGGCTGTCGGCGCTGCGTGCCGCGCGGGCGGCGAGCCAGGAATTGGAACGGGCGGTCGAACTGGCGCCGGATCACGCTGGCGTCCGCCTCAGCCTGGCCCAATACCTGAACAATGCGCCGCGGATCGCCGGCGGCAGTTCACGCCAGGCCCAGGTCCACATCGAAGCGCTCAAATCAATCAATCGCGCCAGCTATTTGGGCATGAAGGCTCAATCGGCCATGGGCAACAACGATCTTGATGCCGCCCTCGCTTATCTCGAACAGGCGATCGAGCTGGATGGCAGAGATGAATGGCGATTCTTATACGGGCTGGCCATGCAGCAGGTCGAGCGTTGGGATCAGGCGCGGGCCATTTTCAATGCCATGGTCGACACCAATCCCCGCCACGGCGCCGCCTGGTACCAGTTGGGTCGCACGGCCGTGTTGTCGGAAGCCGAGGTTGCCTCGGGCATGGCGGCATTCGAACACTTCCTCGAACTGCCCCTGTGGCCGGGTGACCCGCCCCATGCTGCGGCCTGGTGGCGAGTGGGTCAATTGCACGAGCTTGGCAACGAGATCGAGCAGGCACGACAGGCCTATGATCGAGCGTTGACTGAGGATCCGGATTTTGAAGAAGCCAGGGCAGCTTTGAAGTCACTGAAGGCTCAATAGCGGGCTGATCAGTTTCGATGCCGATACTCTGGTCGAATGTCTGCGGGTCGATACCGCGGCCTGCTTCGAGTTGATGTCCACCCAGTGCCAGCGAACGAGCGACAAGGTCGGCCAGATCGAGGCCCTGTCGTTGCAGAATGCCCACATCTCGTTCGGGGCTGCGTGACGCCGCTGCACTAACCGGACGGACGGATCCGAGTCGTTTTCAAGGCTGGCCGATTATGGTTACAATAAGGTAGTCGCTGCCGGGGTCGGCGAGAAAAGGGGAATTATCACCTGCTGGCCCCCTGCAGCCATACCGAATAGAAAGAGGGCCGGTTCAGCATGTTGATTAGCGCGATTCGGGCGGAAATCCGCCAGGGATCCAGTCCCGCTCCTGCAGGCAAGCGACGATGAAGACCAACCCCAGGCAGGTCGCCTGGCTGGGGCTGGCTCTTTTCGTCTCCCTGGTCGCCACCCCGGCCGCCGCCCAGTCATTGGACGAAAAACTGGCCGAGGCCACTCAGCTCAATTTTGCCGGCCACTGGCAACACGCGCGGGGCGTCCTCGACAGCGTCGGCAGGGAACTCGGCAAGGCAACGCTGCAACAGCAAATTCGCCACTCCCTGGAGCTGGCCACCAACATGTCCCTGGCCGGCGAAACCGATGCCGGCCTGATGGTGCTCGAAGAATTGCTCGACCGCCATCTGGAGCCGGCCGAACGTCTGAACGCGCTCTGGCTCAGTGCCACCCTGGCGACCATGGCCCGCCAGTATGAACTGGCCTTCGCTTATCTACAGACGGGGCTGGAACTGAGGCCACAGGTCGATGACCCGACCCAGATTGCCGGGCTGCTTGGCATTGCCAGCCAGATGCACGCACAGGTGGGCGAGTATGAACAGTCAATCGCCCTGGGCCACAGCGCCGTCGAATACGCTCGTCAGAGCGGTTCGATCTGGGAGCTGTGCATCGCCCGCCAGCGGCTCGCCTCCGCCTACCGGTCCGGTTCTGACCGGGTCGCCATTGAATCCTATCTTCTGACGGCGCTGGAGGTGTGCGAGCAAGCCGGTAATCAGTCCTTCATGGGCGCCATTGAATACAGCCTGGCCAACCTGATGATCGACATGAACCGGCTGGACCGGGCTGAACCGTTTATCACCCGGGCCTTGGACCGTCTGCAAGAATTGGGATACGGCGAAGGCCTGGCTGTCACTCGTCTGGTTTGGGCGCGATACCTGATCCGGCAGAACGACATTGGCGAGGCCGAAACGATTCTGCTGGAACTGCTCGACAAGTTCCGAGACAGCGCTGCATGGGACCACCTGGCCGAAAGCTACGAACTTCTGGGTGAGATCGCCGCTCAACGCGGCGACTACAAGGTGTCACTCTCTCATCAATTGGCCCGAATCGAAGCCAGAAAGAAGTTCCTGGACCGCGACCGCGCCCGACGCCTCGCCTACCTGCAAGTGGCTTTCAACATGAGCGCAAAAGAACAGGAGATCAATCTGTTGCGTGAGCAGGCGCGGGTCCGTGAACTCCAGCAACAAACAAGGGATGAGAGAAAGCGGCTGCAGGGCTATGGCGTTGCCGGCGGCGGTGTCCTGCTGCTGGCACTGGCTTGTCTGCTGGTGCATGCCAGTCGGGAGCGGCGCCACTTTCGCAGCCTGTCACGGCGTGACGGCCTCACCGGACTTTACAATCACACTCGCTTTTTTGAACAGGCGACTGAGGCTTTGCGCAAGGCGTATCGCAATGGTCAGCCCACCACCCTGGTGCTGGCCGATATTGACCATTTCAAACAGGTCAATGATCGCCATGGGCACCAGTGTGGCGACCAGGTATTGGGCCGGGTTGCTGGTCGGTTACGCGAAGTATTTGGCGAAGACGGCTGTATCGGCCGGGTTGGCGGCGAGGAATTCGCCATCATCCTGCCGGGTGACGATGCAGAGACCGCCGCCGAGGCCATCGACCGCTTGCGCGAGAATCTCAACAAGACCCGCGCCGGTGACAGCGAGGTTGGCATCACCATCAGCTTTGGTCTGGCCGAGGCCCGGCCAAATGAAGATATCGGCCAGCTTCGACAGCGGGCTGACCGGGCCCTCTACGAGGCCAAGGATGCCGGCAGAAACAAAGTAAGGACAGCAGCTGCAGTGCCATAGGGCGTGTCTTCGCGTTTAAAGATTTTTTTGTGTTTGCTCCGCAACAGCGGGCCCCGGAACCCGCAAGTCGGCCTCAGCTGTCGTCAGGTTCAGCCCGCCGCTCGCTTTCGATCAGCGCCGGCCCTGAACCAAAATCCACCGGTGACTGAGCTGCCAGCCAGGCAAGAACCGCGTAGGCTGCAGCACTCTGGGCCAGATCATCCGGATCGATTTTATCCAGGGTGTCGTTTTCGGTGTGGTGATAGTCGAAATAGGTGGTGCCATCCTGGCGCAGATCGACCACGGCCAGACCATGCGGCAGCGAGGGAATGAAATCGGGCCCGCCCATGGCGCGTCTTGCCCCCAGGTCGATACCCAGCGGCTCGAGTTCGCGCTGGATGGCCTCGATCACCGGCCAGGATTCGTCCGAAACCCGAGCCCCAATCTCGTAGATCCGCCCGGCACCGAAGTCCGACTCGGCGCCAAGCTGGTAGTTTTCGAAGTTCTCGTGATGGGTTTCGGCCCAGGCGCGTCCGCCCCAGAGGCCGATTTCCTCAGCGGCGAAATAGATGATGTGGATGGAGCGGTCCGGACGCTGCTCAAGATCGAGAATCAGCCGCCCGGCTTCGGTGATGATGGCAATGCCGGCGCCATCATCCAGCGCGCCGGTGCCCACATCCCAGGAATCGAGATGGGCGCCGAGGGCGACAATTTTCTCCGGCGCCACGGCGCCCGTGATTTCGGCGATGACATTGTGCCCGGTATAGGCCTCCGACTTTTGAGCCGATATCTCGATGGCCATGCGGATCGGTTCGCCGAGCGCGATCAAGCGTTCGAGCTGATCGGCATCCGGATTGGATATCGCGGCCGCCGGCAAACGACGCTGGGCAGTGTCAAACCGCATGCCACCGGTGTGGGCAAAACGATTGGTCGAGGTGCCAATGGAGCGGATAATGACCGCCGCGGCACCCATATCGGCGGCGATGATGGCGGCCTGCGCGCGGGCCTGCACAGCCGGGCCGTAGCCGGAGCCGTCGCGAGCCCGGGTCATGCGGTTGCGGATAAAGACGATTTTCCCCTCAACTTCGGCGGCCTCGGCGGCTTCCATGGCGGCCATATCGTCGAACATGACCACCTCGGCCTCAATGCCACCGGTTGGCGTCGCCGGTGAAAACCCGATGGCCAGAGCTTCCATGTCCTGCTTGACTGGCGCGGTCACCCGCACGCGTTCGAACTCACGCGTCCAGGTCGGATAGGTGGCCGCCTCCAGCCAGACCCGATCAAAGCCCAGGTCGTTGAGTAACTCCTCGGCCCAGGCCACGGCACGCGCATCGGCCTCGGTACCGGCCAGGCGCGGGCCGATGCGGGTGGTCAGATCCTTGACGATTTCAAACCCGCCATCGCGCTGCAAGGCGCGCTCGCGAAGCTCACGGGCAGTGCCCAGGTCTTGGTCGGAAAAATACTCGGCCACGGCGGGCAAGGCCAGCAGCAGGGCCAGGACAGAAACTGCACACTTCATACACGATCTCCTAAGAATTTTGCCACGCCTTCCAGGAACATCTGCACGGCGATCGCCACCAGCAGCATTCCCATCAGTCGTTCGGTTGCGATCAGGCCACGCTGGCCCAGTAGCCGCTTGAGTTGCGGTGCGATCAGCAGAATAACGGCGCTGGCCGCCCACGCCAGCAATACGGCCAGCGACCATAGTCCGAGTCGTTCCGGTTCGCCAGTCACCAGCAGCAACAGCACTGCCAACGCGCTGGGCCCGGCGATCATGGGCACCGCAAGCGGAACCAGGAACGGCTCTTCGCCGTCGTCATCCTCCTCTTCGCGCATCTGCCTGGAGACCGGGAAAATCATTTTCAACGCGATCAGAAACAGGATAATGCCACCGGCGACACTGACCGACGACTGGCTCAAACCCAGAAATGCCAGCACGTACTGGCCGGCCAGCAGGAACAGGAACAGCAACGCCAGAGCCAGCAACAGCTCCCGGATCAGAACCCGATAGCGCCGCTCCGGCGCGACCTTGTCGAGCACCGATAAAAAGATCGGAATGCTGCCCAGCGGGTCCATGACCACGAACAGCAGAATGGTCGCGCTGATCAGATCCACGGGGTGACCCTGTCGCTGGCACCGTGACGATCAGCTGACGACAAAGCGGTCAGCCGCAAGGCGAGGCTTGGTGGTTTCATCAGTTGCCCTGACGGACCTTTTCGATCTGATCGGGAAGAAAGGCTTCCAGGTGCTTCAGCGCGCGGGTATAGACACGGCGCTTGAAGGGAATGACGTTGCGCGCCGGATACCAGAAATCGACCCAGCGATATTCATCGAATTCCGGCTGGGCAACGGCGTCGAGCTGGAAGGCATCATCCTTGCCCAGAAATTCCAGAAGGAACCAGACCTGCTTCTGACCGATGCAGATGGGCTTCTGGTGGCGCCGGCGAAAACGACGCGGCAGACGGTAGCGGAGCCAGCCCGGGGTTGAACCAAGCACACGCACATGATGCGCTTCCAGCCCGGTTTCTTCGGTCAGTTCGCGGTACATCGCCTCAAGCGGCGTTTCATCCGAGTTCATACCGCCCTGGGGAAACTGCCAGCCGTCCTGGCCAGCCCGCCGCGCCCAGAAGACACGGCCATCACCCCTGGTCAGCACGATCCCTACATTGGGTCGAAAACCATCCGGGTCTATCATGTGTATTGCTCAGGCACCGGCTATGATACCGTGCCGAAAAGAATCAACTGACCGAATGGTAATCAATTCAAGCGTTTCTTGCCAGCAATGTCTGCCCCCCGTTTTCCGAAACTGACCTGGGTCGCCCTGGTGGCGGCCGTTCCGGGCAGCCTTTTGCTGGCCGCCTGCTGGGGCAGCGGCGGCTGGCTATGGCCATGGAGCGCCGATAGCGGCATGCTGCGCGTAATCCTGGAGTTGAGAATGCCGCGCGCCATCGCCGCCCTGGTGACCGGCAGCCTGCTGGCCATGGCCGGTTGCCTGATGCAGGTGCTGCTCAGAAATCCATTGGCCGATCCTTACGTGCTGGGACTTTCGGGTGGTGCGGCCGCGTTCGCCCTGGCCGGCATGATGTTCGGCCTGGCCTGGTTGCCGATTCCCGTGCTGGCATTCGCCGGCTCGCTGCTGACGATGATTATCGTGTTTGTCCTTGCCCGTGGCCGCGGCGCCTGGAGTACCACACGTGTCTTGTTGACAGGCGTTGTAGTCGCCTCGGGCTGGGGCGCGTTGATTTCACTGATGCTGGCGACCGGCCCGGATGCCAGCCTGCGCAGCATGCTGTACTGGCTGATGGGTGATCTGAGTTACGCGCGCCTGTCGGCCTGGTGGCTGATTCCACTGGCCCTTGGGCTGGGCTTTTTGTGGTTGCGCGGTCGCAGCCTGAACGTGATGAGCGGGGGCCAGTTGCAGGCGGCCCTGCTCGGTGAATCCAGCCGCGGTCGCTTCTGGGAAATCTACGTCATCGCATCTTTACTGACCGGGCTGGCGGTCTCGATTGCCGGCGCCATCGGATTTGTCGGCTTGATCGTGCCGCATCTGATGCGCATGGTGGTCGGCGCCGATCACCGCCGCCTGGTGCCGGCAGCCGCCCTGTTCGGCGGGGCCTTCCTGGTCGTGGCCGATACCTTCGCGCGTACTCTGTTGAGTCCACGGCAACTGCCGGTCGGCGTTTTGACTGCGCTGATCGGTGTGCCGCTGTTTTTGCTTCTGCTTCATCGTGCGGTAAAAATTCGCTGATGAGCGCCGTCCTGCTACAAGCAAGCCATCTCGATGTCGCCATCGGCGAGGTCAATGTCGTCGAGGATCTGAACCTGTCTGTCAGGCCGGCCGAATACTGGGGCCTGCTTGGGCGCAATGGTGTCGGCAAGACCACACTGCTGAAGGTGCTGGCCGGGGTTCGGCCGCCCGGCCGCGGTGAAATTATCTTGAATGGAGAGCCGATGACCCGGCTGGCTCGAAAAGTGATCGCGCGGCAGCTTGGTATGCTGCCCCAGCATACCGGTTACGCGTTTGACGCCACCTGTGAGCAGACCGCCCTGGTCGGGCGTCATCCGCACCTGAAAGCCTGGGCCCGGGAAACCGCCGCCGACCGCGCGCTGGCCCGCCAGGCCCTGGCCGATCTGGGGCTATTGGAGCTGGCCCAGCGCAGTTGCATGGACTTGTCTGGCGGCGAATCGCGTCGCCTGGCCTTGGCGGCGCTGCTGGTCCAGGACCCGGGCATCATGTTGCTTGATGAACCCACCAATCATCTGGACCCGGCCAACCAGGTCACCATCCTCAATGTGCTTGGCAGGAAAGTCCGCGATCAGAACAAGGCCGCGATCATGGCCCTGCACGAAGTCAACCTGGCCACCTGCTATTGCAGCCATGTGCTGATGTTATTTGGGGATGGTCAGTGGCTGGCCGGCCCGACCGATGAACTGCTTAACGCCGAAACCTTGAGCAGGCTTTATCAGTGTCGGGTGCGGCTGGTGGATGATGGTCAGCAAAGGGTGTTCGCGGTGGCGGGGTAGCGGCTCGGTTTACGATTTACGATTTACGGTTTGCGGTTTACGGGTACGATTGTTATTGGCTTTGGCACTATATCCATCGCTGTTGACGCGAATGGGTTAGTCTTGATGGTAATGGATCTTTCCAATTACAAAGTCGAGAATTTCTACGACGAATTGACAACCGCCAGTGGCCGCCCGCGGGCAGCGGCGCGGGCCTTGTGGAAGTACCTGAAGGGTCTTGACCCTGAAGAGCTGGCCGAGCGGCGGGCGGCCTGTGAGCTGGCGGCCATGGTCGCCGGGGTGACTTTTCGGGTGTATTTCGAAGACACCGGGGTTGACCGGGCGATGCCGTTCGATTTGATTCCGCGGGTGATTGCCAAACGCGAATGGGATCAGATCGCCGACGGCCTCAAGCAGCGCGTCCACGCGCTCAACCTGTTTATCAACGACCTGTACAACGACCAGAAGATCATCGCCGACGGGGTTTTCCCCGGCGATCTACTGAAGAACTCGGAGAACTTTCGTCCGCAGTGCAAGGGCTTCTCGCCGCCGCTTGGGATCTGGGCGCACATTTGCGGCAGCGACCTGGTGCGCGATGGCGAAGGCACGATGTACGTGCTCGAAGACAATCTGCGCATTCCTTCGGGCGTGTCCTACATGCTGGAAAACCGCCAGGTAATGAAGCGCGTGCTGCCCGAGCTGTTCGAGGATTCCGGCATTCAGCCGGTCGATGACTACGCCTCGCAGCTTTACGACACCCTGGCCTCCTTATCGCCACGTCCGGCCGACTACCCGGGTGTGGTGGTGTTGACGCCGGGCATGTACAACTCGGCTTTTTTCGAGCATGCCTACCTGGCCCAGCAGATGGGTGTCGAGCTGGTCGAAGGTCGCGACCTGGTGGTCGACGACAACAACGAAGTCTACATGCGCACCATCAGCGGCCTGACCCAGGTCGATGTGATCTACCGCCGCGTGGATGATCTGTTCCTTGATCCGGAAGCCTTTCGCAAGGACTCACTACTCGGCGTTCCCGGGCTGATGCGGGCCTGGCGGGCGGGCAAGGTGGCGCTGGCCAACGCACCGGGCGCCGGAGTGGCCGATGACAAGGTGGTTTATGCCTATGTGCCGGAAATCATCCGCTACTACCTGGGCGAAGAACCCATGGTCAAGAATGTGCCGACCTGGAAATGTGGCGAAGAGGAAGATCGCAAGTATGTCCTCGCCCACCTGGATGAACTGGTGGTCAAGCCGGCCAACGAGTCCGGCGGCTACGGCATGCTGATCGGCCCGCATTCGACCAAAAAGGAACAAAAGGAATTTGCCGGCCTGATTCGCGCCAACCCACGCAATTACATTGCGCAGCCGACCCTGGCGCTGTCGACCTGTCCGACCTTTGTCCACGGTGGTGTGGCCCCGCGCCATATCGATCTTCGGCCGTTCATCCTTTCCGGCCACCAGACCTATGTCACTACCGGCGGCCTGACCCGGGTGGCGATGAAATCCGGCTCGCTGGTGGTCAACTCATCCCAGGGTGGCGGCACCAAAGACACCTGGATCGTGGATACGGAGCGCTGAGCGATGTTGTCCCGACTGGCTGAAAACCTCTACTGGCATGGCCGCTATCTTGAGCGAGCCGAAGATCTTGCGCGCCTGATCAACGTCAATGCCAACCTGCATCTTGACCTGCCGGGACAATTGACGCCCGGTTGGGAGCCACTGGTTCGTATCATCGGCAACCCGGAACTGTTCGCGGAACTTTACGAGGACAAGTCCGAGCGCCACGTGGTGCGCTACCTGCTGGCCGACGAGCGCAACCCCGGCTCCCTGCGCGCGACCCTGGAATTTGCCCGCGAAAATCTGCGCTCGGCCCGTGACTTGCTGCCGCGCGAGGTGTGGGAACAGATGAACGCGCTGTATCTGAAAGGGCAGGATGAGTTGCCGGCCAACCTGTCCAAGCGTCGCCGGCACGAATTTCTGCGCGAGCTGATCCTGGATTGCCAGCAACTGGCCGGCACCCTGTTGGGCACCATGAGCCAGGATGATGCCTACAGCTTCATCCTGATCGGCCGCTACCTGGAACGGGCCGACATGACCACCCGCATCCTTGATGTACGCGCCCATGACCTGCTGCCCAGCGATCTGGAAGACCTGCCGCCGTATGAATCGATCCAGTGGATGAGCGTCCTCAAGTCACTGACCGCTTACCAGATGTATCGACGCCATGTCCGCTTGCGGGTCAATGGCAGCGATGTGCTGCGATTCCTGTTGCGCAATGACGAGTTTCCGCGCTCGGTGATGTTTTGCATGGGCGCCCTGGAAACCCTGATTGCCGATCTGCCGGGCGAAGACGACCAGGCGCTGCGTTCGGTCACCCGATTGCAGCGCATCCTAAACGAGACCAAACTAGTGAAACTGCGTGGCCAGCCATTGAGCGAACTGATGGACCAACTCCAGATCGAAATGGGTTTGGTAGATGAATCCATTCGCCAGACCTGGTTCCTGCGGCCATGAGAACGTTCCGCTGTGAATGCGGCAACACTCTGTATTTCGAAAATACCGATTGCGTTCAATGCGGACGAAAGCTCGGCTTTCTGCCCGATGCCCTAACCCTGTCGGCACTGGATCCGGCTGAAAACGGCGAATTCGTCGCCCTGACCCAGGAGGTGCTCGGCCGGCGTTATCGCCAGTGCCTGAACTACAGCCAGCAGGATGCCTGCAATTGGATGGTGCCGTCCGACGATCCTGATCCCTATTGTATGGCCTGCCGTCTGAACGAAGTCATTCCCAACCTCGACAAGCCCGGCAACCGCACCCTGTGGATCCGCATTGAGCAGCGCAAGCGGCGCCTGATCTATGACTTGCGCCATCACCGCCTGCCGGTGATCCCACGATCCAGTCGGCCCGATATCGGCCTTGGCTTCGCCTTTCTCGAAGATGATCCGGGTGGCGGCCACGAGTTTCACGACCACCACCAGGGCAATCAGATCATGACCGGCCACGCCAATGGTCTGATCACGATCAACATTGCCGAGGCCGATGATGTTGAGCGGGAGCGGATGCGGGTGCAGATGAACGAGCAGCAACGTACCCTGCTCGGCCACTTCCGCCACGAGAGTGGCCATTACTATTGGGATCGGCTGGTGGCCACTGGCCCGATGCTGGCCCGGGTGCGCGAACTGTTCGGTGATGAGCGCCAGGATTACACCAGTTCGATCGATCAGTACTACAGCGCCGGGCCGCCCGCCAACTGGCAGCAGAACTATGTCAGCGCCTATGCCAGCGCGCACCCGTGGGAGGATTGGGCCGAGTGCTGGGCCCATCTGCTGCAGATCAATGACACGCTTGAAACCGCTGTTGCCATCGGCCTGGCCCCGGCCGGCGTGATTGGCGGCGACATGGTCACCCGCGCCGACCACTGGACCAAGCTGGCGTTGAAGATCAACCTGCTCAACCGCTCGATGGACCAGCCCGACCCCTACCCCTTCGTCCTGACCCCGAACGTGGTCCAGAAACTGCAACTGGTCGATGAAGTCATCCGCAACAGCGGCTACTCGCCTTGACGCTTCTGGGTTCGCGAGCTATTCCCAATCCGCAGGCTATTCCCAATCAAACCGCGGCAAATCCAAAAACAAACGTTTCAACCCATCTGACCAGGCCTTACCCAAGCTTTTAAGCCAGGGGTCATCGGCCTCAAAACGGCAGCGGCGGGAAACGGTCAGGCTGTTGGCCTCATACAGCAACAACTCGATCGGCGGGCCGACGGTCAGGTTGGAACGAACCGAGGCATCCATCGAAATCAGAGCGCAGCGCGCGGCCCGATCGAGGTTGACCTCAGGATCGATAATGCGGTCGAGGATGGGTTTGCCGTACTTGGTCTCGCCGATCTGCAGGAAAGGCTTGTCGCGCGAGGTGGCGATATAGTTGCCCTGCGGGTAGATCAGGAACGCATCGTGCGGCTTGCCCTTGATCTGGCCACCAAGAATGAAAGAGGCCTCCATCATGCCGCTATTCTGCTCGGCCTGGCCGGAGAAGCCGTGCTGGACCTGGCTACTGACATCGCCGATATAGCGGGCGACTTCATCCAGATGATTCAGCGAGTCAAGGCTGCGCTCGACACCAGGCGTTGACTGGTCACGCTCGACTTGCTTGATCACCGCCTGGGTTGTGGCCAGGTTGCCGGCTGACAGCAACACGATGACCCGGTCATCGCTGGTTTTGAAGTGATGCATCTTCGAGTAAAGACTCAGATCATCGACCCCGGCGCTGGTGAGCGAATCCGAGGCAAACACCAGCCCGGTTTCAAGCCGGATGGCAACGCAATAGGTCATGGTCGAATCGTTTCACCAGGCAGCCGACAGATCGGGATTATATCCCTTGAGATGACCGCGCGGACCGTCGGTTTACGGTTTACGTCTTCCGTCTTCCGTCTCCGGTCTCCGATCTCCCTTTTCCCTTTTCCCTTTTCCGCTTCCGCCTAACTTTCCCGGACGCTGACTGCCTGGCCGGGGCGGAGGCGTTCGTTGCCGCGGATGACGACTTTGTCGCCGGCCTGGATGGGGCCGGAGACCTCGATCCACTCGCCCTGGCCGATGCCGGTGGTCACCCGGATGCGGCGGGCGGTGTTGTCTTCATCAATGATGAACACGGCGATGCCATCGCCGCGCAGGACAAGTGCATCACGGGGAACCGCCAGCACTTCGCGCACATCGGCGGTGGGAACGGTCACGCGCACGGTCTGGCCGACTGGCAGCGATTGGTCCAGGTCCAGCCGCAGTTCGAACACGTGGCGGGCTTCGTCACCAACACTGACAAGGGTGCGCACGGGCACATGAAACAACCTGTCGGCGCCAATGCTGACGGCCAGTTCGTCTCCAGGGCGCACGTATCGATAGTAGTTCAGCGGCGCCCGGGCGACGATCTCCAGGCTGTTCGGATTGACCAGGCGGATCACGCGGGTACCGACTGCAACCCGCTCTCCGGCGTTGGCGACGCGTTCGGCCACCACCCCCGGGAAGGGCGCGGTAATTTCGGTCCGGTCAAGCTGGTCTTCTAGCTGATTCAGACGACTACGCACCACAGCCAGATCACCAGCGGCGATATCCCGCTCGGACCGCGACTGATCCATCTGGCTGGCGGCAGCCAGATTGGTTTCGGCCAGGCGCTGAAAGCGCACCAGTTCGGCTTCGAGAAAACGCAGCCGGGCTTCGGCGCGGTTGACTTCGGCGGCCAGTTCCTGGGCGCGCAGGCGCAAACCCGTATCTTCGATCCGGGCGATTACTTCGCCTGCGGCGACGCTGGATCCGACATCGGCCACCGAAACCAGGCGACCTTCGACTTCAGCCGACAAAAAGGCTTCGGATCTCGAGATCACGGTACCGGCCACCTGCATGGTCGGCGCCATGGTGGTGAATCGGGCTTCGCTCAGCTCAACCGCCGACGGCCCGCCGCCGAATTGGGCCATCGCAGGCATGGCCACTATCGCTGTCATGAACAGTATTGAAAAAACTCGCATCAATATTTCCCTCATGCCGGCACCACCTCACCCGAGACAGCCCTGACATTGTCTTCATTAACCCTGAGCAGGCTGGGTAGCAGGATCAGAGTGAACAGTGTACTCAAGGCCATTCCACCTACAATGACGGCGGCCAGGCCCCGATACAACTCCGTGCCGGCGCCGGGCAGCAGCAACAACGGCATCATGCCAAACAGGCTGGTAAAGGTACTCATCAGGATTGGTCGCAAACGCAGCCGCACGGCATTTTCCACCGCGTCCCGTCGACTCAGGCCATCGCGCTCACCATCGCGCGCCCGATAGACCAGCAAAATCGCGTTGTTGACCACCAGGCCGAGCAAAATCACGAACCCGATCATGGTCAGCATGTCCATCGCCTGCCCGGTGATCGCGCCAATCAGGCGCAAGGCCAGGATGCCGCCGACGGTGGCCATGGGGATGGTCATCAACACAAGGATCGAATCCTTGAACGACCGGAACAGTGCCGAGATCAGCAGATAAAGAAGAATAATGGCCAGGATGAAACTGCCTGCCAGATTCCGCAGGGTCTCGCCCAGGGCTTCGGCCGTACCGCGGTAGGTCACCACACCGTCGGCCGGCAGGGCGGCGCGCATTTGCGGCTCGACTTCGAGCTGCAGGATTTCCAGCGCGGTTTCCATCGGCATGCCGGACGGTGGCGTGACCTGCAACGAGAGGGTTCGGCGACGATCCACCCTGCGGATCTGGTTGGGGCCAGCGGTGCGCTCCAGTCGGGTCAACTCACCCAGGGTCGCAATCTGCCCCGATGGCGTG
>JBGTLI010000291.1:0-5928 GCA_041744195.1 Wenzhouxiangella sp. | reverse complement strand
TCTTGACACCCCAGCCTGCAAGTTTCGTCGAGCAAGCCCCTCCCGGCCACCCTTCGGTCCAATCAGGTCAATGGCCGAATCTCCAGCATGACGGATGTCTCTACTGTCAAACTGATAAAGTTCCGATACGACCTCGGAGACTACGGAATAAGCGTTCAGCATGTCAGAAACAACTGATGCATCCCCATCACCCCGTTCTGACTCTTGCCGGGTGCAACTACTAAGCAACGACCCCAGTAGGCGCAAGGCCGGGTCGACTTCCGGGGACCGCAAGTTATCTCCGCCGCAATCCCACCACACCTGCACGTCGAAATACCGAACTTCGCCAGCAATGACGTCGAGGACATAGACGGGGTGGATTCCATCCGTTGGCGGCGCGGCCTGCTCCGCTGTCCAGGCGAATCCGGCTGTCGAACAGCTTGAGCAATAAGCGATAGTCGGCATCTCCTGACCCGCCGCCGCGGTACCTGCGAAAACCATGCCTATCACGACCAGAAATTTCTTCACAATCCCTACTCCATTTTTTACAGTGCTAACAAAACATGCGCAATCGGCGGATACTGATAGCTCCGGAATGCCGGATTACAGCATCCCGGGCGCGTCAAACTGCCGCCGGCAGGCGCAATTCTCCTGCCGGCGACTACGAAAGTGGTAAAACGCGGAATCTATATGCGCTCGCAGAAGCGCACACCATCGACGGTGACGCACCTGAGCGTAGGACCACTTCCACCGGCACCGGTGATCGGGATACCGAACCGATTGGCCAAGTCAATTAGGTTTTGGACAATGTCTTCGCCACCACTAAAGTTGAAGTTATCGAATCGCTCTTCAAAACGAGGCGCCGCCTGACCGTCGGGCAGCTCTCCGGTTTCCATCAAGACTTCCACCAGTACCGTAATACTACCGTCGATGAACGAGCTGATCTGGACAATTGCGATCTTGATGCTGGTTCCATCGGGGTAGGTCACTGTAATGAGGCTGGCCGGGCTCAGGTAATTGCTGCTTCCGAGAAAACGGTTGGCTATCCGTGTGGCGGTATCAGCTAGCACCAATATTCCTCTGTTATGAAGGCTTTGAAGATGATTTCCTACCGCAATCTGCAAGCTTTCTCGAGCTTGCCCCGCTGGTCCTTCAATCGGTCCAATCAGATCAAGAGCCGTATCACCGGTATTAGGAAGGTCTCCACTGTCGAATTGAAAATTTTTCGGAGAGACAAACTCGGAGACCCCATCATGGGCAATCAGCATTTGAGAAATAATAAATTCATCCCCGACTCCCTGAATTGCTTCTTTCTGGGTGCAATTGCTTAGGGTGGACGAGCCCATGCCATCATCATCCAAAGATTGCACACCATCCTCCACTGACTGCCGTTCATTTCCACCGCAGTCCCACCAGACAGAAACATTAAAATACCGAACTTCCCCAAAGGTTGTATCTATCACGTAGACGGGGTGCATGCCCCCCGTCGATGGCGCGGCCTGCTCCGCTGCCCAGGCGAAACCGGCTGAAGAACAGTTTGAGCAATAACCGATAGTTGGCAGGTCCTGACCCGCCGCTGTGGTTCCTGTGTAGAGCAAGCCCAATACGACCAGATATTTCTTCACGACCCCTGACATGACGACCTCATCACTTCTCAATGTACCGTTCTATTACAACATGCGCAATCGGCGGATTCTAAATGCCCCGGGATGCTGGTTGACAGCATCCCGGGCACAGTCGCCACTTCCGGGTCCACCATGATAACCGCGGGGAGACAACCCGTAACTGGCAAAAAAATCCGGCTTTATGTGAGGCGATGGCAGATAATCGCCCCACCATCAACCCGGACGCAAGCAATCCGGGGCCCCCCGGCACCGGTAACCGGGATACCGAACCGATGGGCCAATTCAATTATGCTCTCGACAATGTTTTCATCGCCAGCGTAGTTGAAGCCGGGGAATTGGTCTTCGAGTTGAGGCACCGCCCTGCCGTCGGGCAACTGTAGGGTTTCCGTCAAGACTTCCACCAGGACCGTGACAGTACCGTCGATGAACGAGCTGATCCGGACAACGTCTAATTTGATGCTGGTTCCGTCGGGGAAGGTCACCGTAACGAGGCTGGCGGGGCTCACGTAGTTGCTGTTTCCAATAAAGCGATTGGCGATCCGTGTGGCGGTATCGGCCATGCTAAATATGAGAGTACCCCAAAAGCTTTGAAGATGATTTGCTACCGCGTTCTGCAAGTTCATTCGAGCTAACCCCGCTTCATTTGGCCCAACCATGTCAATAGCCGAATCACCAGAATTGGGAAGCTCTCCACTGTCAATCCGAAACTTTTCCAGGAAATCAATGACCGCGAAATGAGCATTCATCATTTCAGAAATAATCAATGCATCCCCGACTCCCTGAATTGCTTCTTTCTGGGTACAACTACTTAGGGTGGACGAGTCCATGCCACCCTCATCCAAAGACTGCACACCATCATCCACTGACTGCAGTTCATTTCCACCGCAGTCCCACCAGACAGAAACATTAAAATACCGAACTTCACCAAAGATTGTGTCTATCACGTAGACGGGGTGCATGCCCCCCGTCGGCGGCGCGGCCTGCTCCGCTGCCCAGGCGAAACCGGCTGAAGAACAGTTTGAGCAATAACCGATATTCGGCTCATCCTCCGCCGCCGAAGCACCTGCGTAAACCAAGCTCAATATGATCAGATATTTCCCTACAAGCTTTGACATGATTTCCTCACTGCTTAGTTATTAGCCAATTTGTCTTTTGCCAGGACAGGTTACCCGAAACAGCCATTCCAGGCAACGAAAGTAGACCAGTTGGCACAGCAGTCTGGTTAAACGACAGGCAGGCGAATGTGCGTTCCTTGCTAGAATGTGGTGTTTGGTTCACAGCCTCAGCCATGTCGCAAGTCTTTTCCGTTTTCAACCCGCCTCGCGTCGAACCCGGTAGTGCCAGTGACTGGCCCCTGCTGGACGGCCTGGCGCTAGCGCTGGCGATTTCGACCTTTGCCCGGCGCAAGGGCGGGCCGGTGCTGGTGGCCGCCCCCGACGGCTATAGCGCGCGTCAGTTGCGGTCAGACCTCAACCAGCTTGATGGCCCTCGCGCGGAATTGTTTCCGGATTGGGAAATCCTGCCATATGACTTGTACTCTCCGCATCCGGACCTGATTTCCCGACGCCTGGATTTGCTGTCCCGGTTGCCGGGAATGAGTGAGGGGATTGTTGTCGCCCCGGCAACCGCGCTGATGCAGCGTCTGCCGCCGACCGCCTGGGTGCAGGGCCAGAGCCTGAATATCGCCATTGCGCAGCAATTGAATGTCGAGCAGTTCAGGAAGCTTTTGCATGAGGCCGGTTACGCTGCCTCCGATCAGGTCTGGCAGCCCGGCCAGTTCGCCGTACGCGGCGCGGTGCTTGATTTATGGCCGATGGGCCGGCCGCAGCCCTATCGGCTGGAGTTGTTCGACGACGAGATTGAATCGATCCGGGTGTTCGATCCGGAAAGCCAGCGCTCCACCGAGAAGCTGGAGCGTATCGAAATGCTGCCGGCGCGTGAATACCCCTTCGATGATCAATCCCGCCAGGATTTCCGCCGCCGCTTCCGCACCCGTTTTGATGTCGACCTGCGCCGCGCCCTGCCCTACGTGGAAGTTGGCGAGGGTGTTCACGGCCAGGGCCTGGAGCAATACCTGCCCTTGTTTTTCGACTCGACCAGTTCGCTGATCGACTATCTACCCCAGGAACATCGTCTGGTCATGCTGGCCGGGGTGGATGAGGCGGTGCGGGAGTACGGCGATCAGATCAGGATGCGCCACGACCAGCGCCAGGGTGATCGCGAACGCCCGTCGCTGGACCCGGATGAATTGTTCCTGAATGCCGCTGAACTGATCGGGTCGCTGACCCGCGACAGCGCCGTCCGGGTCACCCGTCGGCAGCCGGCCAAAGCCACAGTGATTGCGCCCGCACCCATTGATCTGGACCATGGCGCTAATGCCGCTGCCGAATCCCTGAAAAGCCAGCCCGGACGTATCTTGCTGGCTGCCGACACGGCCGGGCGCCGCGAACTGATCCATGACAGCCTGAAATCGGTCGGTCTCCAACCGCGCCAGCTTGAATCTTTTTCAGCCTTCATGAGCGGCGATGATCCGCTGGCAATCGTAATTATGCCCGTCTCCGGCGGCTGCTCGATCCCTGAGCGTGGAATCACCATCCTCACCGAGACCGAGCTCTTTCCCGGCCATACCCGCACCATCCGGCGCGACCGGCGCAGTGGCCAGGACCCGGAAAGCCTGGTCAAGAGCCTGGCCGACCTGCAGTCCGGCGCCCTGGTGGTGCATCTCGAACACGGAATCGGACGCTATCTCGGCCTGGAAGTGCTGGATGTCGGCGATAGCCGGGGGGAGTACCTGACACTCGAATATGACGGTGGCGACAAGCTCTACGTCCCGGTCACCGACCTGCAACTGGTCAGCCGCTATACAGGCGCCGATCCGGATTCGGTCACTCTTAATCGTCTCGGCTCCGAGATCTGGAAGCGAACCCGCCGCAAAGCGGCCGAACGGGTCCGTGATGTGGCTGCCGAACTGCTGAATCTGCAGGCCCGTCGTGCCGCCCGCACCGGCCATGCCTATGGCATGGACCGCGGCCTGTACGCCCGCTTCGCTGCCGGCTTCGAATACGAGGAAACAGAAGACCAGCAAAAGGCCATCGAAGCCGTTCTGGCAGATCTGGCCTCCGACCAGCCCATGGACCGGGTCGTTTGCGGCGATGTCGGGTTTGGCAAGACCGAAGTCGCTCTGCGGGCCGCGTTTGCGGTGGCAGAGTCCGGGCGTCAGGTCACCATGCTCGCCCCGACCACCCTTCTGGCCGAGCAGCATTTCCGCACCTTTTCCGACCGTTTCGCCGACTGGCCGGTGCAGGTCGCCCTGCTCTCGCGAACCGGCAAGCAGCAGGAGAAGGTTCTGCAAGGCATGAAGAATGGCACGGTGGACATCGTCATCGGCACCCACCGCTTGCTGCAGAAAGATGTCGAGGTCAAGGACTTGGGCCTGGTGATCATCGATGAGGAACAGCGCTTCGGAGTACGCCAGAAGGAGCGATTGAAAGCACTGCGGGCCGAGGTCGACCTGCTGACGCTCACCGCCACGCCCATACCGCGCACGCTGAACATGGCCATGGCCGGACTTCGCGAACTGTCGATCATCGCCACCCCGCCCGCCCGGCGGCTGGCGGTCAAGACCTTTGTCAGTGAATGGGACACGGCCACGATTCGCGACGCGGTCAGCCGCGAGTTCCAGCGTGGTGGCCAGGTGTATTTTCTGCACAATGAAGTCAAGAACATGGCCCGCATGGTCAATGATCTGCAGGAGCTGTTTCCACGCGCGCGCATCGGCATGGCTCACGGTCAGATGCCGGCGGGGGAAATGGAGCGCACCATGCGTGACTTCTACTCGCGACGCATCAATCTGCTGGTGTGCAGCACCATCATCGAAAACGGCATTGATGTGCCCACCGCCAACACCATCATCATCAACCGGGCCGACAAATTTGGCCTGGCCCAGCTTCATCAGCTTCGCGGCCGGGTTGGACGCTCCCATCACCTGGCCTATGCCTACCTGGTCACGCCGCCGCGACAGGCCATCACCCGCGACGCCCAGAAACGCCTGGAAGCCATCCAGTCGCTGGAGGAACTCGGCGCCGGCTTCACCCTCGCCAGCCATGACCTGGAAATCCGCGGCGCCGGCGAACTGCTGGGAGAAGACCAATCCGGCCAGATCGAGGCCATTGGCTTTTCCCTTTATTCCGACCTGCTCAACCGCGCCGTCGAGGCCCTCAAGGCCGGGATCGAGCCTGATCTGGATGAGCCGCTGTCGCTGACCAGTGAAGTGGATTTGCATGTCACCGCCATGATTCCGCCGGACTACCTGCCCGATGTGCAT
>JBGTLI010000290.1:0-4762 GCA_041744195.1 Wenzhouxiangella sp. | reverse complement strand
ATCGTGCCGAGCCAGGACGGCTGGTCCTGGGCAGGCAGAACTGCATGCCGCGCCGGAAGTGGCGGGTTGGCGTGGCCCAGCACCCAGCCGTCGGCGTGGACGGCCCAGCTTTGCGCGCCCGCCGGCGCCAGGCGCTGAAGTTGGTGACCCAGTTCGGGCTGGCGTCCAGTCAGCATTAGAAGCTGGTTGCCGGTTCCGATGCGGCTGGCGATTGCTCCCGGTCGGTCGGCGTCGTGAACATTGAAGCCGATCCGGGTGGGCCGGCGTTGTTCGGGAATCTGCAATTCCAGGGTCCAGCCATCCCGGCGCGGTTGCCAGTAACCCTGAACCCGGGGCCAGCCGTCCGGGTTGTTGCCCCTGGTCTCGATCCAGCCGGGGGCCAGTGGTGCCAGGGTCAATTCGGCCACCAGGCCATCGGCACGGTGCAAAGTCAAGCGGAGATGATCGCCAAGTTTGCCGCCGGGTTCGCTGAACACCTGGTGGCGATTATGGACTTCGATCAGCAAATACAGGCCGGAATCATGGTTGGTGCTGGCAATGCGCGCACGCAACAAATCGTCGTTGGAGATCATTGCATCGGCCTCATCCAGCCACGGCGCCCAGTCGTCAGCATAGCCATCCAGATAAGGAGGCTGTTCGCTGTCGTGACGATAAAGCACCGGACCGGTTGCCTCGCCCCAGGCCGACTGGTGTTCGGCCGCCAGGGTCCGGGCCATTGACCGGGCCGAATCGAGCAAACCCTGGGCATGGCTGTCGCGCAAGGTTTGCTCGACCTGGCGGGCGAACTGCCAGGCGCCGATCGGCAGGGCGATGACCAGCAGGGTGATCAGCAGCAGCTGGGTACGCAGGTTCAGACGCACGGCTCAGGCTCGCCAGCGATAACCGGCGCCATGGACGGTACTGAGCGCGTCAAAGCCCGGGTCAAGGGCCTGGAACTTGCGTCGAATGCGCTTGATATGCGAGGTCACCGTGGTGTCGTCGACAACCAGGTTGGCCGCTTCCATCAATTGGCTGCGGCTTTTGACATGGCCGGGGTGGCGGGCAAGGCAGTGGACCATCCAGAACTCGGTCACGGTCAGGTCGACGGTTTCGGCGTGCCAGTGAACGGAAAGTTCTTCCGGATTTATCTGCAATTGACCGTGGCGAATCAGTTCTGGCGCCTGGTGGCGCCGGGCGACGGCGTCGACGCGGCGAAACAGTGCGATGATGCGGGCCAGCAGGTGGCTGGTGCTGATGTCCTTGGTCAGGTAGTCATCCGCGCCCAGGCGCAGTCCGGAAACCGCATCGAGGTCGCTGTCGCGAGCGGTCAGGAAAATGATGGGCAGCTCGGAAGAGCGCCCGCGCAGGTGGCGGCACAACTGAAAGCCGCCCTCCGGTTCATCTTTCAACCCGATATCGATAATCACTAGGTCCGGCAGTTCATCGGCGAAGGCGGCTTCGGCCTGTGGCCGGTCGCCGTAGCCTGCGGTCCTGAAACCATATCGCTCCAGCGCCTCGCGGTAGTTGTCACGGATCGGGGCTTCGTCTTCGACGACGGCAATCAGGCGTTGGCTCATAGGCGACATTGTGGCTGCCTCGACGGCGCCGGGCAAGTGACCGAAAGTCTCCGCCACAACTTTGCCACATTTGATCACGACAATGCCCTGAACGCTCCCCGCTGCTGCCATGTCGTGGTGCTGAAATACGGTCATGAGGTTTCATTGCCCCGACTTTCATGCTGTTAAGGAGAACTGCCGTGTACCTGGTGTACCTGATAAAAAGAATCGCCATCGCCGTTTTGATGCTTGCCCCTTTGATGGTCGACGCTCATGCGAGCCCTTCCGGCTTCTGGTTGCAGGGCATGGGTAACCAGCAGCGGGTGGAGGCGTTTGCATTGCAGACCGATGTCGATATTGAAGTGACCGGCATGCTGGCCTACACCACGGTCAGCAGGCGCTTTCTCAATGATGGCGATCAGTGGGTCGAAGGACGCTACCAGTTCCCGCTGCCCGATGACAGTGCGGTTGAAAGCCTGACCATCATGGTCGACGGTCGCCTGATCGAGGGTGAGATCCAGGAGCGTGGCCAGGCCCGGCAGACCTTTGACCAGGCCCGATCCGAAGGGCGCTCCGCCGGCCTGGTCACCCAGGAGCGGGGCAACGTGTTCAGCACCAGCATCACCAATATTCCGCCGGGGGCCGAGGTCGAGATTCGAATCGGATTCCGCCAGGTCGTCGAGTTCGAGCACGGCCGGTTCAGCCTGCGTTTTCCCACCTCGAGCGCGTTCAAGGCTCTGCGATTGCAGGTCGAATTGCGACCCGGAATGGAGCTGGCGTCGATCGAATCAAGCTTTCACCTGGTCGAAACCGATTTCGATGGTGACTCCTGGCTGGTCACGCTGGGTGGCGGGTTCGACGATTCACCGCAGGACTTCGAGCTGATCTGGCGCCCGGCCCGCTCGTCGCAGGTTCAGAGCGCAGCATTCATGCAGCACCTGGGTGGCCTGGATCATGCCCTGCTGATGATGGTGCCGCCGCAGACCTTCAACAGTCAGAACACGCCCAGAGAGGTGATCATGATCATCGATACCTCCGGCTCCATGCACGGCGAGCCGATCGTCCAGGCCCGCGACTCGCTCCACTTCGCCCTCGATCGCCTGGGGCCACGGGATCGCTTCAACGTCATTGAGTTCAACCACATCACCCGACCGCTGTTCGGACATCCGATGCCGGCCTCCAATGGGCGGATTGATCAGGCCAGGCTGTTTGTCGATGGCCTGCAGGCCGGTGGAGGCACCGTCATGGGCCCGTCACTGGCCATGGCGATGCGGCCGGTCATTCCGGATGGCTATCTGCGCCAGATCGTGTTTGTAACCGACGGGTTGATTGGCAACGAAACCGAAATCATCGATCAGATTCGTCGTGACATCGGATACAGCCGCCTGTTCACGGTCGGGATCGGCAATGGCGTCAACAGTCAGTTTCTGCGCGATGGCGCCCGATTCGGGCGTGGGGCCTATACCTATATCGGTGATCTCGACCAGATTCACCAGCGCATGAGCGAGTTGATCAGTCAGCTCACCAGTCCCGTGTTGCACGATATCGAATTACATTGGCCGGGGGATGCCGAGTCTCACCCGGAGCGAATCCCGGATCTGTATACCGGCCAGCCGCTGGTGGTCAGTGCCCGCGGACAAAACCTGAGTGGCGAGTTGCTGGTGTCCGCCATGAGTGATGGGCGGCCGTGGCAGCAGGTCATCCCGCTGGATGCGTTCCAGATCGCGCCCGGGGTCGCGGCGCACTGGGGCCGGTCGGCGATCCAGAGTGAGCTGGACCGACGCGGACCCGGCGTTGCCGTGGATGAAGTTCGCCAGGGCGTGCTTGATCTGGCGCTGGAATATCAACTGCTCAGCCCGTTCACCAGCCTGGTCGCGGTCGACCGCACTCCTGAGCGCAGTCGCCAGGTCGCGCTTCGTCGTCATGACAATGGCTATTCCGAGATTCATGCGCGCGGCATGCCGGCGACCGATGGCGGAACTTGGGATTCACTGATCAGGGGGCTGCTGGCATTGTTGCTTGTTGGTCTGCTCTTCGGTCACAAACGTCTGAGTCGGGACCCGGACGAGGGAGAGCCGTTGTGACCCGCCATTTGCTGATAGCTGCCCTGCTGGCGGCCGGCCTGTGGCAACTCGGGCACGGCGCCAGCGTGCAGGCCAAGGCCCTGCTCGGCCAGGTGCTGCTGGAACGGGCGTGGGCTCGCTCCGACGATGGCCACTCGGCCAGCCCCTGGCCGGGCGCGGTCAGTCGCCCGGTGGCCCGGATGCGCGTTCCGCATATGCAGGTTCGGCGTCTGGTGCTGGACGGCGCCGATACTCCGGTTCTGGCCTGGGGGCCGGGAATGGAAACCGGGCCTCATGGTCACCGCATGATTGCCGCCCACCGGGATACCCATTTTCGGTTCCTGGAGCACCTGAATATCGACCATCTGGTCGAACTTGAGTACCGCGATGGCCTGCATGAGCGCTGGCAGGTGGTTGATCGTCAGGTCGTCGATTCGCGTGTCACTGCGCTGGACATGGGTCTGGCCGAAGACTTGTTGACTCTCATCACCTGCTATCCCTTCGACGCCGCCTCCGCCGGCGGACCCTTGCGCCTCGTGATCACGCTGCGGCCCGAACCCGCGCCGGACATCAGTCCGAGCGCATGAAGCACTCGGCAATCTGAATGGAGACAATGACATGACAACCCTTTCGATCACCGACCTCAGCAAGTCCGAGCGCCTCAGGCTGGGGCTCACCGATAGTCCGGATGACTTGAAGGCACCATCTGCCAGCGCGCCGACTCAATTGACCGGGTTCGGCAGCCCGCCGCCGAGCTCACGCGAGTCCAGGCTGCCACGACCCTGGTGGTGGGAGAGGCCATCCACTTCTACTGTGGGTGATACGGCGGCGAGGTCGACAGAATCAGCGACCTGACCGCACCGGCCACTTCAGGCATGGGATAATGCCGCTGTTAAGGAAACAGCAACGGACAAGCTCCATGACTGAAGTCGTACAGATCCCCATTGCCGTCAAGAGTGGCGAAAAGGTCGTCAAGCCCCAGGGTTTCACCGCGATCCGGGATGGCATGAAGGCCCGTCCCGGCGTCACGCCGGAACCCATCGGGCGCAAGCCGGGCTGGTTGCGGGCCAAGCTGCCATCCGGCGGCAAGTACGAGGCGGTCAAGCGCAACGTCAACGAAAATCGCCTGGCCACCGTCTGTCAGGAGTCCAAGTGCCCGAATAT
>JBGTLI010000289.1:0-2693 GCA_041744195.1 Wenzhouxiangella sp. | reverse complement strand
TGAGTTGGCGGCAGTGGTCGGTTCGACCTCCTCGAAGCTGCTGCTGGATGCGGCCCGCAAGCGCACCCCGGCGCCGCTGGAAACCGTTGCCGAACTCGTCGGCGAGGCGGCCGCCCAGGCCCGTTTCAGCCAGGAAGTCCTTTCCGGCGCGCTGGAGAACATGAGCCAGGGCGTCTGCGTGGTCGACAACCAGATGCGCCTGGTGGCCTGGAACAGTGCATACCTGGACTTGTTCCGTTATCCCCCGGACCTGATCCGGGTCGGGCGGCCAGTCGCCGACCTGCTGCATTTCAACGCCAGGCTAGGACTGATGGGTACAGGCGACATTGAAGCCAAGATCGAACGCCGGCTCGCCCACAAAAGAGCCGGAACCCGGCACCTGGTGGAGCGTCCGTGGCCGGATGGGCGGATCATCGAGATCCGCGGCAACCCCATGCCGGGCGGCGGCTTCGTTGCCACATTCACCGATATCACAGCCTCTCGCCGGACCGCCGAAGAACTTCGCCAGATCAACGAAACCCTCGAGCAGCGCGTGATCGCCCGGACGGCCGAACTGGAACTGGCCAAGACCGACGCCGAACGCGCCAGCGAAGCCAAAACCCGCTTCCTGGCCGCCGTCAGCCACGACCTGGTCCAGCCCCTTAACGCCGCTCAATTGCTGACCCATTCGCTGGCCGGGCAACTGAAAGACCGTTCGGAACGTGAACCGCTGGCCCAGATTTCCGGTGCGCTGGCCGCCACCGAAAATCTGCTCGAGGGCCTGCTGGACATCTCGCGCCTGGATGCCGGCGGCCTGGAGCCGCGAATCAGTCGTTTTCCCTTGAGCGAGCTGTTCGATCAATTGCACGGCGAGTTCCTGTTGATGGCCAGGGAACGGGGCCTCAGGCTCGAATGCGTTCGCACATCAGCCTGGGTTGAAAGCGACCCGGGCATGTTGCGCCGCATCCTGCAGAATTTCCTCTCCAACGCCGTGCGCTACACCCACCAGGGCCGAATTCTCATCGGCTGTCGCCGCCAGGGCAGCACCGTCCTGGCCGGCGTCTGGGACACCGGCCCCGGCATTCCGGCCGAATCACGCGAGATCATCTTCGAAGAATTTCGCCGTCTCGATACCGACAGCCATGCGCCCGGCCTGGGCCTGGGCTTGTCCATTGCCGAGCGCATGGCACGCCTGCTTGGTCACCCACTGACACTGCGCAGCCAGCCGGGGCGGGGCACTTCATTCGTCGTCAGCGTGCCACTGGTCGCGCCGGCCCATCGTCCACGCCCACAGGCCGCTACCCCTGCTTCAAGCGTCTCGGGGCATGTGCTGATCGTCGACAACGACCAGTCCATGCTGAAATCCCTGCAAACCCTCATCACCGGATGGGGTTTCTCCGTCGCCATCGCCACCGACATCGACCAGGCCAGGGCGGCATGGGAAATCACCGAACCCGACCTCATGGTTCTCGACTACCACCTCGACCACGGCCGCACCGGCCTCGAACTGTTTGATCAGCTCCAGGCCGCCGGCCACCAGTGCCCCACCATCCTCATCAGCGCCGACCACGCATCGGAAGTCCGCCAGGCCGCCCGCACCGCCGGCTGCCAGTTCCTCCACAAGCCGATAAGGCCGTTGGCGTTGCGGTCGTTGCTTAATCGGCTGCGGGCAGTGGGGGTGGGTTAGGGGCGGTTTTCGTCACGAAAACCGCACCACCGGCGAATCCCGCAGTATCTCCGCGTATTTCGTATGCACATGCCCCATTCGCACCTGGCCGAGGAATCCGGAATAGGCCAGGTAGCTCACCAGGAAGCGGCGATCGGTGGCCCAGGGGGGGAGGAACTTTGGGGGCTTGACCAGGCCAAGGGCGGCCAGTTCGCACAGGACCGGGATGTCGTCCAGGTCCATCTTGCCGCAGAACAGCAGCATCAGTACATCGGCCCGGCCGGCGGCAACCACCGAGCGCAGGAAATCGTGGACACGGAGCAGGCCGTCGAGATAGACGACATCCTTGGTAAACGGCGCGCCGCCGGACAGCAGGCCGCCGCGGAAAACCCGGCGGGTTTGTTCGAAGGCGCTTTTCTGGTTGGCCAGCGGGGTCGACTGCTGGCCCGGTGCGGATTTGGCATTGTTGACCTGGTCGAGGAAGTGGTTGTAGACCTCAATGAAATCGGCCCCTTCGGCGGCCATGTGGATACCCAGCACCCGGTCGGTCAGACGACTGAGGCGGTCGACATCCATGCAGCCGGTGATGAATTCGGCAAACACTGCCAGGCCTTCCTGGGTCCGGGTGGTACCCGGGTGGCTGGAGGCAAGAATCGGCAGGGCGGTCTGGTGGCGGCCATTCAGGCCGGTTGCAACATGAATGCCGGCCTCATGGTTGACCAGTTGCTCGACATCACGATCAGTAAACCGCGCGGTCGATCGAATCCGGATCCGGTCCGGTCCGGCGGTGGCATTGGCCGACAAGTTGTCCACCACCTCGATCGCCGGGGCCTCGTCGCCGAAGAATTTGTTGACCGCAGCACTCATCCGGCGAGCGACATCATCGGCCGTGGCGCCTGGGTTGTCGGGGGCGCCAAGATCAATGTGGCTCATTCGATCAATAATCTTGCGCAAGCGCCGCGCCAGTTCCAGCGGGCTCTGGTTGGAATCGGCCAGGGCCAAGTTCGGTGCGCCGTAAAGCTCGGTCGAGCACTCGAAAAATGCCGGC
>JBGTLI010000288.1:0-29718 GCA_041744195.1 Wenzhouxiangella sp. | reverse complement strand
CTATGAGTTCATCGAATCACACAATGCTAATAGCAAGCCGTTCGTCTGGACCAAAACAGCCAATGACATCCTCGCTAAGGTCGGACGTGCACGTGAAGCCCTTCTATCTCATTAATCTATTTCCGACACTACACTAGTTGGTCATCAAGTTTTCATCGTCTTTAAACCGTATTGTCTGATGCCGATGGCACCCTGTCGTTTCGAATGTGGCTAGCGCATGCCTTGGGCGTGCCGAAAGGCTCATTGATTCAATAAACCGACGTAGGGAGAGACTTCCATGCGGTTACCCGCTCCGATTCTGCGTGCCATTGCGCTTTTTGTGCTGCTTGTCCCGGTTGCCGGGCAGGCCGAAACCATCGCCTACTGGGCCCAGAACAATAACGATCTACCCGGGGGTGGCTTCGGCTTTACCCCGGATAGTTTTCCGCAGGCTGCTGACGCTGGAGAACTCGCCGGCCAGGCCTTGCTGAGCCTGGGCAATTTCGCCGAAACAACCGGTGGTGTAGATGGCGCTTATAGCTGCATCGGGAGTTTTGGAGGCAGTACGCTCAACGCGCTGGACGGCTTTGTCGCCGGGGGATCGTTGTCGCCGCAAGGCTGTGGCAGCGAGCAAACCAATAACGGCATGTTTATCCAGATTGCCCTGAGCACCGTCGGCTACGAAAATCTCAGTCTGAGCTGGGCGCAGCGCGGGACCGCTTCCGGATTCACTTCGCGCCAGTTGTCCTGGTCGACCGATGGAGGATCGATTTTCAGTGATTTCGGTTCCGATACAGGCGCGCTTGGATCCAGCTTTACCCTGCAATCCTATGACCTGTCGGCCATCACCGACCTGAACGATAAAGACAGCGTGATCTTTCGCATCACACTGGATGGCGCAAGCGGTGCTACCGGGAACAACCGCTTCGACAATATCCGTCTCGACGGCAGCCCGCTCGGCGGCACCCAGCAGCCCGTGCCGATTCCTTACGAGCTTGTGTTCTCGACTGATCCCTATAGTGAAGGCTTCAGCGTCGCCAATGTCAGCGGTCTGGGAAATTGGGCCTGGAATGAATCTTTTAACAACGTCAGCTTCTCATCGTTTGACGGGTCCGCGTGTGTGCCGACCGAGAGTTGGTTTATCTCACCGGCTTTCGACCTGGATGCCCAGAACGATGAACTATTGTTTGTCGATCTTCAGCGCGGCTTTTCAGGCGATGATGGGCTGGATCTGCTGTTTTCGACCGACTACAGCGGCAATGGCAATCCCAACGAGGCGACCTGGACGCTACTGGATACCGCGACATCGGGCGACTTCACCAGCAACAACACCCCGGTGACGTTTGGTCCTTACATCGAACTGCAAGCAGCCTCAGGTATCGTGTATGTGGCCGCTCGCGGTCTGTACGAATTCGGCAGCTGTTCGACCTGGCGCGTCAGTCGATTCAAGATTGCGATCGACGATGGTGGCCCGGCGGATTTTGCCTGCGTGGCCGATCCGAATGACGACACCAGTGTGACCCGCATACACGCCATTCAGGGCGACGGCTTTACCAGCCCATTGGCTGCCGCACCAGGTCAGGCCGGCGAATCGGTCGAGGTCCAGGCGATTGTGGTCGGGACGTTCCAGGACAGCAGCAGCAATCAGCTTGGCGGGTTCTTTCTCCAGGATCCCGATGACCGGCACGACGGAAACCCACTGACATCCGAAGGCATCTACATCTCGCCGGTCGATGCTGCTGTAGTGATTCCCGAATTGAGCATTGGCGATGAGGTGCGCGTGGCCGGTGCAGTGCGTGAAAACTTCGGTCAAACCGAGATCTTCCAGATCGAGGCCATTGAACTGTGCGCTGGGGATCAGCTGAGTCAGGTGTCGCCAGCAACTATCAGCCTTCCCGTTGATGGTCTCATTGAACTGGAAGCCGTGGAGGGAATGTGGGTGAACTTGCCGCAGTCACTGACCGTCACTGAAGTGTTCAACGCCGCGCGCTTTGCCGAGTTCACCGCCGCACCCGAGCGGTTGTTCCAGCCAACTCAAGTGGCCCAGCCGGGTGCTGAGGCCAATGCCGTGCAGGCGCTCAACGATCTGAGCCGCCTGATTATCGATCAGGGCCGAACCGGTGCCTACCGAACACCCTATCAGCCGGGACTGGACGGCACGCCGCTGAATGCGTCCAACCCGATTCGCGCTGGCTATCGGATGCAATCCGAATTTAACGGCATCATGGGGTTTGGCTTTAGCAACTATCGTTTGTTTTCGCTGCAACCGGTCGTCTTTGACGCGACCGACAATGCACGATCAGAGATCCCACCGGCGCTACCCGAAGGTAATCTGCGCGTGGCCAGCTTCAATGTCCAAAACCTGTTCAGAACCATCCAGACCGGTGGGGTGGGCTGTGGGCCGAATTCACTGGACTGTCGCGGTGCTGCCAGTGAGTCCGAATTGTCCCGCCAGTTGATCAAGATCACGAACGCCTTGCTTGGCCTGAATGCCGACCTGATCGGCCTGGTCGAAGTCGAGAACGACAGTGATGACGCCACCCTGGCGTTGCTGGTCGATGCCCTCAATACGGTCGATCCGATAGACGACTGGGCCTTCATCGCCACCGGCTTTGCCGGTACGGATGCGATCAAGAATGCCATCATCTATCGATCTGGCAGTCTGAGTCCTGTCGGCCAGACTGCATTGCTTGACGGCGGCGTGGACATCGATCCGCCGTTCGACGATAGCCGTCAGCGTCCGGTGCTGACCCAGGCGTTCGAGCACTTCGGTTCGGGTCAAGTCATGGCGTTGTCAGTGTTCCATCTTCGGTCGAAGAACTGCGGCAGCAATGCCAGTGGCCTAAACCTCGATCAGGGCGATGGCCAGGGCTGCTGGAATGCGCTGCGCACCGAGTCGGTCGAATCGTTTCGCAACTGGCTGGATACCGATCCGACGGGTACCGATACCGACCTGCACCTGGTCTCCGGTGACTTCAATGCCTACGGTCTGGAAGACCCGCTTCAGGTCTTGGTCGATGCAGGATATGTCAACCAGGCGATTCGCGCCAACGGCAATGAGCCGACGGTCTACGGCTTCATTTTCATGGGCCAGTCAGGCAGCCTTGATCACGTGCTGGCTTCGCCTGCTCTCAACCAACAGGTCCTGGGGGCGGCACACTGGGCAATCAACGCTGACGAGATTCCGGCCTTCGCATACCCTGAGACCCTGCCATCAAGCTCGCTGTCCAAGCCTGACGACTTCTATTCGCCTGACCCGTACCGCTCATCTGACCATGATCCCCTGATTCTCAGCATCAAGCTATCGTCCGACCACTTGTTTCGGGATCAATTCATATCGCCTTGAAGACGGGCAAAGCCAGGGCTGCCCCGATTAGTCGGGACAGCCCGATGCACGGACGTACCTCAAACGATACCCTCCCGTACGCACCCTGTTCGCAGAACGTTATTGGCCTACTATCATTTCTGTTTTTTTTAAGATCGTCTGATGAAGGTGTGCTTTTGTCCTTCGCGTCAGCAAAAAAAAACGGGGTCCGGTTTTCCAACTACGCTGATCATCACCAATAGCGCCTCAAGAGATGCGTTTGGCTTGCATTGCATATCCGGCCAGCGCCAGCATACCGAGCATCAGCAACAGCAGGCTCCAGTCGACTGATCAGATCCATGATCAGATACAGAAAGAAGAATCGACCGCGAATGTTACTTGGCAACCAGGTGATGTCCCAGCGCCACACGGCGATTAGAAGCAATAGTGCCAACCGCCCTCAAGGGACGGAGAAAATTCGAAGGCTGGCGTTAAAATTCTGAAATAAGTGGGTGATAGATTGCTCCTCGTAAGGCCCCATTTCGAACGGTGCCATTGAGGTAACCGTCCTACCAGCCGCGATAGAACGACGAAGGGAGTACAGGAGATGTTGATTGTTCTACGGAATATGGTCATTGTTCTGGCCATGTTGATGTTTGTCACGCCCGCCTTGGCACAAAGAGTGTCCTCATCAGTGACCGGCCAGGTCGTCGACCAGACGGGCAGCCCATTGTCCGGTGCGACGGTCGAGATCATTCACGTGCCGACCGGCACGACGCGCTTCACCGACTCGCTCGACAATGGCCGCTTTCAAGCGACCGGGCTTCGCGTCGGAGGGCCTTACCGAATTACCGCCTACCGCGATGGCTACACCCCACAGACCATCGAAGGCATTCACTTGCGGCTTGGCGAGAGCGAAACGGTCAGTCTTGAGATTGTCGATGCCCGGGAGCTGGACCGCATTGTGGTGACCGGCCAGAGGATTTCTACGATATTTCAGCCTGACAACATGGGCATGGGCACGACCATTGGGGCCGAGCGGATCGACAATTTTGCCTCCATCAACCGCTCGATCAACGATTACATCCGCCTTGACCCGCGCGCCACTGTGGTCGACCGCGCCCGCAACGAAATCTCGATTGGCGGCGCGCATAATCGCATGAACAATATCCAGATTGACGGGGTGACGGCGAACGATTCGTTTGGCCTCAACGCAGACGCCCAGCCAGCGATACGTCAACCTATCGCCATTGACTGGATCGAACAATTATCGGTCCAGCTCAGCCCCTACGACGTGACCCAGAGCGGCGGTACGGGCGGCATCATCAACTCGGTGACCAAGTCTGGTGGCAATGAGTTCGCAGGGCGAGTCTATGGCAATTATCGCGATGAAGACATGACTCGCGGCGACTTCCCGGAATTCGAATCCTGGGTTTATGGCGCTTACGTAAGCGGTCCGGTACTGAGCGATCGTCTGTTCTTCTTCCTCGGTTACGAGAAGTCACGCCAGGACGATGTCTCGGGCGACCTGGTCGGTCTGGCCGGCAGCAACGCGCAGACGATCTTCAATGCAACTCCGGAAGAAATCGACCAGATCATCGACATTGCTCGCGGTTTCGGCTTTGAGCCGGGGGATACCAGCACGCCGCAATCGCGCTCGGACCAGGAAAACTGGATTGCCAAGTTCGATTGGGATATTTCGGCGCAACATCGGGCCAGTCTCCGCTATACGCGTTCGGAAGGGACCGAAGCGAACTTCAATCGCAGTCGGTTCAACTACGACCTTTCGTCGCGCTTCTTCGACCAGACCATCGACTACGAAAGCTGGACCGTTCAGGCTTTCAGCGACTGGACCCCGCAGTTTTCCACCGAGTTCCGCGCCACCCAATCGAAATACGATTCACTGTTCGACGTGGGCAACCGGCAGCCACAGGTGCAAGTGAATACCGGTGCCGGCAACGTCTTTTTCGGTACCGAGCGGTTTCGTCATGGCAATGAGCTGAGCGTCGATACCTCGCAGGTCTTTCTCAAAGGCAACTTCTTTACCGGTCTGCATTCAATCGATTTTGGTATTGACTGGACCGAAGAGGACTATTCGAACTTGTTCGTCGAATCCAGCCTGGGTGTATACGAGTTTGAAAGCATCGAGGCTTTTGCCAGCGGCAATAACGGCCTGCGCTACACCCTGCGCACCAGCGCCGATCCGAATGACCCGACGTTTCCCCGCGCAGACTTCGCCTGGGAAGTAACTGGATTCTTCCTGCAGGATTCCTGGACAGTGAACCCCAACTTGACCCTGCAGTACGGTGCGCGCTGGGAATTGTTCGAAACCGGCGACGAACCACTGCGCAACCAGCAGTTCGAGCAGACCTTCGGCTTCAGCAATACCGGCACCCTGGACGGTGAAAATATCCTACAGCCGCGCATCGGGTTCAATTGGCAGCCGGATAACCTGGGCACCCGGGCACAGTTGCGCGGTGGCATCGGCCTGTTTCGCGGCCGGAGCCCCGGTGTATGGATCACCAACCCGTTTTCCAATCCCGGCGGCACAATCGACGTGTTCACCTGCGACTCGCGCGGCACCGCCACGCGCTGCACCGACTTTGACCCGAACTTCTTCATCAACCCCGACCCCAACAGCCAGCCGCGTTTGGGCGGAGTCACGCCGGCACAGGATGTCGATGTGGTCGAGGTCGGCTTTCGCCTGCCCACCGAATGGAAGGCCAACCTGGCCTGGGACATGGAGCTGCCGTGGATCGAGCAAGCCAACCTGAGCCTGGAAGTGGGCAAGAGCTGGGTTCGCGATTCACTCTACTGGACCGATGAAAACCTCGGGGCTGTCCAGGGTCAGTTGCCAGATGGCCGCAATCACTTCTGGGCTGACCCAAATACGGCTTCGGGTGCCCGTATCGGGCGCGATCGGGCATTCAACAACGTGATCGTGATGCGCAATACCGGCAAGGGTGAGCGGACCAATGCCACGGTGTCGCTGGACAAGACCTTCGTAGGTGACTGGGGCCAGTTCTTTGGTCGGGTGGCGTACAACTACATGAGTGCGTCGGATGTCTCGTCGGCGACCTCATCGCGGGCGATCTCCAGCTTCCGCAACCAGCCGGTGTTCAATACCAATGAGGAGGTGGCCGGCCGGTCCGTGTTTGAAATCGGCAACAGCTTCAGCTTTCTTGGCCAGTACACGGCCAACTGGTTCGATGTCGGCGCTACCCGGTTTAGCACCTTCCTCCAGTATCGCGATGGCCGCCGTTTCTCCTGGGTCTTCGACGGTGACATGAACGGAGATGGTGTGTTCAACAACAACCTTCTGTACGTGCCAAGCTTCGGTGAAGTGCGTTTCGTTGATGGCCAGGGTAATCCCGATCCGATGGGTCAGGATGCCTTCTTTGAACTGGTCGGCAACGTCAGTGAGTTGCAGCGGGCACAGGGCAGTGCGATCGAGAAGAACAGTAACCGCAGCTCCAGCGTCACCCAGATGGATATCCGCATCGCCCAGGACTTCAATTTCGGCGCCAACAATCGGTTCCGCGGCCAATTGTTCTTCGACATCGAGAACTTCACCAACATGCTCAATTCCAGCTGGGGCCAGATCGACCAGGTCCCGTTCAACTGGACCGCCCGTCCGGTGCGTTTCCAGGGGATCGACCCGGAAACGGGCCAGATGCTTTACCAGTGGATGGGCCGCGGCACCGAAGCCAGCGACTTCGAGTCGCGCCAGGACGGCATCGGTGAATCCCGCTGGCGCATCCAGCTAGGCGCCCGCTTCGAATTCTGACGCCGCAAGGGGCCTTGGGTCCTGAGGTCTGATGTCTGAGAAGGCCCCCGCATGGGGGCCTGTATTAACCCCCACAATGGACCATGTCCACCGCTCCTTGAGCTTTAACCCTTTCACCTTCCGAACGCCTTATCTGTTACTGAACTGTCTGAATCCTGGAATTGACGACAGTGGGATCAGCAATAGAATCCGCTATCGAAAATGGCGTGTTGGCATCCGGATAAGTTGCTTTCAGATATTCTGCAAGCGCATTCTGCTCACTGCCGCTCTCTGCGAAGTTCGCAGCGCCAGGATCGACTGCTGACATATCGATGCTCGTAGAAACCTCACGATTAAACACGAGGTCAACGTGGGCCAGCAGGAATTTTGTTGATGCCACTGGCAGTAAGCTCATCGACTGAAGCCTGGATAATGGCCGCCAGCTCCGGGATCGCGTCATTGGCCGGCAGCACTGTGACATCGCCCGTGGACGTGATGCTATCCTGGGCCGGCGTAATGGCACCGACGAGGCCAATTCGCTCGCCATTGACAGTCACGAAAGCCGATTTCGCCAGTGCATTCGGAATGGATTTTGCAGGCTGACCATCAGCGACGACGAGGGGCGCTGTTTTGGAATCGGTGGTGAAATCGAGGTTGCTGCTCAGGAAAGGAAACTGAGCGCCAGGGTAGTTGCCGTCAGCCAGCAATAGTTTGGCAAACTCCTCTGGACCCTTGTGTATGGATTTCTAGAATCGATTATCGCCAGATTGTCCACCGAGGACTTGGGCACCATTTGGCAGCCAAGCGCTGTGAGAGTCACGGCGAACACTTGCAAATGTCGTAAGAACCCATTCGTTTTAGACATCATTCGCCATGACGTTCATGCATAGCTGAGCGCGGCCAGCCAGACCAACCCTGCAGTCAGCGAGTAGAGCGCAATGAACGGTATGATCAAATAACCCATGACGTCGCGCGCCTGGATCACAACGCCTGCGCCCATCACAGGCAGAATTACCAGCAGGTAGAAAGGCTGTAGCAGATTGGTGGTGGTTTCTCCGTAAGCCACCGCCATCGCAATACGCCCCACGTAGGCCTGCTGTTCGGCCACCGACAAGTTCGCGGTCAGACTCAGCGCCGTCTCGACCAAAGCTGGCCCGATCACAGCCCACTCCCCGCCCGCGGACGGGATCGCGAAATTGATCAACGCCCCGGAGAAGTGCGCGATCAGCGGCAACGTGGAAATACTCGCACCCGACGCCAAGGCGCTTGACACCATCGCGCCCAGACCGGAAAACATGGTGATACCCATGATTCCGGCGTAGAACGGATACTGAAAGACGATACCCGAGACGTTGGCGCAGGCACGCTTCATCGCCACTACATATCGCATCGGAGTCCGATGTGCGAGCAGTCCAAGCGCCAGGAAGATAAATATCATCAGGTTAAGGTCAATATCGAAGCCGTTGTTGGCAAAATGTCGGAAGCAGTACCACAGCGCTCCGACGGCGACAATCAATTGAATCATGCTGCTGTGGTTGAGCTGGTCGGACAATGTGCTACCGCCGAGTCGGCTGGCCTCGGCCTCTTCGGCCACTGTGGCCCTGGTCTCGGGTCCGTCGCCGCGCAGCTCATCCATCGTTCGCACACGACGTGAATCCGGACGCATCGACCACATCAACAGTGGCATACTGATCATGAACAACGCGATATAGGCAAAGTTCATCAGGCCGCCCAGGGTTTGCTGAGTCGGAATGGTCCACGCCACCACTCCGGCCTGGATAAGAAAGTTATCGTCGGTATTCATAACCAGCGGAATGGTGCTGGACAACCCTCCCACCCACGGCTGACCCGAAAGGTACACGCAGGCGACCAGATAGGCGTAGTCGACGCCCGCCACCCGCTTGGCCAGTTCGCGCGCGAGGATCGCCGTCAGCACAATCCACCCCCAACTGATCAATGAAAGCAACGAACCGACCACCAACACCAGCACATATACCGCTCCGGGCGTACGCGCCATGTGCGCCAATCGATTGATCACGCGCGAAGCAAACGGCGACAGCGCGATCGCGTAGCCGGTGGTTAGTATCAGGATGGCCTGCATGCCGAATTCCAGCAGCATCCAGAAACCGCGATACCAGTGACCTGTCACGGCATTGAGATCGGAACCGGTCACGGTCCACGCCAGCGCGGCGATCAGCAGCGTGACCACCAGCGCGAAAACAAATGGATCCGGAATCCAGCGCTGCATATGGCGCGAGAACACGTCAGCAATGGAAGCCAGCATGTCTGCTCCCCTCTCGTTAATCGATTGTAGTCTTAGCCGCGCTCGCGCCTGCCCCACGCGATGAGCTGAAGCAGTCCGAACGAGCCGACCACCGCTGCGACCAGTAGCGCGGCAATGATTCCTGCCGTTGTTTCGATCCAGATTCCCATCGCAATCAGAACGATGGTGGCCAGCACCCAGAGAAAATCACCTGCGCTGAAGAACAATACCAGTGGTCCGGGTGGATGCAGCGCACGCGCTGCGAGAAACAACCCGATGCCGTTGAGAATTAAGCCGATTCCGAGAATCAGGATGACCAGCGAAGGCGCCGGATGTGTCTGGCTGAGAAACGCGGCAACCGTGCCGGGAACAGCACTGAACAGCACACCGAACCCGATACAACTTACTGCGTTCAAACGCAGCGCTGTCTTAAGAAGACTCATTTGTAGACCTTTCAGTCAATAACGCAAAGAGTCGGAGTTTAGAAGTCAGAAATCGGAATGTCAACCGGGTTTACGTTTTGCACGGCGCCTGACGCCTTCGGTGGCGTTCTATCATCATTTGCTTTAATGGTTTGACGGTCCATCGTGCTTGCCGGCAATGATTGGCAAAATGTGATCTGGATCAAGTAAAGACTCGATTTGCTAATGACACGCTGGGCTAAGGGTCATAATATGCGAACCGATCCTGTGGTAAGGATCGTGGGCAGACAGAGGGATAAATAGGGCTGGTATCGTCAAAGGGCGTTTTTGTGGGCTCGCGTAGCTCGCAAAGGGGCTTTTATTGGGAGACGTCCGATGAAGCTATTGGCCAGTTCAGTTGCACGACCACGAACTCCAGCGTGCGGGCGATCTCGCGCGCTCTGGTACATCGGTCGCACTCGGTCGGAGATTTAACGCCATGGCGGCTCCGGCAAATTCACCGACGACTGTTCGATGCGTACTCCAGTCGTTGGAGTCATTCAATAACCGTGTGACTTGTGTGCGAATCAAGCCGGTACTCGTCGTGCTACCGCGGATCCGTGCCGGGCAATACCTCGTCGCGCGGCTCTTGAATGGGCATGAGGTGCCGCTGTCGATCGCCAATCTTCCATCGTCGAACGACAACGTGATCGAGCTTCACGTTGATCATGCCAAGGGGCGTCGCGCGACACGCGCTGTCCTGGATCAATTAAATGCCGAGCGCACCATTGATGTTGCGCTGCCGCACGGACGCGTTTGGGTGGAACACGCAGCGGACGCCCCGCTGATGTTGCTTGCATCGGGTACGGGCTTCGCGCAAAGCCGGGCAATTCTTGAAGGCCTTGTGCAAGAAGGGGCCATGGGCAAAGTACGGCTGTTCTGGCGCACTCGTGAACAAAGCTTCTTCTACCAGATAGACCAGCTCAATCGCTGGGCTGACGCGCACGAGGGTTTTCGCTTTGAGCTTATATGTTGTGAGCGCGCGGCCGAGGAGCAGTTCCACCGGCGGGTCGCCGTGGAGCTTGTAGCGATGGGCTGCAGGCGATTGATTGTCAGCGGCTCGAAGCGATTCGCGGAAAGTTGCCGTTCCTGGCATGGCAAGGGAAGCAACGCCCCAATCGAAATCGAATCCGACATGTTGCGCCCCCTGCTGGGTGTGGATCAAAGCCGCCCTCGCATGGGAGCGGGGCAGGGATGAGAGCGTGCATTGTCTGGCACATGCATTCAGGAGAAGACTCGAGAGATCGGGATATGCACGAAGCACTGCACAGCGGTTGCTTTTTAATTACATCGATAGAGGAGAGAGCTGATGTTGATTTTCACTAGGAGACAGGATTTTCTGGCGGCTGGCGCAAAAGGCATTGCCACGGTGGCATTGCTGGCGATGGCCTCCGTGGGTCTGGCACAACAAAACGCTGAGGGCGCTTTTGAGGTGCACAAGCAGGCTTCTGAAAAGCATGCCGGTCCTAGAACCATCGTAATGTACCTGCCGCTCGGTACACAGGGTCCGTTCTGGCCGCCTTCGGAAGTCACGACCGCCGACGGAGATTACGTACTTCTGGGCAGCGTGCTCACCGAAGTCGCGCCCGGGGTGGTGGTGCCGGTGCCGGAGCAGGCCGTGTTGGTCAGTCGTGATACGCAGCCGCCGCTGGATGCCAACGGTGTCGAGGATCCGACCAACTGGTTCGGCGAGCCGTATGACGTGATCCGGCCGCTGGATCTCAGCCCGGGCAGTCCGGACCTGGATATTGTGCTGCATGCCGCCTCGTTTGGTCCTCACGATGACGGGTTCAGCGGCGCGCCGCGCATTCCAGCGGCCGGGGAAACGCCGTTCAACATGAACAAGGGCCTGACGCTGTGCCCGGATATTTTCCCGACCGAAATTCAGCGCACCGAGTACTTCCGCCCCGGATACCCGTTGCATGAAGTCCCGGTGTTGGGCTTCCAGGGTGATAACGTTTCCTTTGTGCCGGAAACCGGCGAAAGCTACGACCCGCAAACTGCATCGGATGATCCGTCGTGTGCCGGTTTCGGTTGCCCCGGAGAGGATCCAGTCGACAGCCGCCGGACCGATCCGATCACGCTGGGCGACTGGATCGCCGCCAGGGGGCGGTTGCGCATCCAGCTCACTCAGCCGAATGAGGATGGTCAATACACTCATGCGCTGTTCGAATTCAACCTGCGCAACGCGTTGCCCAACTCGATCTACACCGTCTGGGAAGTGCGTCCCCGCGTGATGCCCCAACCGGGTGTCTGGGATCCGCGCCGGATCAGCCCGCTTGCGGTGCCTAATGTCATTGTGACCGATCACCGAGGCAATGCACGGGCGCAGTGGGAAGTCGAGAATCCGTTCCCGGATCCGGCAACCGACGCGCAACGCATGCGCATTTTCGGTGTGTCGATCGTTTATCACTCTGATCATCAGAGTTGGGGCGGCTGCTTCAGCCGTTTTGGTGCCGGGGTAGACGCCCATGTTCTGTTCAACACGCTGAACGTGACCCCGGATGTGCCCGGAACGCTGCAGGACTTCACGAATTTCATCACGGTCGCTCCGTAAATCCAAGGAACGGAACCTCCGCCGCCGGCGGGGGTTCCGGGCGTGCCCGGGGGATGCGCGCTTCAAGGCTCACCAAAAGCAGCGTCCCGCGACGCTGCAGAACAGGATGGACATATACATGGCGTTTGCAAGCAAACAAAGTTCCTGGGTTAATCTTCTTCGCTCACGCGCCGAGCGGACTCCCGATCGGCCCGCATTCATTTACGTCGAGAGCGGCGAACAGGCCGCCTCGGTCAGCTACAGCCAGCTCGATACGCTGGCGCGGCGGATCGGGGCCGAGATTCAGGCGCGCAGCCATCAGGGCGACCGCGTGTTCATTATGCTGCCCTCATGCATCCCGTACATTTCCGGCTTCTTCGGCGCGCTATATGCAGGCTGCATTCCGGTCACTGGCTATCCGCCTGGCGGCGGGCGTCCGCTAACGCGGGTGCGCGGCATCAACGACGACTGCAATCCGGCCATCCTGCTGGTTAATGACCGCACACGCGAACTTCTGGAGCAACCCAGGATTCGGAATCAGATCCACTTCACCGGGCCCGTCCTGGATGTCGCCGAGCTTGAACAGAAGGGCCGGCCGATGTTGGACGCGCCCGAGCGGCATCATGAACTGGCGCTGTTGCAATACACCTCAGGCTCCACCTCGACGCCCAAGGGCGTGATGGTAAGTCACGACAACCTGTTCCACAATTGCGAAGCGCTTCGAGAAGGCATGGGATTCAACGAGGATTCCGTTATTGCTTCGTGGTTGCCCATGCATCACGACATGGGACTGATCGGCAAGATTTTATGCAGCGTGTATGTTGGCGTGCCGTGCTATTTCATGACCCCGGTTTCGTTCGTCAAGAAGCCGTATCGCTGGCTGAAGATGATTTCCGACCACCGTTGCACGATCAGCGGCGCACCGAACTTCGCGTTCGATGCCTGTGTGCAGCGCGTCACGGACGAGGAAATCGAGAGCCTGGACCTGTCGAGCTGGCACACCGCCTGGAACGGCTCCGAAACCGTGCGCAAGCAGACGATTGATGATTTCTACCGTCGCTTCGCGCGTGCCGGCCTGCTGCCCACCGCGCAGCATCCATGCTACGGTCTGGCCGAGGGAACGCTGTTAGTCACAGCGAAAAGGGTTGATCAGCCGGCGCTGACGCGTTCGGTGGACATGGAGCAACTCGGCCAGCGACGTCTGGTGATCGACAACGCATCGAGCGCCAACAGGCTGGATTACGTAAGCATCGGCCACGCACTTTATGACTGGGACATGCGCATCGTCGATCCGGACACGCACCGGGAATGCACCGACGGCGAGGTCGGCGAGATGTGGCTGGCAAGCGACAGCGTCGCCCTGGGTTACTGGGAGCGCCCGGAGGAATCCGGGCGAACCTTCCGCGCCCGCATTGTCGGGGTCGATGACAAGACTTTCCTGCGCACTGGCGATCTGGGCGCACGGCTGAACGGGGAGTTCTACATCACCGGCCGGATCAAGGATGTATTCATCTCCGGCGGACGTAACATTTTCCCACAGGATCTCGAAGCCACGATCGACATCAGTGCGCCGGAGATTCAACGCAGCGCCGTGTTTCTGTTCGACGAGGCCACGTCGGGGCAGGGCGAGGGCGAGCGAATCTGCGCGGTGGTCGAGGTTGAACTGGACCGGCGCAATCCGCTCCGCCGGGAACGGCTCGAAGAGTTGTGCGTGCTGGTCAACCGGGCCGTACACCGCGATCATGAAATCGGCCTCAAGGACATCATGCTGGTCGAGCGCGGAAAGATACCGCGCACCAGCAGCGGCAAGGTGCAGCGGCGAGCTTCGCGACAGATGTTTGTCGGCGGCGAATTCCGTGCTCTGATGCACTGGCAGCGCGGGCCGACGTCCAAGCCGGCGGTGCCGGAGTTGGCCGCCGAGGACGTGTTGAATCTGCTGCGCCGCGAATTGGCTCGTATAGCCGGCGTGGATCCAGAAGAAGTGCGGCGAGCCGAGAGCGTCGCGAACCTGGGATTGTCGTCAATGCAGTCGTATGAACTGATCGAGCTGCTGGAAACGCGGCTGGGGCGCGCGCTCGATGTGGAAATGCTCTACGAGGGCAACCCGGACCTGGTCACGCTGAGCGCACGCATGGCAAGCGGCTCAGATGCACAGCCGCCGGTGGACGCTGCCGCACCACCGAAACGCAACAGAGCCGTGCTGATGATGGACCGCAAATACCAGCACAAGGCCAACAAGAGCGGTCATCCGTTCGTCAAATCGATCAACCCGGAATTCGGTCGCAAACTCTCCCAGCTCATGCTGGACAAGGAGTTCGTGCGCGCCGAGGGTGTCTGGCTCTATGATGAGCAGGGCGAGCGCTATCTGGATTTCCTTTCGCAATACGGTTCGCTGCCCCTGGGGCACAATCATCCAGCCATTTGGGACGCCGTGGATCGATTCAGGGACCGTCGCGGCGCGGCCATGGTGCAGCCATCGATGCTCGATTCCGCTGGCCGTCTGGCTGAACGGCTGACCGCACTGGCGCCGGGGGATGTGGATCTGTGCACGTTCGGCAACAGCGGCGCCGAGGCAGTGGAAGCGGCGATCAAGCTGGCCCGCTCCAGCACCGGCCGCCGACGCATGCTTTCGACGATCAATGGATTCCACGGCAAGACCCTGGGTGCGCTGTCGGCCACCGGGCGTGAGAAGTACAGACGCCACTTCGCGGTTTCGGACGAATTCGATCACGTGCCATTCAATAATGTCGAGGCTCTGCGTGAAAAGCTGGACACTGGCGAGTACGCCGGCTTCATCGTCGAACCGATTCAGGGCGAAGCCGGCGTGGTTGAAGCTTCCGGCGAATTTCTGCGAGTCGCGCGCGAGTTATGTGATGAAACCGGCACGTTGCTGATCATCGACGAGGTCCAGACCGGCCTGGGCCGGACCGGAACGATGTTCTGCTGCGAGCAGTACGACATTGTGCCGGACGTCATCACGGTGGCCAAGAGCCTTGGCGGTGGGCTGGTCCCTATCGGCGCCTGTCTGGCGCGGCAGGCGGTGTACAACGACGAGTTCGGGCGGCGGCACACCTCCACGTTTGCCGGCAACGGCCTTGCCTGCGAGGTCGCGATTCGCACGCTGGAACTGCTGAGCGCCGACGACGACGGGCTTCTCAAGCACGTCAACGAGATCGGCCTGAGGCTCAAGCGCGCGCTGATCGATATGCAGCGCAAGTATCCTCAGTTGATCAAGTCGGTGCGTGGGCGCGGCCTGATGCTGGCGCTTCAGATATCTGTAGACCGCTACAACTTCGGTTCGGGTCTGCTGGCGGCCGTGGGCGAGGAAGAATTCATCACCTCGCTGTTGATGAGCCATCTGCTCAATCACGAGCACGTGCGCGTGGCGTTCACGCTGAACGATGGCAATGTGCTGCGCGTTCAGCCGCCGCTGATCGTCGAATGGGAGGCGTGCGAATTCTTCCTCAACGCGCTGGACCGCACGCTGGAAGCCCTCAGTTCGCGCAATATGGCGCGAATGGTGGCGCATCTGGTGGGCGTCAACAGCGCTCAGGTGCAGAACAGTCCGACCTACCAGGCGAACTTTACCCGACCCGACTACCGTGATCGGGCAAATACCTTCGGTTTTCTTCTGCATCCGTTGACGCCGCGCACCTATGTAGATTTCGATTGCTCGCTGTCGGCGTTCGACCATGACCAGCTCAATCGCCTGGGTCAGATCTTCGGCGATAACTTCGATCCGTTCCTCGGCGGCGAGAATCAGATGCTGTCGGATACGGGTCAGATGATCGCCGGTCAGTTCTGGGTTGTGCCGCGTACCGGCCTGGACCTCGCCGAGATGCCGCGCGCGCAGGCACTGTTCGAGGTTCAGGAAGCTTTTCAGGAAGTGATCAAGAACGACATGAACATCATCGGTCTTGGCGCCTATACGTCCACCGTGACCCAGGGCGGACTGCTGTTGGATGCGCCCGATGATTGCGTCATTACCAACGGCAATACCTACACCGCGCTGGTCGGCTTCCAATCGGTGGTTGAAATGCTGGGCCGGCGACGCATGGCGCTGTCCGACGTCACCGTGGCGATCGTCGGTGCAACCGGCTCCATCGGCAAGGGCCTGGTGCATCTGTTCGCGTCTTCGGTGCGCAAGCTGATTCTGGTCGGCAATCCCGAGAACAATGATTCATCGGTTGCCCGGATGAAGGACAGCGCGCTGCACGCCTTGTACCACGATCCTTCAACGTTACGCGGCATCGTTCCTCGGGAAAAAGGCAAGCTGGCGCTGGAAGCCCAGCGCATGCGAAGCGGCGCCAAGCCGCAACAACTGCCGGGTCCAGAGCTGATCGAACTTAGCACTGATTGGGATTCTGTTCTGCCGCAGGCAGATGTGGTCATAACGGCCACCAATTCGCCGCGCGCGATGATCGAGCCGCGCCATCTCAAGCGTGGCGCCGTGGTCTGCGATATCTCGCGGCCCAGCAACGTCAGCGAGCAGGTATTCAAGGCGCGCGCTGATGTGTTTGTCTACGACGGCGGCGTGGTTCGCCTGCCGGGTGATTCGGACCTGGGCGTGCATACCGATCTGGCGCATGGCCAAGGCTATGCCTGCATGGTGGAAACCATGCTGATCGCGCTGTCGCAACGGCCCGAACTGGCGGTGCGCGGGATGGATGTGAAATTGACCAACATGGCGCATTTCCAGGCGTTGGCGCAAGAGCACGGCTTCAGCGTGTTCGTGCCCGAGCACCTAGGCCAGGCGGCGCTGACCGGCTGAACCGGCGCGCGCGGACAGCGCGCTTGCCGAAACGTAATTAACGGAGGTATCCAATGGACAAGGCAAACCGATTTTTTACGCCCTCGCTGTACCGCATGGTGCGCCTGGACTGGCTGGTGATCATGATCGCCCTGTCGATCGTCGCCGCCATGCACTGGCGCGAGATCAACTGGTGGATGTTCTTGATCGTGTTCTGGTGGATCGACTTCGTCGGCACGGCCCCGGGCATGTACTACCAGGGCCGGTATCCCAAACGCCCCGTGCCGCGCTGGACCATCGTGGCGTACAATTTCTGCCACAGTTTCACGACCGTCGTCATCATCACGGCCATCTGGTATGCGTTCACCGGATTCCAGTGGGAAATGCTGGCCATGCCGATTCATCTGGCCGGGGATCGCGGCGTGTTCGGCAACATCTACAAGCACTTCGACCCGCGCTTCGAGCCGCACCCCGATCCGGGATACGAGCGCTTCGAGGCGGAGTTCATGCGCTCGCGTGACGGTCATGCATCTGCTCGCGCGGCGTCGAAAGCATGAGCGCGCGCCCCGTACAAGTCGCGGGCGCGGCGCGCCCGGAACCGGCCGCCGAAGCCGGCTGGTATACCGCGCCGGGTCTGGCCGAGGGCGCGCGCAACACCGATCTAACGGTTGATCGCTGCGATCTGAATTACTGGATTCGCAATGTTGCCCAGGGCACCTGGAGCGGTCTGGTCAATGGTCACCGGCCCGAAGCCGAGACGCCGGCGCACATGAAGCGGCCCGGGCCGCTGCGCGATGCCATGATCCACGAAATGGCGTTTCGTTCGCTGGCCGAGGCCATCGCCGCGCGGGTGCTGAGTTATCTCGTTATCCACGCGCCCGACCGCAACTCCATGGAATTCTACGTCACCCAGGTGGCCGACGAAGCGCGTCACTCGTCGGTGTTCCGCGGTCATCTGCTGGAGATGGGCATCGCCGAAGCGGACTTGCCCGGGATCATCGAGCGCTATGCCGGCGAAGGCCGCGACACCGTGCTCAAACCGCTGGAGGAGTGGATTCTCGGGGTAATGCGCGACGATCAGGACTTCGTCGGCGGCGTGGTCTGCATCACCATCCTGGTCGAGGGCGTGCTGGCGCCGGCCGCCGAGATCAGCGAACTCAAGTGGCGGCTGCTGGATCCGGCGGCGGCGCAAATCGAGTGGGGGGCGAACATCGACGAAATCCGCCACCTGACGGTAGGCGCGTCCATCGTACGCAAGGCCATCGAACAGAACCCGGCTGAAAAGGACCGCTTGCTGGAGGTTATCCGGCGCGGGGTCACACTGTGGAACGAAGTGCCAACCGACGACGTGATCCTGCAGCGCGAGCATCTGTTCCAGCAAGGCATGGCCGAATTCGGAGAACTCCTGGCCGACTACGAACTGCTACCCGGCGTGCGGTTGCTCGACACCACGCCCGAACAGCGCATGGAGATTGCCTACGAGCGGCAACGCGAACTTCAACGCAGTCGGCTTGGCTACATGCATCTGGAAGACGCGGAGCAATATCTGGTATGAGCGAGGTGGCCGGCACGGTGGTACAGCAACAGCAGGGCTACGGTGATGTCGCCGGCGCCGCGCTGGCGCATGCGCGCGGCTACCTGGCCGCTCATGGACGTTATGTGCTGGAACCGGTCGAAGCGCATTCGAACTTCAATTATCTTTATCGCGCACGCATCACGGGCGATGCCAGCGCGCGCTGCTACTGGCTGAAGGCAACCGATGCGCTGCCGCGCAAGCTGGGTATCGCGTTGCCGCGGGCACGGGTGTTCGCCGAGGCCGAAACCGCTCGAATCTTTCGCAACCAGGTTGGGCATCTCATCGATGTTCCCCGCATCGTCTACCTGCACCGCGACAGCCATAGTTTCCTGATGACCGACGTTGGTGCCGGCAGACGCAACGGGTTGGACGTGTTGGCTGACGACTATGAACTGTACCAGCGGGCCGTACCGGCGCTGGCCGAAGCCGTGGCACGGGTGCATGCCGCAACCGCGGGTGACGGCCCTGAAGCCGCGCACGAGCAGGATTTGCGCGACTTTGCATACCGCGAATTGATGGGCCCGGGTATCCGCAAGCTGGCGCCGGACCACGCCGAACCCCTGCTGCAGCGGCTGGCGACGACCCGCGAATGCTTGAATCACAGCGATCTATGGGCCAAGAACGTGCTGATTGGCGCCGACGCCCGGCTGGCACTGATCGACTACGAAGGCGCCATGCGCGGCGATCCGGTGTTCGATCTCGCGACCCTGCTGGCGGCCGCGTTGATTCCCTGGTTCCAGCACCCGGGGCCGGGCCCCGAGGCGTCCTGGGATATCACGCGGCACGAAATCCTGCGCGGCTACGGCTGCGGTTTGTGCCACCCGAACTGGCTGCGGCGAATCGGCGAGCGTTTGCCGGGTGCCATGGCGGTAATGCTGGGTGCGCGCTGTGCCGGGCCGTTCGCGTATCCGATGCCGGATCAGGCGCGAGCTGCGCTGGGCCGACTGTGCGCGCGTTTGGCACGGGCAGCCGCCACAGAGGCGTTCGTGGACTGGACTGTATTAGTAGAACAAGCGCTGTTCGATTGGCGTCGACACGCCAACCGGGCCAATACCTGAGGAGCATTGATCATGCAGCGAAACATGTATGAAAGCATTGAGCAACTCACGCCCGAGTCGATCAATGTGCTGACCGGCTCGCCGCTGGACTTTTCACACGGACTGCTGCGCGTGGTCGAGAAAGGGCTGTGGGGCGATCTGGATGTCCGCTATCTGACGATTGAACGCGACGGACGTATTCTCGCGATGCTGCCGGTGTACTCGGGCAGCAATGTCAATATCAACGCGCTGATGCCCAAGGGGTTGCAGAACGGCATTGACCGTTTCGTCCGCTCATTCGGCCTGGCCCAGCGCACCACTTTCTGCATTGCCGGAAACCCGATCTCGGACAAGGGCTGGATTCCAATGGCCGAGGATGCCGCCGGACCCGAACTGGTCGCGGCCATGACCGAGCATGTCGAGCAGTACGCCAGTTCCCTCAAGGTGCAACTGTGTCTGATCAAGGATATCCACGATGACTTTCCAGCCGACTGGAAGGCTGCGATAGAACGTCATGGATTCCAGCGCACGTTTTCGCTGCCCACTGTGATCGTCAATACTGATTTCGCTTGCTTTGACGATTACATCGCTGCTCTGAAGAAAAACGCCCGCAAACATGCTCGCAAGACCCTGCGCGCGGCCGAGTCGCTGCTTGAGTTCGAATCCATCGCTGACTACCGTCACATGATCGATCAGGTATTTCCGCTGCTGCGCGGCACTTATCTCAAGGCCAAGTACCAGTTCGACGAAGGCAACCCTGCCTTCGTCCAGGCCTGCTCGGAAGTCCAGGACATGGGTACCGAACTGATCGTCGCGCGCAAGAACGGCCAGGTGGTTGGCGCGTTGATCAACTTCTTCAGAGACGGCGAGCAACTCAATAAACGTATCGGCATCGATTATCGCCAGGAAGAGACGCCGCTGATCTACACCTCGCTGATGTATCAGGGCATCCGCTCGGCGGTCGAGCGCGGCTGCAAACGCGTATACCTGGGCCAGAGCACCTATGTGCCCAAGATGCGACTAGGCGGCTGGGCCGAGGATATGTACTTCTATGTCAAACCCTACGACCCGCTGCTCAAACTCATGATGCCGCTTTCGAAACGCTGGTCGGAGGATTACATGGCTCACAAGGTCGAGGCCAAGGCTCTGGAGGGAATCTCGGTATGAATGACATCGTGATTTTGGGTGCCAGGACATCACTTGGCGCGCATTTACTGACGCGACTGGTCGCCGCTTCCGGTGCTGGCCGGATTCACGTATTGCATGAAGGCGATGCGTTGGAGACCACCCAGCGGTTCTTTGAACGATTGGAGCAAACGCACGGGCTGGACCTGAACCGGATTGAGTCGCGCGCGCTGGATTTCACCGAGCATTCAGCGGGCCTTCCCGACGCCTTGCTTGACCTCCTCGCTCGCGAACCGGTGGATGTGGTGTTCGATCTTTCGGCATTCGATGCTGGCCTGAGCATTGAGGAGACCGAACATCTTTACGGCCGCTTCGTTGATGACATCGTTGCTTTGTGCGCGTCGAATTCAAACGCCCGGATTCATGTGTTGTCATCGCTGTTTGTGGCCGGAAACCGCTTCGGTGGATTCACTGAATACGACTTCGATTTGGGCCAGCGTTGCGACTGCCCGCTGGACCAGGCCCGGCTCGCCATTGAGCAGCAAATAGTGGATCGCATTGACGCCACCCGTATGTCGATCTACCGGCTTCCGATACTGCTCCCCGACGACGATCAGGAATCGGTGGAGCCGGTGACGCGGTATGACGCGCTGGTGCAGGCAGTGCGTATGTGGCGCCGACGTGCCTGGGCCGATCCGCGCGCAGTGCTGCCGTTCGCGCGCACCGGTCATGCCGCTGAATTCATCGCGCGCAACTTGCTTAGCCCGGACGCGGGCGACGGGACCGCCACCGGCGTCTTTCATATCGTTGAACAACATCGCGGCATGACGGAGTTGGTCGAAAGCATTGCCGGGAACGGACGCAAGTTGGCGTGGCGCCAACGCGCTATTCGGAACTGGCTGGTGCGCGACGGCGATGATTCTCTGGCCGATACCAGGCGGGACTGCGCCCGCGCGGTCCGTGATGATTTCTACACGCTGTGGCAGGCTGATACTTTCCGATTCCAGCGTCGTCGCGCGCAATTGGGCATCGAGTTGCCGGCCGGGGCGATCGACTGGAATCTCGAAGCGCGGCCCGGGTTCGATGCCCACGCCCGCCTGGTCCGGGCGCTGCGGCAACAGGCGGCGCTGGGCCTGGATGGCGTTTATACCCTGGATGGCCACGACCAGCGCGTTGTCGACGACATTCCGCTGGATTACTGGAACATCGGCGAGGGTCCGGTCGTGGTGCTGTTGCCGGGTGTGCTGGGACCAGAATCGACCTTCGGACTCGCGCGCCGACTGCGCCGCGATTTCCAGGTCATCGTGCCGGATTCCCACGGCGCGGTACGCCAACAGGACTGGTCTGACCCCGAGGCGCGACTCTCACGCGAGGCCGCGCTGGTCAAGGGGCTGTTGGCCCAACTCGAGATTCGCAAGGTCGATCGGCTGGTGGCGTTCGATCTTTCGGTGCCGGTGGCGCTGTATCACCAGAGCCGCTGGCCGAGCGCGACCGACGGCGTGATGATGGTCAATCCGACGTCGGAAACCAATCCCGAAGTCAGTCTGCCGGCGGCGTGGAAGCGCTGGGATCGGCGCTCCTCGATGGGACGCGCCATTTCATTCTGGGTTGCGCGTCATTCGATCAAGCTTGCGTCGCGTATGGCCGGCTTCAATGCGCTGTTTCGGCGCTCACTGCCGGATGTAGAAAGTCGCATGTGGCGCTTGAATCGCCGGCTGGCGCCGGATCGAACGCGCTTTGACCGCACCATGCGCGCGCTGGGCGAAGCCGCAACTATGGATCCGGCCACGCTGACGCGCGCACGCGCGCCGCGTTCGCTGATTTGGGCCTGTGACCAGGCGCTGGGCACGCTCAGTCATGGCGTGGAGTTGTTGACCAATGCGACCAATGACGAAACGGTTTGGTTGATCGCCAATGCTGGTATTGATGTCAGCGAACACAAGCCCCGCCAGTTGGCTGCGGTAATCCGCGCATCGGTTCGCGACACGCTGCTCCAGGTTCGCGCCGGTGACGGAAAAGTCGCGGGTCTTTTGGCCCGGTCGGCGGATCGTCGATCGGAACACGAATCGGTGCTGGCACGCAGTGTAAGCACGGCTTGAGCGTTGTGCGCGAAGGCCATGGTGCGTGCGTGACTTGTTGTCTCGGAATGCGATCGATCAAGGCCCACATGAATCGAAGTTCGATAATGAGGATGCAGGCATGCAACTTGGAGCCAAGGGCCTGTCATCGTAGCTTTACGTGACTGCTGAAACCGTGCAACAGCGAGCGAACGTCAGTGTTATACAGCGACAGATAAAGATTGTTGTAACGCGTAACTTATGGAAACTTTAATAGCGCTTTGAACATGGTGAAAATTTGCGCTGAATTGCACAAAAACTTATTGGTAATACTTGTATTGAAACAGCAAAACAAGTACGCTTATAAACATCCCGTTAGGGACTAATAACGGAGAAAAAATTACTCGAAAGCATGACAGGTTTATAACAGTTAATGCCCCTCAAGCATTTATACATGATGCAGCTTCCTTGTATGAGGCAGAACGAAGGTGAGATTCCTTTGGGGGGGCTCCAACTGTTAATGAAACCTGCGGCGTGAGAGAGTAGGCGTTCTTCCCGAACTAAAACGATTCGATTTGGCGTTGCATGCGCTAATGTTTGTTTGATTGGGTATCACTCTGTTGAGCGCGGGCATGTCGCACAGGGTGCGGCATCTGGGCAGTAACAAGTCCGCGCGCGAACTTGTTCGGCGTGAATCCTTATGCGAGCAGGAGTATCGAGTGAAAGTTGATCTGGATCGATACACGGAGTGGGCCTGCGGACTGAAGTTCGCTGATCTGCCGGACACGGTGGTGCTTGCCGCCAAGTGTCAGATCGCGTCCACACTTTCCGCGCTGCTTGCCGGGATCCAGTCGGAAGAAGGACAACGACTGGCCAGCGCACATGGCTTCCTGCCGTTGCATGAAGGCGCCGGGACCTTCGATCTGTCGCATCAGCCTCCGGCGCATATCGTGTTTCTGCTGGCGTCGTGGTCGATGATTCATGACTATGACGATGTGATGCTCGGCGGGCATACCGGTCACTCCAGTGTGCTGGTGCCGATGCTGCTTGCGTGGCTGCATGGCGGCAGCGGCGAGCAACTCATCCTGGCTCAAGTCACGGCCAATGAAATCGGCGCGCGCATGAACCTCTCACACGCGCTGGGCGATACGCGCGGCCAGATGGCCTCCTCGCTGCACCTGATCACGGCCACCGTCGCGCGCTGCAAGTTCGAACAGGATGCCCCTGGGCACTATGGCCGGGCGCTGGCGTTCGCGCTGGCCAACACCGGAAGATTGTCCATCCCGGCGTTTCTTGGAGGCGATGCCAAGTTCTTCTGCGCCGCGAGCCCGATCCGGACCGCGTGGGAAGCCGTCGACCACGCCCGCGCGGGCCTTCGGGCAGCGCGTGAATCACTGGACGGCAGCGAGGGATACTTTGACGACGAAGCCGCGCGCATCTGCAATTCATTTGGCCAAAGTCTGGGTCGGGAATGGTTCACGCTGACCAACAGCTTCAAACCGTATCCGGTTTGCGGGTACATCTGTTCGGCGATTGACTGTTTGCGCGGCCTGCTGCACGCAAACGAGCTGGATGCCGAAAAGGTCGAGGAAGTTGTGCTGGACGCGAACATCTTCACCTGCATGGTCGAGCGCTACGCGCACGGCTACCTGCGCGGGCCAGGCACTCCGGTCGCGGCGTTGACGTTCAGTCCGCGCTGGGTGCTGGCCTCGACGCTTGCGCACGGGGATTTCAGTCTGCGCAACCTGGCGCCAGGGGCGCGTGATGAACAACGCGTATGGGATTTGATGCGCCGGATCCAGATCCGATATTCGCGTCGTCATTCGCACGACGCGCTGCTCGACGGTATCCCCACCGGTCAGGCACTGGCGTCGGCGCGCCCGGTTGAGGCGATTCGGTTCATCCGATTTTTTCTGCGTCGCGCCATGGGGCGCGGTGGTCGGCTTCACGACTGGATTCGAGATGCCGATTTCATCGCGCAGTGGGCGCGGCGTCGCCGACGGACACGGCCGGCCGTCGAAGAGTTGACCAAGCCGTTGGGGTGCGCGCTGCATGTGCGCACTGGCGATGGCCGTGAATTGTCCGCCAGCCAGCACATTCCAGTCGGCTTTGCCGGCAATGGCGATTGGGCCGACAAGCTGGCTTTGGTGAAGGCGAAGTACTTCGAATGCGCCGCACCAGTGTTCGACGCACCGTTACGTCAGCGACATTGGGAAACGATTTCCTCATTGGAGGAAGCAAGGGGAAACGAACTCGGATTGCTGAATCCGTTGCGTCAGTTGAGAGTATGTCATTGATGGGAGAGCAGAAATGAGAAAGGTAATTACGGCGCTTGCCGTCCCATTCGTCCTGTTTCTGGGCGTGGCGGCGGGCAATCTCGAAAGCTGGCAGTTTCCGCAGCTCTGGATTATTTTCGCCATTGTCTTCGTTGCCGCCATTTGGCAACCGACCTACAAGCCGATCGATCCGGATATCCCCGCGCACGATCGCGGCACCTCGACCCAGATTGTCTGGTCGGTGTATACAGCGATGATCTTGTCGGTGGTCGAGGCGGTGTATTTCAGGTTTCCGGAATCCTGGGCCTGGGGCCCGCATACCACGGTAGGTTTGATCCTCGCGCTGGTCGGATTGGGGCTACGGACCTGGGCATTCAGGACTCTGGGCCGCCACTTTACCTGGCACATCACGGTGTTCGACGATCACAAGGTAGTCACCGATGGTCCGTACCGACTGGTACGCCATCCGGGCTATACCGGGGCATGGATTCTGTACAGCGCCATTCCGCTGATGCTGGGTGCCTGGATTGGCGTGGTGGTTGCGGTTGTGCTGCAGTTCTTCGCCTATCAGCGCCGGATCAAGTACGAGGAGGCCGCGATGAGCAGCGAACTTGGCTCGGCCTATGCCGACTATGCGCGCACGGTGAAACGGCTGGTCCCTTTCATCTATTAATACTGAACGGAAAATAACACGGGTTACCGGATCGACATCGAACCGGTTCGTTCCCCCGGCCCGATGGGACCGGGCGGATCGAAGGCTCGCGCTCCGCTGATAAAGCAGGGGCACTGGCACTCGATCGTCGAACAACCTTATCCGAAATCACGCGGGAGAGTGAGTCAATGAATTTCATGCGCGAAGGTCATTCAATGAATTTCATGAAGGAAGAGCGGCGGATTTTCGAGGACTTGTACCCCGGCTTTGCCGAGGAAGTCCTGGAGATTCCGCTGGAAGAGCGCGAGGGGCCGAACAGCGACGTTGTGGAACGATTCCGAAGAGTCAATGGAACCACCCTGCTGGTGCCCAGGGAATATGGTGGCACCGGCGCGACGGCGACCGAGGCGGTGGCTGTGCATCAGATGCTGGGCTCGATCTGCCCGTCGCTGTCGGTAGCCGCCACAATGCACAACTTCACCGTGGCGTTTCTTGCCGAGTATTCATTTTACGGAGATGCCACGCGCGAGTTTCTGCGCGATATTGGCGAGAACAAGCGTTATTTGGCCTCTGGCTTCGCCGAAGGACGCAGTGGTGCCAACATCCTGCACACCACGATGGAGGCCAAGTGGCTGGACAATGGCGGTGTCAAGATCACCGGTTCGAAGAAGCCGTGCAGCGTCGCGGTGTCCATGGATTATCTGACCGCCAGCGTGATGCTGGATAGCAGAGGCTCGATGTCGTCGCAGCGTGCGATCGCGATCATCCCGGCCCATCTCGACGGGTTCGAGCGCAAGGAGTTCTGGACGCCGCGCAGCCTGGCCGGCGCCCAGACCATGGAAGTGGTGCTCAACGGCGTCGAAATCGGCGAGGACATGTTGTTTTTGCCGCAGGCCGATGTGCCGCTGGACGCGGTTGAAGCGGGCGGCTTCCTCTGGTTCGAGTTGTTATGCACCGCGAGCTATCTGGGCGCGGTCAGTCGGCTGTATGAAACCGCGCTGGTGCAGGAGCGCGGCTCGGCCGCAGAGCGCAGTCGAATGCTGTGCGTGTTGGAAACTTGCGCCGCAGCGCTGCGCGGCATGGCCGAGCAGATCCAGAACTCTCCGGCCGACGAGCGCGTCAGCGACGACCTTGTTGCACGGGTGCTGTCCATCCGCTTCGGAATTCAGGTGCAGTTGGGTGAAATGGCCTATACCTGCGCCGAGATGCTGGGCGGTATGCACTTCATCCGCAATCCGGAGGTCGAGTACCGTCTGGCCTGCTGCAGCGCACTGGCTTTCCATCCGCCATCGCGCATCTGGGCGGCCGAGGTTCTGGACGCCTACGCCCGCGGTGGTGCGCTGGAGATGGTCTGACAATACCATCGTGGCCCGGTACCCGGTCTCGGAACCCCGGGTGGTTCACTGATGGTCGTTTTGAGGGATGAAGCGCCCGGGTTGTCCTGGGCGCGTCTGAATCAGACGGTCATAGCCTGACGGGGATTGATTTCAGTGAAGATGCTGCGCCCTTCGTCCGACGCCGCCACAGTTTTAAGATCGTAATCGCGCTGGATGTTCATCCAGAATTCCGGCGTTGTTTGAAAATACCTGGCCAGACGCAAAGCGGTGTCTGCGGATACTCGCCGTCGCTCGCGCGCGATCTCATTCATGCGGGTTGTATCAACTCTCAACTCTCTAGCTAATGCGTTTACACTTAATTCCAATGGCTTTAAAAATTCTTCCCGAAGTATCTCCCCGGGATGTATAGGTCTCATTCCGTTAATCATTGCTCCTAACTCCTCGTCGACCGCTCGCTTCGCGAACTCTTACGGTTCGCTTCATATCATGGTCGCTATTAATGGTAGTCGTCTATGTATACACCTCTTGCGTAATTTTCCGTTTCATCCCATTCAAAGACCAATCGAAACTGATCATTGATCCGGATGCTCCACTTGCCATCAAGCTTTCCGCCCAACGTTTCTAGCCGGTTACCCGGCGGACTACGCAAATCCAGAACAGCCTCGGCGCTGTTTAGCATCTGCAACTTCCGTTCGGCCTGTTCCCGGAACGGCCTGAATCTCCTGTAGCAGTCTTTGCCCTCAAACAGGGCTTGCGTGCGTTTGCACTGAAAGTCCTTGATCATGGGCGCTTAGCGTACCGCGCTAAACGCGAAACGTCAAGCACCCCCTCCCCACTCCCCTGGTCAGAATAGTTTAATCTCATGTTTCCGCATGTCAGCTCCAGGAGATTAACCGGTGACCCGAGTAAGCCCTGTGCACTCCACTTTGACCCGTTTCGCCGCCGTTGCGCTGGCCATCTGCGTCTGCGGTATCTGTCCTGCGTTTTCCTATGAGGATAAGCTGCCGGCGGGAGAGGGTAGCTACGACGACTTTGTCGAGTTGTTCCAGAAGTTCGCCGAGTGGCGCCAGACCCAGCAAGCGAATCCGGCCCTGCCGGACTACAGCCAGCCGGCCATCGACCAGCGCATCAAGAAGATCCACGACTTTCAGCGTCGTATCGCCAATATGGGTGTGGTCGACTGGAACCGGTCGCAGCGGGCCGAGTACCTCGCGGCGCTTGCATTGATGGACGAGCAGGAGTTTCTGCTGCGGGTCTATCGGCCGTGGTCACGTGACCCCGGATTCTATGTCGATCAGATGCAACGGGTGTCGTTCACCGAGCTGCCGGTCTCGGGTGAGGATCGCGATGTGCTGGTTCAGCGGCTGAAGCGAATCAGTGAGTTGACCGCGAGCGCCAAGGCGAACCTGCGTGATGTGCCGTCTGATTTGGCCAATTTTGCATTGCACAATCTAACCAACTCCGATGGCGTCAATCACGGGCATCCCTATCGCGAAGTGCCGCCCGCTGGCGTGCTTGGCTGGTTTGATGATCTGCTCGACCGTGCGCGTGAGCAGCAGCCCAAGCTGGTTGACGAGATTCGCACGGCGCGAGCCGCTGCGCAGGAGTTCAATGGCTGGCTGGCGGAACACCGCAAGGACATGACCGGCCAGGCAGGGATCGGCGAAGAGCTGCTCGACTGGTACCTGATGCATGTGAAGTACATGCCCTACAATTCCAGAGACATCGTAGTTCTCGGGCAGCGTGAGCTCGACCGCAACTGGGCGTTCATGACGCTGGACCGCCACCGCCACCGTGACCTGCCTGAGCTCGAGCTGCCAACCTCGCGGGAGGAGTACGAACAGCGCATTGCCGATGTCGATACTCATATCCGCGCGTTTCTCGTCGAAGAAGAGTTCATCACCATCCCCGAATACATCCCGAAGGATTTCCGCGAGATGGGCTTCAACGTGCCGTGGCAGGAGCGTGATGGCGGCCTGAATTACTGGGAGCAGATTCAGTACCGCGACCCCTCGCCCGACCATTGGCATGCCGTGATCCCTGGCCATCGCTTCGATGGGCGCGTGCTTTCGCGTGTCACCCATCCGGTCCGTCGCCACATCCGTGACGGCGGACGTGCCGAGGGCTGGGCGCTGTATCTCGAGGAGGCGCCGCTGCAGCTCGGTTTCTATGACGAGTCACGCCAGCGCACCCGCGAGCTGATCTACAACTTCGGCGTGTTCCGCGCCGCGCGCACCCTGGGTGACGTCTGGCTGCAACGCAACCAGATGAGCGCGGACGAAGCTGTCGCGTACTGGATGGAAATGACACCCTACCTGGATGTGGACGTCGCGAGGGTTGATGCTGAGATCTACCTGCGTCGACCGCCAGGCTACGGTCTCGGCTATACCATTGGCAGCTTCCAAATGTACAAGCTGCTCGCTGACCGCAAACGTCAATTCGGAGAAGACTTCGTGCTGCGTGTCTCGCGTCAATTACTTTGTCCGGTCGGCGACAATTAAAATGGCCGGTCGGTTAGAGTTTTTTCCTGCCTAGCACTTTTGTTCCTGTTTCTCCTTTTTCCTAGTGGATTGAGCTCGCTTTCGATAGCTTTCGCCGG
>JBGTLI010000287.1:0-5995 GCA_041744195.1 Wenzhouxiangella sp. | reverse complement strand
GGAAAACTGTCATGGTCGTAGGTGTACCAGAAGACCGTGGCGGAGGTTTCGGAGTGGATTGTCACCGACAGGCCATGCCCGTCCTGGGCCGGGTTGAACCAGAGCCCGCCAAAGGCGGGGTCGACGTTCCCGCCCGGGGTGTTCGTCAGCAGCCACTGCCCGAGATTGCCATCCTGGAAGGAAAGGTCGAAGCGACCATATACGTCCGGTGCGCTCAGGTTGGCGCAACTGGCGCCACCGCCGCGCAGAGCGCCAATCAATTGCTGGTTGTTGAATATGCCTGAACCGCTGCTGCCCGGCTCGGTGGTTCCCTGCGAGTGGACCACCACCAGGTAGTCGCCATTGGTCGCGCTCGAGCAGCCGCCGTTGCAATTGGCAAAGCCGGTCACATCACCAAAGGTAATTTTCTGCAGGTCGCCCGCCGGGTGGTGTACGGCCACTGTTGGCGTGGAAGTCGTGGGCGTCGTGGGCGTCGTTGCATCCCAGCCTGCAAACCAGGCCCCGCCCGGTGCCGGATTGTTCAGCCGAAGAAATGAGGTATCGGTTCTTTGCGAGCCCCACAGCAACGCTGCCCCGCCGGTCAGCCTTTGATTGGAAGAATTCAACACACCGTTGTTGCAGGCGCTGGAGCGATAGAACCAGAAGGTATTGAGTGTTGATGCCACCGTCTGGCTGTCAATGCAATGATTGGCGGTCAGAAAGTAGGGGACGAATTGACCATCGTTGCTGTTGAGCAAGGTGCCTGTGCAAAGGAAGGACGAGCCGTTTTCGGTGAATATCATTCGGGCAACGGCGTTGCGCAATTCGTTGCCGGCCGAATGGCACATCACATCCAGGTTGCAGGCGCCAGAGTTTTTCAGCTCCATGAACTCGGTCGCATAAAGGTTGCTGCGTGCCGAATAAACCAGGTGCGAAAGGTGCGAGGAGGCCAAATCGATATCGGCGACCCCGATCCCGGCCGGCAGGTAGATTTCGATGCCGGCAAACTCGCCTTCAATGACAGGCGACCAGTAGGTACGGGCCTGTTCGGAAACGTCGCCGGCGCGGATGTTGACGGCAATCAGCTCAAGAATTCCCTGGCCGTTGACGGCATGAACCTCAGATCGGTCGGCATTGAAAAACCGTATCTCGGCGGATTCAGGCAGGCGGTTGATCAGCAGGCCGATGCGCAACCCCATCGCTTCGGCGGAAGTCAGTTCCAGCACCCCGGCCTGGCCGCCGTCGCTCAGCTTTGTCCACGTGATCGCCTCGGTCAAGGAAAGAGGCTGGTTTTCGGACCCGACAGACCGGGCGATGCCGATCTGTTCAATGCCCTGGCCCACCTGGTCAAGGAGCGGTGCAAGCTCATTGAGTGAGGGGTGTTGAAGCGATAGCCGGGCCGAGGCGCCGGCCTTTCCAACATGCAGCGTGGTTGAAAGCGCGGCGGGTTCCTGCTTGTGCCCCTCATAGGTGGCTCCAGGCAGCGAAAGCGCGGTGTTGGCCCAGGCGGTGACTGGCACCGCAAGCATCAATAGTGCCAGCAAGCAAACAAGCGTGCTGGTCGGGGAGATAAATTTCATGCTTCAGGGCCCTCAGTAAAAAATCGCCCGCATTCAAAACGCGGATCACCCGTCCAATCTAGCACGGCGGCGCTGGTGGTCATCGACTATTTTGCAATGACGCGGCCTTGCATAAAGGGAGGCGTATACTTGCGCAGGACGGCGCTTGGTCATCCTGGTGGGTATACTCGCAATCCCACCATGAACAAGCCGGATCCGCCTTGACAGATTCTCACCGAACGACATCAGTAGCCGAAAAGACCGATATTCGGGAAGTCAATCGCCGTTTCTATGATGGTTTGTGGTCCGGTACCCGATTGGTCCAGCCCCAGCGCTTCAATACCTGGCCGCTGGTTTCCGAATTGGCCGCTGCCTGTCCACGGCGACTCGAGATCGGGCCGGGCATGCGTCCGCGGCTGCCTTTGGAAAATACCCATTTTGCCGATATCAGTGAACCGGCCCTGCAGGCGCTGAGCGCGCACGGCGGTCACGCAGAGTCGGCATCCATCACCAGCCTGCCTTACGCCGACCAGAGTTTCGACCTTGTTTGCGCGTTGGATATCATCGAGCATGTCGAGGACGACGAGAGCGCCATGTCAGAGCTTGCCCGGGTCGCGGCGCCCGGCGCTTGCGTCCTGATTTCTACCCCCCTGCACCCGGCCTACTGGTCGACGTTCGATGAAATCGTCGGCCACTATCGCCGCTACGTGCCGTCAGAGTTGATTGACCTGCTTGATCGCAACGGGCTGAAGATCGAGCAGAGCGCAATTTTTGGCATGAAGCCCAAATCCACCCGCCTGTCCTCGCTGGGATTGTGGTTTCTGAAACGGGACCGGGCCGTCGCGCTCAAGGTTTACAACCACATCCTGATGCCACTGGGATTGCGCCTGCAAAAGCCGCTTGAGCTGGTTCCCGGGCTTCCCGTCACCGACGGCGTCGACGAGATCCTGCTGGTCTGCCGACGTCAGACGTAGCCGACTTTTCAGGCGCGTGTGCGCTTGAGCGCCAGACGCTCGTTTCGATCATTCCATGGCTGTCCGACAATTCGGCGCATGGCAACCTCGACCGTGCGCAGCACGATCAGGTTATGCAGCAACAGGGACAGGTTCTTCAGGTCTCGCGGGAAGGCGCGCAACGCCATGGAGAAACTGATTTCGTCGTACATGACGTAATGCCAGAATCCGGGCGGGATGTAGAGGACGTCGCCATGCTTTAGTTCGGCCAGGTGGCCGCGTACGTGCCTGAGCGCGGGGTGCCGGTCAAAATCGGGCTGCTCGAAGTTCACCTCGGCCAGGCTGCTGAATGAGAACGGCACCCGGTACATGTGCGGCGTCATCTCAGGCGCCACCAGCAACACGCGCTTAGGACCGCCGAAATGGCAAAGCAGGATATCGGGCCGGTCGATATCGAAATGCATTTGCACGCGGGCATTCTTGCCGCCCATGAACAGGACCGGCAGCTTGCGAAACAGCTTCAACCCGATCTCGGGGAACGCGAAATCCTGCGTCAGCGCAGGCAATAGGGAAAACAGGTTGAAGAAAAACAGTCGCAGGTCATTCTCGCCCGCGGCCAGCAGGTCGATGTAATCACCCAGCGGCATATGAGTGGCCGGGTCATGTTGGCCCTTGTGGTCGCGCGACGGCTTGCTGTCGTAAAGGGGCACGATGACATCTCCTGCCACCTCTTTGAAATAGTCCACCGACCAGAGCGCACGTGCCTTCCAGTCGCGGGTCAGATCCCCGAGCACGACTGGGGTCGATGTCGTCTTGTACCGGGCCATGAACAGCGCCGGATCAAGGGAATCCCTGCGCTCAACGGGCACGGTCAGAATCATCGGCGGGTGGCCTTCAATGTAGAGAAGTCGGGTTGGTCGTTATCGACCAAGCCATTGGGCGATCTGGTCGCAGGCTTCGACCAATGCGCTCGACGTGCCAGGCTCGCCGGCAGAGTGACCGGCATCGTCAACCCAGCGCAATTCGGAATCCGGCCAGGCCCGGTGCAGCGCCCAAGCCTGGTCGGGAGCGCAGATGGCGTCGTAGCGTCCGTGGACAATGATGCCGCGAATGCCAGCCAGGCGATCGGCCTGATCAAGGATCTGGTTTTCGGCCATGAAGATCCGGTTGACAAAAAAATGGGTGCAGATTCGGGCGAAGTACCAGGCCGAATCCGGCTCCAGGAACGAAGCCACCAGGTCCGGGTTGGGCTTAAGCGTGGCGCAACGGGCTTCAAAGCGTGACCATTCGGCTGCCGCTTTTCTGGCCAGGTCGATGTCCTCCCCGTTGATCCGGCGAAAATAGGCCAGCGGCAGGTCGTCGCGCTCATCCTCGGGAATCATTTCGAGCAAATCGTCCCAGTAGTCCGGGAATATCCGCCGGGTGCCATGACGATAAAGCCAGTCATGATCCTGCTGGCGATTGAGGAAAATACCGCGCAGGATCAGGGCCAGGCAGCGTGCGGGATGAGCCTGGGCATAGAGCAGGCCCAGGGTCGAGCCCCACGAGCCGCCAAACACCACCCAGCGATCGATCGCCAGATGCTCGCGGATGCGCTCGAGGTCGGCTATCAGGCGGCCGGCATCGTTGTGATCGATCTCGGCCTGTGGTCTAGACTGGCCGGCCCCGCGCTGGTCGAACAGGACGATGCGATAACGCTGGGGATCGAAAAAGCGTCGATTGTCCGGACTGATGCCACCACCGGGCCCGCCATGAAGAAACACCACTGGTATTCCCTCAGGGTTGCCGCATTCCTCCAGGTAAAGTTCATGGCCTTCGCCAACATCGAGCCATTCAGCACGGCTGGCGTCAAGCGAAGGGTAAAGATCGGTCAGGCGGGTTTTGGCAGACATGCCGCTGATCGTACACCAGTCGAGGGCATCAATGCGCCACGCCGATTCCTGCCAACAGGCTTTTGGCCGCTTCGCGACCTTCGAAAACTGCCGTGACCACGAGATCGGCCCCGCGGACCATGTCGCCGCCGGCATAGACTTTGTCGAGGCTGGTCTGAAATGGCTCGCGTCCGGCACCGCCAACCATGATCCGGCCATCATCCTGTGTCTGCACGCCGGCCCCGGTCAGCCACGCCGGTGGATTCGGGCCGAAACCAAACGCAATGACGACGGCATCGGCCGGCAGGGTTTCTTCAGAGCCGGGGATGACCTCGGCGCTGCGTCGGCCTTTTTGATCGGGCTCGCCCATGCGGGTCTCAACCATGCGGATACCTTCAACCTGGCTGTCGCCAACGATTTCGACCGGCTGGCGGTTGAACAGGAACTCCACGCCTTCTTCACGAGCGTTGGCGACCTCTCTGCGGCTGCCGGGCATGTTGGCTTCGTCGCGTCGGTAGGCGCAGGTCACGGAAAAGGCGCCCTGGCGGATGGCGGTGCGGACGCAGTCCATGGCGGTGTCACCGCCTCCGAGCACGACCACGCGCCGACCGTGCAGGTTGATGTAGTCGAAGTTCGGCTGCGGTTCCTTGAGGACATGATTGATGTTGCCAATCAGGTAGGGCAGGGCTTCGATCACGCCGTCCAGGTCTTCGCCGGGAAAGTGGCCCCTGACGTACTGGTAAGTTCCCATGCCCAGGAAAACAGCATCATAGTCCGCAAGAAGTTGGTCGAAGGCGATGTCGCGGCCGATTTCCTGGCCGAGATGAAATTGCACACCCATGCCTTCCATCAGTTGACGGCGGGTTTCGACGACCGATTTTTCGAGCTTGAAGGGCGGGATGCCATAGGTCAGCAGGCCGCCGATGCGCGGGTACTTGTCGAACACGTGGGCCTCGACGCCGTTGCGCACCAGGATGTCGGCGCAACCCAGGCCGGCCGGACCGGCGCCGATGATGGCGACCCGCTTGCCGGTGGGCCTGACGTGTGTGAGGTCAGGCCGCCAGCCCTGCTTGACCGCCTCGTCGGTAATATACTTTTCGATCGAGCCGATGGTGACCGCGCCGAGGCCATCATTGAGAGTGCAGGCGCCTTCGCACAAACGATCCTGTGGGCAGATGCGGCCACAGATCTCGGGGAGTGAATTGGTCTGATGGGATAGTTCGGCGGCCTCGAACAGGCGACCCTGGCGAATAAGGCGCAACCAGTCGGGGATGAAATTGTGGACCGGACATTCCCATTCACAATAAGGATTGCCGCAGTTGATGCAGCGCCCCGATTGATCGGCCGCGGCTACCTGACCGTAATCGTCGTAAATCTCCTTCCACTCGCGAACACGAATCCTGACCGGCACAACTTCCGGATCCTTTCGCGGCGTTTCGAGAAAATGCAGGGGGTTGGGTTTTGACATGATTTCTAAGCCGCTTCCCGCAATGCGTTGATCAGGCCTTCGAGATCGGCGGCCTTCGGTTTTACCAGCCAGAACTTGGGCAGGACGCGGCGGAAGTCGTCGAGGATTTCTGCGGCGTGCTCGCTGCCGGTCATCTGTTGGTGTTTTTCAATCATGCCGCGCAGG
>JBGTLI010000286.1:0-5941 GCA_041744195.1 Wenzhouxiangella sp. | reverse complement strand
CTGCCGGTATTCGTATGGCGTTGAGCCTGCCTTTTGCCGACATGGCCAACTGGTCGATGCAGGGTGATGTGCGTTTGCAGGGCGCCGGGCTTGAGTTGCCTGCCATACCCCTGGCCTTGTCGAAGCTTGAGGGTGCGGTTCGTTTTGACCGCCATTCCCTCGGTCCTTCGCAGTTGCTTGCCAGCGTCGACGGCGGCAAGTCGGACCGGCTGACTGTTGACCTGCACGCCGGGTTTTCCGAGCCTGCCTGGCTCAGTATTGAGTCAGACTTCAACCCGGCCAGCCTGACGGCGCAAGGCTCGGCGCCGCAGGGTCTTGCCAATGCCTTGCTTGGGTCCAGCCGTTTTCGCTTTGACCTGTCCGGCAACAGTGCAGCCAACGGTGAGCGGCAAATCCTGGTTGATGTCAGCAGCGATTTGCGCGGCCTGGAGCTGGCCCTGCCGGCGCCGCTGTCAAAACCGGCCGATGCGGCCTGGCCATCGGCGCTGGGTCTGCGGATCGGCACCGATCGGATCGAGGCGGAAATGAGTCTGCACGACTGGCTCAGCGCGGGCTTCCTTGGCCATGCTGAAAGCTGGCGGCTGGGACTGGGCCTGAACCAGGAGATGCCGGGATTGCCGGCCGAGGCTGGTTTCCTGGTTCGAGGCCATCTCGATCACCTGGCAGTGACCGACTGGATCGGGATCGTATCAGGGTTTGACAATGTCCTCACCCGTGAGCCCGTGATGGCCGACGTGAGTGTAAGCCTTGGCCACCTTGAGGGCCTGGGCCTGGAGCTGGCGGACATCGACCTGGTGGTCTGGCGAGATGAGTATTCCTGGCAATTCGACCTGGACGGGGCCAGCATTGAGGGGCGGCTGACGGTGCCTACGCCGCTTGATTCCGGGCGTGTTGTCGTTGCCGACCTGCGCCGATTGCACCTGGATCCAGTGGTTCCCGAGCCCATGGTGGCCGAGCTCGACATCCATCCCTTGAGCCGCCAGACTTCGACCCAGAGCCCCCTGGGCCTGCCACCATTGCACCTGCTGATCGAGGATTTGCGCTGGGGCGAGATGAATCTGGGCCGGGCCCGGCTGGAATCCCACGCCGTGGCCGACGGGGTGGAAGTCGAACTGGCCGATGTCTCGGGACCGGATCTCCGTCTGAATGGGCGCGGCCGCTGGGTCGAGCGCGAATCGCGCACCCATGGTGAGTTCCAGGGCCGTTTGACCACAGGCAACCTCAGCGGCCTGTTGGCTTCGGCCGGTTATGACTCCGGCGTCGAGGCGAGCCACGCTCAGATCGATGTCGATCTGCGCTGGCCGGGTGCACCGAACGATTTTGCCCTGGGTCGCCTCAGCGGCGCGTTTGACCTGCAGATCTTCGACGGCAGCATTCCCGAGGCCAGGCCGGGTGCGGGCCGCCTGCTCGGTCTTGCCAGTTTCAGCGCCATGCCCCGGCGCTTGATGCTTGATTTCCGCGATGTGTTCGCGTCCGGATTGAAATTTGACGAAATCAAGGGACGTTTCGATCTGGCGGCCGGGTTTGCCCGCACCGCCGGGCTCGTGATCCGCTCGCCGGCCGCGACAATTACCATCACCGGTGACACCGATATGGCCGCTCGGCAATATGATCAGGTTATTGTTGTCGAACCGGGGTTGGGGGCAACCCTGCCCCTGATCGGCGGCCTGGCCGGCGGACCGGTGGGTGCTGCGGCCGGGCTGGTCTTGCGGTCGCTGCTTGAGCGGCCCCTGCGTGGGCTGGCCGAAGCGCGCTATACGGTCACCGGCCCCTGGGACGAGCCGTTCATTGAGCTGGTTGAGGCCCGGGTGGCCAACGGCGACCCGGAAGTCGAGTCCATTGATCAGAATGAAGTCTACCCGAGGTTGATTGATTGAATCAGGCCCCCATCGACCGAATATAGGAGGTTCCAACCATGCAGGTAAGTATTTGAATATGTTTGAACTGGCACGCGCCCAATTGCTGGAACCGTCCGGCTTGAGTCAATCCGAGATCGAACTGGCCATGGGCCGCCTGACCGGCGGCGCGATCGATTTCGGCGAGCTTTATTTCCAGCGCCGCGTCCGTGAAGGCTGGATGCTGGAAGACGGCAGCGTCAGAAGCGGTAACTGGGACGTGGACCAGGGTGTCGGCGTGCGCGCCATCGCCGGTTCCGGTACCGGCTTTGCCTATGCCGATGCGATCAGCCTGCCGGCCCTGCTTGATGCCGCCGACAGCGCCCGGGCGATTACCCGGGCCGGCCAGCGCGGCCAGATCAAAGTCGGTCAGGCGCTGGTGACTCCGCACCGCTACGGTTCCGAAGACCCGACCGGCGCGGGCAGGGCGGCCGACCGGGTCGAACTGTTGCGCACCATCGACGCCTACGTTCGCTCGCTGGATGCGCGGGTCAGCCAGGTCTCGGTCAACCTGTCGGCCAGCCATGAGGCGATTCTGGTGGCAGCCAGCGACGGCGCCCTTGCTGGCGACATCCGCCCCCTGGTACGCCTGGATATACGTGTCCTGATGGAAGAAGGCGAGCGTCGCGAACAGGGCTTTTCCGGTGGTGGCGGGCGTTTCGGCATGGAAGAGCTGATGGTGGCCGAGACCTGGCAGGACCTTGCCCATGAGGCGGTGCGCCAGGGCGCGGTCAATCTGGGCGCTGAAGACGCGCCGGCCGGCTACATGACCGTGGTGCTCGGCCCCGGCTGGCCGGGGGTGTTGCTGCACGAGGCGATCGGGCACGGCCTGGAAGGCGATTTCAATCGCAAGGGCATCTCGGCGTTCAGCAATCGTATAGGCGAGAAGGTCGCCAGCGAAGGCTGCACCATCGTCGATGATTCAACCCTGGATCGCCGGCGGGGCTCGCTCAATATCGACGATGAGGGCACGGCCGGCGACTGCACAACCCTGATCGAGAATGGCCGCCTGGTCGGCTACATGCAGGACAAGCTCAATGCGCGCCTGATGGGAGTCAAGCCCACCGGCAATGGCCGCCGCGAATCGTTCGCCCACCTGCCGATGCCGCGCATGACCAACACCTACATGCTGCCGGGTGAGCATGATCCGGGTGAAATCATTGCCTCGGTGGCCGACGGCATCTACGCCGTCAATTTCAACGGTGGCCAGGTCGATATCACCTCCGGAAAATTCGTGTTTGCCGCCTCGGAGGCCTATCGGATCAAAAACGGCAAGATCGGGCCCGCCATTCGGGGCGCCACACTGATCGGCAATGGCCCGGATGTGCTCACCCGCGTCGGCATGATCGGCAATGATCTCAAACTCGACAGCGGTGTCGGCGTTTGCGGCAAGGAGGGTCAAAGTGTGCCGGTCGGCGTCGGTCAGCCGACCCTGCGCGTTGACGGTCTGACCGTCGGAGGCACGGCCTGATGAGCAAACTGAACCAGGGCGGTGTTTCATCCCTGCTCGATAATCCCGATCGCGAGACCGAGCTGCTGGTCAGCATTTCACGTCGCGTGCTGGATCGGGCTCGTGCTGGCGGCGCCGATCAAGCTGAAGTCAGCGTGGCCTCCAGCCTGAGTCGAGAAGCCGGCGTTCGCCTGGGCGAGGTCGAAGTTCTGGAGGAAGCCCGCGACCGTGGGGTGCGCGTGACCGTCTACTGCAAGAACTGTAGCGGCAGCGCCTCGACCGGTGATCTTCGCTTAGAAGTCATCGACGAATGCGTCGACCGGGCGCTGGCCATAGCCCGTTACACCCAGGCCGACAAGGCCTCCGGCCTGGCCGATGCGAAGCTGATGGCGAGCGAATTTCCCGACCTCGATCTCTGGCATCCGGTCGATGTGCCGATGCAGGATCTGATCAGCCGCGCCATTGAGCTGGAAACAGCCGGTCGCGCGGCCGATAAGCGCATCACCAATTCCGAAGGCGCGAGCGTTTCCACCGAGGCGTCCATTGGTGTATATGCCAACAGCCACGGCTTTACCGGCACCAGTCGGGGCACCCAATACTCGCAAAGCTGTGTCCTGATCGCCGGTGACGAGACCGGCATGCAGCGCGATTACGATTGGGACGACTCACGCTGGTTCGACCGTCTGGCCGCACCTGAGGTGACTGGCGCCGAGGCCGCTCGCCGAACCGTGCGCCGGCTGGGCGCAAAACGGGTACCGACCGGCCCGGTCCCGGTGATGTTTATCCCCGAAGTCGCCCGTGGCCTGATCGGCCATCTGGTCGGCGCCGTTTCCGGCAGCAACCTCTACCGCCGCTCCAGTTTCCTGCTGGATGCGGTCGGTGAACAACTGCTGCCCGAATGGGCCTCGCTGATCGAACAGCCACGCCTGCCAGGCGGCCCTTCATCGTCAAATTATGATTCCGATGGTGTCGCGACCCGCGAATCCGCCCTGGTCGCCGATGGCAAGCTGCTGCGCTACGTGCTCAGTCATTATTCGGCCCGTCGCTTGGGCCTGCAGACCACAGCCAATGCCGGTGGCGTACGCAACCTGACCCTGCACGGGGCCAGCCGCTCGCCGGAAGAGCTGATGGCCGATATGGGCACCGGCCTGCTGGTCACCGAAGTCATGGGGCAGGGCGTGAACCTGGTCACCGGCGACTACTCGCGCGGCGCCGCCGGCTTCTGGATCGAAGACGGCCAGATCGCCTGGCCGGCCGAAGAGATCACCATCGCCGGCCATCTGAAAAAGATGCTGGGCAACCTGCGCGCTGCCGGCACCGATGTGGACACGCGCCGCAGCATCCAGACCGGCTCGCTGCTGGTGGATGAGATGACGGTGGCGGGGCAGTAGTCGGCCACTTTGTGGCCGACGGAAGACGGAAGACGGAAGACGGGACGAGCCCCCCTTTCACCTTTCACCTTTTACCTTTTCTCCGCTCCTACTGCCTGATCCCTTCAATATCCAAAATAATCTCTACTATCTCGGAATCCGGCCCCAGTTCATAGTCAATGCCGAAATCGGCGAGGGCGAATTTGGTGGTGCCGGTGAAGCCGCGGCGGTAGCCGCCCCAGGGGTCGGTGCCGGCGCCGATGTGCTCGACTTCGATCTCAACCGGGCGAGTGTGGCCCAGCAGGGTGAAGTCGCCGGTCAGGTGGTAGCGGTCGCCCTCGATATGGCGGAAGGCCGTGCTCCTGAAGTGCGCCTGCGGAAAATCTTCGACGGTGAGAAAGTCTTCATTGCGCAGATGGTTGTCGCGGCGTTCGTGGTTGGAATCGATACTGGCTGTCTGGATGGTGACTTCCACGCTGCCGTTGTCGGGGTTTTCCGGGTCGAAAGTAAAATGCCCTTCAAAATCGTTGAAGCGTCCGTACAGCCACGAATAGCCCAGGTGCGAAATGCGGAACTGGATAAAGGCATGAGCACCGCGGGTGTCGATCAGGTAATGCTCGACGCTGTCGTCGCTGCCCGCGGTTTCATTGTTGCTGGCGGCAAGCGGCAGAGCGCAAGCGATCAGCAGGAGAATGGTCATTGATTTTTTGAACATGAAAAGCCTTTTTTATTGAGTCGGAAATGAATGTCAAAAGCGAGTTTATTGCATCATGCAGGTGCGAATGACGGTTTGATGTGAATCCGGCATTCAGAGCATGTTCAAGTTTTCGAGGATATAGTATTCAGGTGTTGATCCTGATTCGAGCCATTCTTTTTCTCTCGGTGCTGGCGCCGGCGTTTTCCGTGGACGCGCGTGGCATCTACTGTGAAGGTCGCCTGGTCAAGATCGACGACCCGATCTGGCAGGTTGGACGGGCCTGTCCCGAGCCTTTCTGGCGCGAGCACTACGAGCACGTGCGTGGTTATGATCGATTTGGCCGGCCGCTGTCCCATGAGCGTATCGAGATCTGGACGCTGAATTTCGGTCAGCGCCGTCTCATGCGCCGGCTGGTTTTCTCCAATGGCCGACTCGCCCGAATCGAAACGCTGGGCTACGGTGTGGCATGGACGCCCGGATCGCGCCGATGCACCTGGCAGGAGCTTGACCAGGCTGGCGGCACGGTCGC
>JBGTLI010000285.1:0-6813 GCA_041744195.1 Wenzhouxiangella sp. | reverse complement strand
TTCGGTCAGCGAGGCGATGGCTGCGCGATAGCGCGGCTCCAGCCCATCGTAGGCGCGCGCACAGCGCGGCTGTTCGGCGCAGGCGGCAAAAAGGCGGTCGAGATTCTGTGTGTGCCAGTGAGGAATGCGCATCAAATCATGCAGATCCAGCGGCACGATGGCATCGAGCACCGCCGTGCGCAGGCCATTCGGGTCGACCTTCATGTAGGCCTGACCGAGGACCGAGCCGTAGGAAATACCCCAGACGTTCCAGTTCTCGAGGCCCAGTGCGAGCCTGAGCGCCCGGATATCCCGGGCATTTTCGAATGTGTGATAACCGGTCAAATCGACCCCCGCGGCACGCGCGCTTTCGGCGCAGGCCATCGCCAGGTCAAACAGCGAGCGCTGCTGGGCGGCAAAGGTCGGGCGAACATGCTCTGCCCGGTTGCGATCAAAGAAAAACGGGCAGAAGTCGCCGGAATGGCCAATGCCGCGCTGCTCCAGGATGTAGAGGTCGCGGCTGGCCATCAGGCGATGGTCTTTCAACCGCCGCACGTAACCTTCGACCGTCACCCCCGGCCCGCCGGTCAGGTAGATGGCCGGGTCGTCGCGGATCTCGACCGGATTGCCCTCGTGGTCCTCACCACGGGCCCGGATGCGCACGAAGTGCAACTCGATCGTGCGGCTGTCAGCCACCTCGCGGTTTTCCGGCACCTGGATCAGGCCGCATTCGATCTCACCGCGGTCGTAGTCAATCCGGTTACGAAACGGGCAAATGACGGTGTCATGGCCTTCGACGCGCAGCCATTCGAATTCGTCCGGCGGCTCAGTTGCATCCAGCTCGTCTTCAACCACGGGTTGATCGATGAGCTCATGTTCTTCCACAGCGGACTCTTCTTCCGGCGGTTCGACCTGGCCGAGGGCTCCATGAATGAGGCCGCCGGACAGGAGCAGGATCAGCACGGAACGGAAAATCAAAGCGTGGCGCATAGTAATCCCTCGAGCAGCATTTTCGAATTCGCCAAGCCTAACCGAGCCACGGTTTCTGCGCCAGCAATTGAACCGTCTACTTCTACACAATCAGGTCGGCGTTACCGCGTCCCGGGGAAAATGGTGACGGGTGCGGTTGGCAATACGCACCAGCCACAACATCAACGGCACCTCCACCAGTACCCCGACCACGGTTGCCAGGGCGGCTCCTGACTGCAGCCCGAACAGCGCGATGGCGGCCGCCACGGCCAGCTCGAAGAAGTTGCTCGCCCCGATCATCGCAGCCGGCGCGGCCACCTTGTGCGGAATTCGCCAGGCCTTGGCCCAGCCGTAGGCAATGAAGAAGATCAGCACGGTCTGGATGGTCAGCGGTATGGCGATCAGCAAAATGTGAAGTGGATTGTTCAGAATCACCTCGCCCTGAAACGCAAACAGCAACACCAGGGTGATGATCAGGCCGATCGGGGTGACCGGCCCGATGCGCTTCATGAACACGTTGTCGAACCACTCGATGCCGCGCTTTCGAATCAGCCACACCCGGGTCCCGTAACCGGCGGCCAGTGGGATGACGATATAGAGCAGCACCGACAGCGCGACCGTATCCCATGGCACGCTGATATCGGAAATGCCGAGCAGGAAGACCACGATCGGGGCGAAGGCGAACAGCATGATCAAATCGTTCACCGCCACCTGGACCAGGGTATAGGCCGCGTCACCTCGGGTCAGGTAGGACCAGACGAAGACCATGGCCGTGCAGGGGGCGGCGCCGAGAAGAATCGCGCCGGCCAGGTATTCGCGAGCCAGGCCTTCCGGAATGAATGGCTTGAACAAAATGATCAGGAACAGGTAGCTGATCAAGAACATCGAAAACGGCTTGATCAGCCAGTTGACCGTGGTCGTCACCACCAGGCCTTTGGGCTGGCGACGCACCCCGACAATGGCGCCAAAATCGATCTGCACCATCATCGGGTAGATCATCGCCCAGATCAGGATCGCGACCGGTATCGAGACGTTGGCATATTCGAACCGGGCCAGGGTTTCGGGCACCATTGGCAGAAGCTGGCCAATGCCGATGCCGATGACAATGGCCATCGCCACCCAAACCGACAGGTAACGCCCGAACAGGCCCATGCCCGCCTTGATATCGGGATCCTGGGCCCCGGCCCCGCTCGTGTCATTCATGACTCAAGGCCCAGATCGTCACTCAGCAGGGTTTCGACGCGGGCCTCGATGTCGTCCCGTACGGCACGAAACTGAGCGAGCACGTCGGCCTCGCTACCGGTGGCCTTGGCCGGGTCGGGCAGGGGCCAGTGGATGCGCCGGGTGCCTGCTGGCAGCACCGGACAATGTTCATCGGCATGGCCGCAAACGGTAACGACCAGGTCGGTCTGATCCAGCATGGCTTCATTCAACCGGGTCGATTCCTGGCTGCTGATGTCGATATCGACCTCGGCCATGGCGGCAATCGCGCGCGGGTTTTTGCCATGGGCTTCGATCCCGGCTGAAAGAATGGTCACCTGATCGCCTGCGATGGCCCGGGCAAAGCCTTCGGCCATTTGCGAGCGACAGGAGTTGCCGGTGCAGAGAAAGAGGATGGTGGGCATGGTTTTTGATTGGCTGGTTGGCGGGTTGGCGCGATTAGTCGCAGGCGGCGATGGGGCGGTTGGGCATGGTTGCGAGGCGTTTTTGAAAACGGTGATGGTGTTCGGCATCACCAACGCTGCGCAGGACCTCAAGCGCCCAATCGGGGAGATCGGGGTGCAGGCGGTAGTAGACCCACTGGCCACGCCGCTGATCAGCAACGATGTTGCGTTCGCGCAATTGGCCAAGGTGGCGGGAAATGTGTGGCTGGGTTTGTGCCAGCGCATGCACCAGTTCGCAGACACACAATTCGCCCTCGTTCAATAGCAACAAAACGCTGTTAAGTCGCGTTTGATCAGCCAGGGCGCGGAAAAAGAGTTCGGGGGTCACCGTGTGGCCATTTATATATGGATATGCAGATATGCGCATCTTAGCATACAGCGCGCTAAAAGCTGCCTGTATCAGGCGATTCGGTTCGGTGCTATTCTCGGGTTGGAGTGTCCGAGCCCGATTCCAGGCCCGCTGTCGCGAAAGGAACAAGAAAAGCTCACCACAGAGGCACGGAGGTCACAGAGAAAAGCATAATAACGTATTGTTTTCAATGTATTTCTCTGTGTCCTCTGTGCCTCCGTGGTAAACCTGCTTTTTGTTCCATGAGATGCGTAGGGGAAACATATTACTGATGCAAGCAGCGGCGCATAGGGCCGAAAGGTGGAGATGACGACAATCACGCCCGAGGACACGGAATCGAAACGCCAGAGCACGCTGGCCGGCTACGACATTCTGGATTCGGAAGCCGAACGCTCCTTCGATGAACTGGCAAAGCTGGCTGCCACGGTCTGCCAAACACCGATGGCGATCATCAGTTTCATTGCCGCCGACCGCCAGTGGTTCAAGGCTACGGTCGGGCTTGACCTTACTGAAACGCCACGCAACATTGCTTTCTGCGACCATACCATCGCCCGGGGTCAGACCCTGGTCGTGCCCGACGCCGGGCTCGATTCCTCTTTTTCAACCAACCCGTTGGTCCAGGGCTCGCCCGGCATCCGTTTCTATGCCGGCTCGCCTCTTCAGGCCTCCGACGGATCATTCATCCCCGTCGCCGTCCTTGATGTTCAGCCACGAACACTAGGCGCCGATCAACGCTCGGCCCTGGAACTCATTGCCCGGCTGGCGATGGACCAGGTCGAAAAACGGACCCGGACGCTGACACTTGAAGCAAACCTGGCAATTGAGTCGAAGCTGCGAGTGAGCCAGCGCATGTTGGAATTCGCCGGCCGGGTGGCGCGCCTAGGAGGCTGGCGGGTGGATCTGAAACCGGAACAGGGTTTCTGGTCTGACGAAGTGGCGATGATCCACGGGGAGAATCCCGGCTTTCAGCCTGCCAGCCTGGCTGATGCCATCAACTACCTCGCCCCGGAGCATCGGGAGCGCATGAAGAAGCATTTTTCTGTGTGCGCGGTGCAGGGCGTACCTTTTGATGAACAGATCGAAATCATCACCGCCCAGGGCAAACGCGTCTGGGTCAGGACAACCGGCGAGCCGATTCGTGACAATAGCGGGCGGATCATTGCAGCCCAAGGCGCGTTGCAGGACATCTCGGAACAACGTACGGCCGAGGAGGAGCTCATCGAGAGTGCCGAGCGCATGCGCGGCATTTTGGAGACGGCATCGGACGCCATCCTGACCATCAACGAAGCGGGCGTCATCGAATCGGCCAATCCGGTGGTCGAAAAGGTCTTTGGCTATCGCTCCGAAGAACTGCTGGGTGAGTCCATCGGCATTTTGATGCCGGAATCGCATCGTCGCCAGCACCGCAACTATGTCCAGCGGTACATGGAAACCGGCCAGGGGAGGATCCTGGGTCGTACCGTGGAGATCAACGCACGGCACAAGGCCGGGCATGACATCCCGATCGCACTGTCAGTCAGTGAAACCCGCCTGGCCAAGCGCCGGATTTTCACCGGTTTTATCCGCGATATCAGTCAACAGGAACGCGCCCGCCTGGCCCTGGCCGCCAGCGAGGAGCGCTTTCGCAAGGTGGCCCAGGTCACTTCCGACGTCATCTGGGATCTGGACCTTCTCGCGCGTACGGTCTGGTGGAGCGAGGGGCTGGAAGCGACATTCGGTGTTCCCGCATCCGAGGTCGATGGCGGCCTGGATTGGTGGGCTGAGCGTATTCACCCGAATGATCGGGACCAGGTCGTTGCAAGCCTTGACGCGACGCTTGCCGGTGGCCAGACGGGCTGGACCAGCGAATACCGGTTCAGGAAGCATGACGACAGTTACGCGTTCGTCCGCGATTCGGGGCTGGTCATCCGCGACGAGGCCGGCAAGGCGATCCGAATGGTTGGCGGGCTGCGTGACCTGACCCAGGAATATGCGCTCAAGGAACAGGTTGCCCGCTCGCAGCGTCTGGAGTCGATCGGCCAGCTCACCGGCGGCATCGCTCACGATTTCAATAATCTGCTGACCGTGATCCTGGGCAATTCCGAGCTGCTCGGCGAGCTGCTGGAAGGTGATGACAAGACCATCCACCTGGCGCAAATGATCCAGTCGGCTGCCCAGCGCGGCGCCGAACTCACCAGTCGGCTGCTCGCTTTCGCCCGACGCCAGGATCTCGACCCCGAACCGACCGACATCAGAAGACTGGTCGATGACATGCGGTCTCTGCTGCGCCGTTCCGTGCCGGCCAACGTGACCGTACAGATGAGCCACGCCAGTGATCTGTGGCTGGCCGATATCGACCCGGGTCAGCTGGAATCGGCCTTGCTGAACCTGGTCCTCAATGCCCGCGACGCCATGCCCGATGGTGGGGCGCTTGTGATCGAGACCGCCAACTTCGAACTTGGCGAGTCCTTTGCTGATGAGTTTTCCGAGATCTCAGCCGGTCAGTACGTGCGGATTTCCGTGACCGACAACGGGCAGGGCATCGAACAGAAGCATATGGGTCGTCTGTTTGAGCCTTTCTTCACGACCAAGGCAAAGGACAGGGGCACTGGCCTGGGTCTGCCCATGGTTTACGGCTTCATCAAGCAGTCAAGAGGGCACATTCAGGTCTATTCGGAGCCCGGGGAAGGTGCAACGGTCCGAATGTATCTGCCTCGTTCAGGCGCCGCCTGGGCTGAGGCAGCCACCGCGTTCGAGCCAGATTTCCTACTGCTCAGCAACGAGCGGATATTGGTGGTCGAGGACGACGAACTGGTTCTACAACACGTTCAGCGGGTGTTGCAGATGCTGGGTTACCAGGTTGAATCGGCCAGAAACGCAGACCATGCCCTGACCTGGCTCGAAGGCCACAACCGGTTTGATCTGTTGTTTACCGATGTCATCATGCCAGGGGCGCTGAAAGGGCCCGATCTGGCGATCGAGGCCCGTCGCCTGCAACCGGGATTACACGTCCTCTTTACCTCCGGCTATACGGAAAACGTGGTTCTTGAACGGGGTCAATTGGATACGACCGTCCACCTACTGCAAAAACCCTACCGGCGTAGAGATCTGGCCCGCAAGATTCGTGAGGCTCTTGATTCCGATTTTGGACCCGCCGTTCAATCCATGTTCACCAAATGACTTATGGCCTATTCCACCGGGCAAGCTCGTGGTCTAAGGTGCCTAATGTGAAGTCGTTCTCTCTTTTTGTTCAAACTCAACGTCGGAATCGCCATGAAAGAAATTTCGAAGAACCTGCGTCGCGGCAACCTGCTGGTCGCTGCTCTCTGGGCCCTGTGCCTGGCCACCAGTGTGGCAGCGGATCGCGCCGAACCACTGGCCTATCTGGATCAGTTACCGCCCTTGCTCGACCGGGAGCTGTTTTTTGGCGACCCGGAAATTTCCGCCGCCCAACTCTCGCCGGACGGCCGCTTCATCACCTTCATCCGCCCCTACCAGGGCGTGCGCAACATTTGGGTCAAGGGCATTGATGAGCGCTTTGAAGACGCCCGCCCGCTGACCGCCGACGACAAGCCGGTACCCGGCTATTTCTGGAGCCAGGATGGCGCCTATGTCCTCTATGTCCAGGACCGCGGCGGGGATGAAAACTTTCACGTCTGGGCTGTCGACCCTGATGGCGAGCTCGGCGATGACGGCGTGCCGCCGGCGCGCAACCTGACCGACCTTGACGAAGTCCGGGCCTTTATTATTGCTGTTCCCCGCCGAACTCCGGACCGCATGCTGGTCGGGCTCAACGACCGCGACCCGGCCCTGCATGACGTCTATGCCCTGACCATCAGCACCGGTGAGCGCGAGTTGCTGATCCGGAACGAA
>JBGTLI010000284.1:0-14805 GCA_041744195.1 Wenzhouxiangella sp. | reverse complement strand
TGAAGTTTTAAGGAATACGGAATTCATCATGGCAAGAGACAACAATAGCGACGATCTGATCGAGAAACTGGTTGCCGTCAATCGCGTGGTCAAGGTGGTCAAGGGTGGACGTCAGTTCAGCTTTACCGCCCTGTCAGTGGTGGGCGATGGTGACGGCAAGGTCGGGTTTGGCTACGGCAAGGCGCGTGAAGTCCCGCTGGCGATTCAGAAGGCCATGGAGCGCGCTCGTCGCGACATGGTCCGGATTTCCCTGAACGAAGGCACGTTGTGGCATTCGGTCAAGGCACGCCACAGTGGGTCGCGCGTATACATGCAGCAGGCTTCTGAAGGTACCGGTGTGATCGCCGGTGGCGCCATGCGCGCGGTATTCGAAGCGGTTGGCGTGCACAACGTGCTGGCCAAAAGCGTCGGGTCCAACAACCCGATCAACCTGGTTCGCGCCACCATGAAAGGCTTGCAGGCTATGGTTTCACCGGAAAAAGTGGCCATCAAGCGTGGCAAGCCCATCGAGGAGATTCTGGAACAACATGGCTAAGAAATCAGCGTCCAAGCTGCGCGTAACTCAGGTCCGCAGCATCATCGGCACGATCGGGAGTCACCGCGCCACCATACGCGGCCTCGGTCTGCGTCGGATGAACCATACGGTGGAACTTGAAGATACCCCGGCCGTTCGCGGGATGATCAACAAGGTCAACTACCTGGTGCGGGTCGAAGAGACCTGATCACAACGAATTTATAGGAACCGGTCATCATGAAACTCAATTCCGTCCAGCCGGCTGAAGGCAGCCGCAAGAACCGCAAGCGCGTTGGCCGTGGTATCGGTTCGGGCCTTGGCAAGACTGCCGGGCGCGGCCATAAAGGCCAGAAATCCCGCTCGGGTGGCTACCACAAGGTGGGTTTCGAAGGCGGCCAGATGCCGCTGCAGCGCCGGCTTCCGAAGGTTGGTTTCAACTCGGCAGTCAATCGCAAGACTCGCGAGATACGTCTTTATCAGATCAACATTCTGGAAGGCGATGTAGTCGATGTCGACACCCTTAAAGCGGCAGGCCTCGTTCCCAACGATACCAAGCGTGTGCGTCTGATTTCCAAGGGCGATATTGAGCGCGCGGTTACCATCCGTGGCATGCACGTGACAGCTGGCGCCACCAAGGCGATCGAAGCTGCAGGCGGAAAAGTCGAATAATGGCTCGCGGTGGCTCTGAAGTAGCAGGCATGCTAGGCGGAATTGGGCGCCTGAAGGAGCTGCGCCAGCGCCTGTTTCTGGTGCTGGTCGCATTGCTGGTGTTTCGCTTTGGGACGTTCATTCCTGTCCCTGGAATCAACCCGGCAGCCCTGGTTGAGCTGATGGACATGACCCGCGGCACGATTGTGGATATGTTCAACATGTTCTCCGGTGGCGCCCTGGGTCGTTTCTCGATCTTCGCCCTTGGCGTGATGCCGTACATTTCCGCGGCCATCATTATGCAGTTGATGAGCCATGCCATTCCCCAGTTGCAGCAATTGCGCAAGGAAGGTGAGGCGGGGCGACGCAAGATCACCCAGTACACACGCTATTTCACCGTCATTCTGGCAGCGTTCCAGTCGTTCGGCGTCGCTATCGCGCTGCAAAACCAGGGCGCAGGCGCCGGATTGCCCGTCGTAATCGCACCGGGTCCGGGGTTTGTGCTGGCCGCCGTGGTCACACTTACTGCCGGCACCGTGTTCCTGATGTGGCTGGGTGAGCAGATCACCGAGCGCGGCATCGGAAACGGTATTTCGATCATTATTTTTGCCGGCATCGTCGCGGAGTTGCCGACGGCCATTGGCTCTACCCTGGAACTGGTCAATACCGGGCAGCTGGGTATCACGACGGCGACATTGCTGTTGATCATGGCGCTCGGAGTCACCGGTTTCGTCGTGCTGGTGGAGCGTGGTCAGCGCCGCATCACAGTCAACTACGCGCAACGACAGGGCCGAAAGGCCTATCGCAGCCAGTCGACGCACTTGCCGCTCAAGGTCAATATGGCGGGTGTTATTCCGGCCATCTTCGCCTCCAGCCTGGTTCTGTTTCCGGCCACCATTTCAACCTGGTTCGGCCAAGCCGAAGGTGTCACCTGGTTGCAGACCGTCGCCGAGCAGATGCGTCCGGGCCAGCCGATTTACATCGCCTTGTATGGCGGGTTAGTGGCCTTTTTCTGCTTTTTCTATACAGCGATTGTCTTCAATTCGCGTGAGACGGCTGACAACCTCAAGAAGTCGGGGGCATTCATTCCCGGCATTCGTCCAGGTCGTCAGACAGCCGACTATATCGATTACGTTTTGACTCGCCTGACCACGGTCGGGGCCATCTACCTGGTCGGTGTGGTTTTGCTGCCCGAGTTTCTGATCATGCGCTGGAACGTGCCGTTCTACTTTGGTGGTACCTCCCTGCTCATCATCGTTATCGTCACCATGGACTTCATGGCTCAATTGCAGGCCCACCTGATGTCTCATCAGTATGACAGCCTGCTCAAGAAGTCCAATCTCAAGAACTATGGTCGTTCAGGCACAGTTCGTCGCTAACGACTTTTTGGCAACAGGTCCCGGAGTAGCAAAATGAAGGTTCAGGCATCGGTTAAGAAAATCTGCCGCAATTGCAAGATCGTACGTCGCCAGGGTGTGGTGTACGTGATTTGCAGCGATCCGAAGCACAAGCAGCGTCAGGGCTGATTCAGGCTGAATGCTGGATTGGGGCTTGATGAAGTTGCGCAATACCGCTATAATTGCGGGTTTGCGCTGATTAGACGTAACAGGTTTTACGGAGAACATACATGGCTCGTATTGCAGGCGTCAACCTGCCCGTGCAAAAGCACATTTGGGTGGCACTGACCCACATTTACGGTATTGGTCGTACTCGTTCCTACGGGATCTGCGAAGCCACGGGTGTGGCTCCGGAGACCAAGGTTCGGGATCTGACCGAAGCCGAGCAGGAAAAGTTGCGCCAGGAGATTGGCAAGATCACGGTTGAAGGTGATCTGCGCCGTGAAGTGGCTATGAATATCAAGCGTTTGATGGATCTGGGCTGCTACCGTGGCCTGCGTCATCGCCGCGGGCTTCCAGTCCGTGGTCAGCGCACCCGCACTAACGCCCGTACCCGAAAGGGTCCGCGTCGTCCGATTCGTTGAGGTAAGGAATCATGGCCAAGCAGACAGCCAAGGGCAAGAAAAAGGTCAAGAAGGTTATTGTTGACGGTATTGCACATGTGCATGCATCGTTCAACAACACCATCATCACCATTACTGACCGTCAGGGCAATGCCCTGTCCTGGGCGACCAGCGGTGGCTCCGGTTTCCGAGGCTCTCGCAAGTCGACCCCGTTTGCCGCCCAGGTGGCAGCGGAAAACGCTGGCCGTACCGCACTGGAATACGGCATGAAGAACCTGGAAGTTCGGGTCAATGGCCCGGGGCCGGGGCGGGAATCTTCAGTTCGCTCGCTCAACGCGGTCGGCTTCAAGATTACCAATATCATTGACGTTACGCCCATTCCGCATAACGGCTGCCGTCCTCCCAAGAAGCGTCGCGTTTGACGATTTCGAAAATCGGATTTCAAGAATATGGCTAGATATATCGGACCCACATGCAAGCTCGCTCGCCGCGAGGGCATGGACCTGAACCTGAAGAGCCCGGCTCGTGGCCTGGACTCCAAGTGCAAGCTCAACCAGCCGCCCGGGATGCACGGTGAAAGCCGTCGTCAGCGCCTGTCGGACTATGCACTGCAGCTTCGTGAAAAGCAGAAAGTCCGCCGGATTTACGGCGTGTTGGAAAAGCAGTTCCGGAACTACTACAAGGAATCGGCGCGTCTGAAGGGCGCCACTGGCGAGAACTTGTTGCAGTTGCTCGAAAGCCGACTGGATAACGTAGTGTACCGCATGGGCTTCGCCGTAACCCGCGCGCAGGCCCGTCAGTTGGTCAGCCACAAGTCGGTCGAGGTCAATGGCAAGGTTGTGAATATTGCTTCCTATCAGGTCAGCCCGAACGATCGGATTTCAGTGCGGGAAAAAGCCCGCAAGCAGCTTCGCATCCAGGAGTCCATCAACCTCGCGAAGGAACTGGATACTGTTCCTGCCTGGGTGGATGTCAACTTCGAGAAGTTGGAAGGTGTTTACAAAAGCGTGCCGGATCGTGACGATCTGCCGCCAGACATCAACGAAAGCCTGATTGTCGAGTTGTATTCGAAGTAAGGCTTTTGGCGCCGGCATTGGCCGGCATCACCGGAACATAGAATTTTTCAGAGAGGCACTACATGTCAGGCCAGATAAGCGAACTTATCGGCACGATGCTCAAGCCGAAGGGACTGTTGGTAGACGAAGTCTCGCCGCGCCGCGCCCGTATTACCCTGGAGCCGCTCGAGCGCGGTTTTGGCCATACGCTGGGCAATGCGCTGCGGCGCGTGCTGCTGTCCTCCATTCCCGGAAGCGCGATCACTGAAGTCGAAATGGACGGTGTCCTGCATGAATACACGGCTGTTGAAGGCCTGCAGGAGGATATCGTTGAAGTCATGCTGAATCTCAAGGATGTAGCAGTTTTGATGCATTCTCGGGACGAAGCCGTGCTGACCCTGTCGAAAGACAAGGCTGGTCCAGTCACTGCGGGCGATATTCAGCTCGATCACGATGTCGAAATTGTCAATCCCGATCACGTGATCTGCAACTTGACCAAGAACGCCAAGCTCCGCATGCAACTCAAGGTAACCCGTGGTGTTGGCTACCAGCCGGCAACGGCGGTCAAGTTCAATGAGGACGAAACGCGTCCCATCGGCCGGTTGCTGTTGGATGCGTCCTACTGTCCGGTTCACCGTGTTGCCTATAGTGTCGAAAGTGCTCGTGTGGCGCAAAGAACCGACCTCGACAAGCTGGTGCTTGATATCGACACCAATGGCACGCTGAGCTGCGAAGAGGCGGTGAAGTTGGCCGCTGGAATTCTGGTAGACCAGATGTCGGTGTTTGTAGACTTCGTTGCCCGCGAAAAGGATCAGGCCGAAATCAGTACCGAGACCTTTGATCCGGTTTTGATGCGCCCGATTGATGATCTCGAGTTGACCGTGCGTTCGGCCAATTGCCTCAAGGCAGAACATATCCAGTATGTTGGCGATCTGGTGCAGCGGACTGAAACTGAATTGTTGAAAACCCCCAACCTGGGCAAGAAGTCGCTGACTGAGATCAAGACAGTGCTCGCATCTCATGATCTCACCCTGGGTACACGCCTGGAAAACTGGCCGCCAGCCAGCCTGGCCCGAACAGAGCGTTAAGGAGAACACTAATGCGTCATCGCAAAGCAGGGCGTCAGCTCAATCGAAATTCGTCACATCGCCGGGCGATGTTCCGCAATATGACCACCAGCCTGTTTCAGCACGAACTGATCAAGACCACCTTGCCTAAAGCCAAGGAGCTTCGGCGCGTGGCCGAGCCCTTGATCACGCTGGCCAAGGAAGACACGGTCGCCAAGCGGCGCCTGGCTTTCAGCCGCCTGCGTGATAAAGAGGTTGTCGGCAAGCTTTTCAGCGAAATCGCCCCCCGTTACGCCCAGCGCCCTGGCGGGTACCTGCGAATTCTCAAGTGTGGCTTTCGCTCCGGAGATAATGCGCCTATGGCATACGTCGAATTGGTTGATCGTCCGGATGCGCCTGGTATCGAATCGGCCGACTGAATCCGGCACCGTCTGACCGGAGGTTCAGGAAAGCCCGGCCTTTGTGCCGGGCTTTTTCTATTCGGAGGTTCTGCTCAAACGGGACCACACGGCGTTATTCGGAGGTTCCGGAACAACTCCTCCGCTACAATAAGGGATAAACAACAGCTCCCGGCCAACGACCATGCGAACCTTTATTGTCATCATTGCCTGTCTGTCCATCATTTTGCTTGGCGCTTTTGGTACTGCAGCCATTCTTCTTGATGAGGACCGGGTCAAGTCACTGGTCGCCCGGCATGTGGAAAACCATACAGGCCATCGGGTCGAGATCCTGGGGACGCTCAAATTGCGATTTTTCCCTGGTTTGAAGCTGAGTGCCGAACGGGTTGTTCTGTCGCGGCCGGGGGTTGTCGACGGTCCATCGCTTTTCACATCGGACAGGATGGAAATGCAGGTGCGTTTGCTGCCGTTGATTCGAGGGCGGGTGGATGCCACGGAAGTGAGGATGGGCGGGGCGAGAATCAACCTTGACAGAGCCCTGGCGGATTCCGGGCTGAAGGCGGATCGAACGTCGGAAAGCATCGACAGTGGTGCGCGGCAATTCAGCGGGCCGATCTTCCTCGACGGGGTGATCGTTTCCACCAGTGATGGTGCCCAGCTGGGAAACCGGCGGGAGCAAGAGACTTTCGAAATCGAGCAAGTGATACTCAAGGGCTTCGCCTTCGGCCAACCGCTTGAATTCGCCTTTCGAGGCAATATCGGCGAACCTGGCCTATTCGATGAAGTTGAGATCGATGGCTTGATGGTGTTCAGTCAGGCTGACCGCATGCGGCTGTCCAACCTGCGAATGCGCGGCTCGATGGATGATGGTATGTTCGAAATCAGCTTGCTGGGAAACGCCACTTTTTCAGTGCATCCGCATTTGGAATTCTCTATCGACAGCGGTCGACTCAAGGTCAATGACCAAACATTTGAACTGGATATGGCCTACCGAGGGACTGAACGGTCTTATTTCTCGCTGGATCTGGTAACGGAGTTGCTTGATGTTGAGGTCGCAGACATTCTGGGGTTCATGGCGGCTCTACCCTATGAGCCGGAGGATTCCGGCTGGTTGACCACCTTGCGGGGGACGGATTTTGACGTCTCCCTGATGGCCGAACAAATTGCCAGGCAGGGGATGGTGCTCAATGATGTCACTTTTTCCATGTCCGGTGACGGCGGCGCGGTTCTAGTTGAATCCATGCGCGCAGGAATTCCGGCTGGTTTCGTTTCGGGCAAGGGCGCGCTTGATTTGAGGCGGCCTGACCCGCGGTGGAAAATCGAGCTTGAGTGGGAGGTTGCCAGTCTGGCCCGCTCCCTGGATGCAATGCAGTTGGACTGGAATCTGGACGGAGCTGGCATAATGGCCCTGGACCTGCAGTCGGCCTCACCGGACGGTGATCCGGGTCCGCTACCCTGGACCGGCACCGGATATATCGAACTTTGGGACGGCTATTGGCCAGTGCTGGGAGAATTGGCGCCACGTTCTTCAGCGTTTTCCAGCATCCAGGGTTTCGACTATTTGCATTCAGCCCTGACGTTTGGGCCCGCGCAAATGGCGTTCTACGGTTTGCAGTTGGTGAGCGACGGGGTGGTTATCGAGGGGGATGTCAGGGTGTCACTGCCTGAGCAAAACCTGGCAGGCAGGGTGCACGTGACTGGAGAAAACGGTGAGTCCGCCGCGTTGCGGGTAAGTGGTACAACCAACCAGCCGGCCATAACGCGGATTCCGTTTGAATCATTGCATTCGCAACCCCAATTCCAATTCCAATCCCAATCCCAATCCGGTAGGCCCTCACCTTCGCCGTGAGCCTGGATCGTGATCACTCATTGGCGCTGGTGGCAGCGCTCGGCTCCTTTGCGTTGTGGGGGCTGGCCCCAATCTATTTCAAACTCCTCGGTGCGGTGTCTGCCCACGAGATCATCGCTCATCGAATCGTCTGGTCAGTGGTCTTCCTGGCTGGCGTTCTCGCGCTTCGTCATGGCAGTAACCTGCGGGATAAAATACGCGTTTGCCGAAAAACGCTCGCCGCTCTGGCCTTGAGTGGCACACTGATTGTCATCAACTGGCTGATCTTCGTTTACGCCATCAATAGCGACCGGGTCTTATCTACCAGTCTGGGCTATTTCATCAATCCGCTGGTCACAGTGGTTCTGGGCCTGGTTTTTTTCCGGGAAAAACTGGTGCCGATTCAGACCCTGGCGGTACTGATCGCCGCTGCCGGTACACTCTACATGACCTTGAGGGTCGGTCATTTTCCCTGGATCGCGCTGGGCCTGGCCGGCTCGTTTGCCTTGTACTCGCTGGTCCGAAAACTGACTGACGTCGGCCCAATGGTCGGTCTGTTCTGGGAAGCGCTGTTGATGACGCCGTTTGCCATCGTCTGGCTGGTGCTTCTGGATCGCCAGGGGCAGTTGGTGTTCAACCCCGCCAATTGGGAACTGGCAGTGCTGCTGGCCGGAACGGGCCTGGTGACTGTCATTCCGCTTCTGCTGTTCGCCACCGGCGTTCGCCGACTACCCCTAAGCACAGTCGGGATCATGCAATATCTCGCGCCCAGCATCACGTTCGTCCTGGCGGTTTTTGTTTACGCCGAGCCGTTTACCTTTGACCATGTGGTCACGTTTGGCTGCATCTGGGTCTCGCTGGTTCTGTTTTCGTGGGCAGGCTGGACCCGGATGCGACGAGTGAGGATCCCGATCTGATGGCCACTGACGCTGAGACGCTGAAGCGCCCGGGAAGCCGCCACGTCGTCTCGCTGGGCGCGCTCAGGCCATTCCTCGGCCGCTATCGCCTGCAGATCGGACTGGCTGGGTTGTTCCTGGTCATTTCCGCCGCCGGCGCGCTGGCGATTCCGGCTGCGGTGGGTCAGGTTATTGACCGTGGTTTCGTGGCCGAAGATCTTGAGCATATCAATCGCTGGTTCTGGCTGCTTTTCGCCGCTGCCATGGTGATGGCGGTCGGTGGGGGGTTGCGCTTTTACTGGGTGAGCTGGCTGGGGCAGCGGGTGGTCGCCGATATCCGCAGTACCGTGTTCGAGCGGGTGCTCGCCATGAGTCCGGAGTTTTTTACCCGTACCCGGACCGGTGAGGTGCTTTCCCGTCTCAACACGGATACCACCCTGATCGAGACGTTGGTTGGTTCGACCATTTCGTTCGGGATCCGCAATGTACTCATGCTGGTTGCAAGTTCCATCGCGCTGGCCCTGACCGCGCCGTCACTGGCTGGGGTTATTGGTTTGTTGATCGTGATGATCATCCTGCCAGTGGTGTTTCTCGGACGCTGGGTGCGAAGCCTGTCGCGCCGTGCTCAGGATCGAATCGCCGATATCAGCGCTCTCGGCGACGAAGCGATCAATGCGGTGCAAACGGTCCAGGCCTTCGCCCAGGAAAAGCACGAGGCGTATCGTTTCACGCAGACGGTTGAAGCGGCGGTCGAGGCCAATCGCCGGCGCATCCTGGCCAGTACCTTGCTGATCGTCGTGGTCATTCTGTTGACTTTCGGCGCGGTGACCTTTGTGCTTTGGCTGGGAGCACGCGCAGTTTTGCTGGGCAATATGACTCCGGGGCAATTGGGCCAGTTTGTTTTGTACGCCGCCATCGCAGCCGGCTCTACCGCAAGCTTGAGTGAAATATGGGGGCAATTGCAGCGAGCAGCCGGGGCGATGGAGCGGTTGGCGGAACTGCTGGAAATCAATTCGGCGATTCGAAGTCCTGAACCGAGCAGGACGCTGCCCAAGGGTGCCCTGGGCATTGATTTTGATCAGGTTTCATTCGCCTATCCGTCACGCCCTGATGAACAAGTCCTTGATCGCCTGAGCTTTTCCGTGCGGCCGGGCGAGACTGTGGCGCTGGTGGGGCCGTCGGGTGCAGGCAAATCGACCGTGTTTCAGCTGTTGCTGCGTTTTTACGACCCGGTTTCGGGAACAGTCCGTCTGGGCGATGTTGATCTGCGCGAACTGGACCTGATCCACTTGCGCCGCACGCTGGGCCTGGTTCCCCAGGACGTGGTCATGTTTTCCGGTTCCGCTGCGGAGAATATCGGCTACGGGATCGAACGGCCGGATCAAGACGCACTGGAACTGGCCGCCGAGGCGGCCCACGCGCACGAATTCATCAGCCGCTGGCCGGAAGGTTATCAGACCTTTCTTGGCGAGAAAGGTCTGAGCCTGTCCGGTGGGCAGCGTCAACGGATTGCCATCGCGCGCGCGCTCATCAAGCACCCACCTTTATTGCTGCTGGATGAGGCCACGGCCAGCCTGGACGCGGAAAGCGAACGGCTGGTGCAGGAAGCTCTGGACACGGTCAGAAATGATCGCACCGTTCTGGTCATTGCTCACCGGTTGGCCACCGTCCGCAGTGCTGATCGTATCCTGGTGATCGACCAGGGCAGGTTGGTCGCCGAGGGAGACCATGCCTCCCTCGTCGAAGACAACGAGCTCTACGCCCGCCTGGCGAGCCTTCAGTTCGTCGATGGGGAGTAGACGTCAGTCGCCTATCACAGGGGCGTATATCTGAATCGTTGTCCGCCCACTGTGGCTTCGGCCATCAGCCCGGCACGAGTCAGGATGAATACGGCGACGCCGCGCTCGTAGCTGGTGGTGGCGCCGGCGCCCGCTGTGGCCGCGACGGCCGTAGCCTGGGCCGAGAACTCAAGGTTCTCGCGTTGGAAGGTACGCAAGGCGGCATCATCCTCAAAGAAAATCACCTGGCTATACGACTGTGCCCCGATTTGTGCCCCGATCGTGGCCTGCGACACCGTGGCGCGACCGATCGGTTGGCCCTGACGAAAGAGCATGCCATGGCCGAAACCGCCGCCGATGCCGAATCCACCCTTTGCAATTTCAGGGAAAACGACATAGCCGTAGGCATGATCAATCCAGTTCTTCAGGGCCGGGTCGCGCTCGACAAATCGGTCAAGAGTGGCCTGCGATTCACGGGCCATGGCGTTGTCGCTCGGCATCGTGGCGCAACCGGTGAGCAACAAGGTTGCCAGACTAAACAAACCCAGTAATGTTCGAAATTTCATGTATTTTCTCTTCATTGTTGTAAAAGTCGAGGCAATAGACCACCTTCAGCCTGGATGGTTGCGCTGTTTTTTCCGCTGGCTTATGCAGTGGACGCAGTCGTCACGACGAGGTCCCGATGATCTGGGCGGTGACCGCCACAAAATGACAGACACTGCCGCCCAGCACGAACAAATGCCAGATCGCGTGGCTGTAGGGCAGGCCGTGAGCGTGGTAGAACGCCGTGCCGGCCGTATAGGAAACACCACCGGCGACCAGCCAGATCAGGGCTGTCGTTGTCAGCGCCTGCGTCAGCGGTACCAGCGCGATGATGACAAGCCACCCCATGCCGATATAGATCGCGGTCGACAGATAGCGAAAGCGACCGGTGAAGAACAGCTTGAAGACAATTCCCAAAAGCGCCATCCCCCAGATCAGGCCAAACAGCGTCCAGCCCCAGGTACCGCGCATGGCGACGATGGTGAACGGTGTGTAGGTCGCGGCAATCAACAGAAAAATGGCGCAATGGTCGAACACTTTCAGGCGTGATTTGGCTGCCGGCTGTTGAATGAGGTGATAGAGCGTTGATGCGGTATACAAAAGGACCAGTGCGACACTGAAGATCGTGACACTGACGACTTCGCGAACCTCGCTGAAGATCACGGTCAGGGTAATCAGTACCGCACCACCTCCCAGCGCCAGAATAATACCGAGGCCATGGGTCAGGGCGCTGGCAATCTCTTCTCGATGACTTTGGCTGGGCGGCATGGACGAATGGTAGCATCAACATCAGTAACCGGGATGACGCTGGATGATTGTTGGTCGTGTTTCCGGTAGCATGGCTGAATTGTCCGATTTCCCAAGGGGTATCCCATGCACATCATTGCTCGTATATTTCTGGTTTTGTTGATTGCGCTGCTGGGCGCATGCCAGCCCGCCGACCGGGCGGCATCGCTGGATTCCCAACTGGCGACAACTACCGGGCCGATGGGCGCTGAGGAATTCGATTCGCTGGCACAAGATCTGATCGAGGAAATGCTCGAGCACAGCCCGGAGTGGGCGGTGCGCCAGGGCCGGTATGAAAATGCCGATCGGTTGACCATTCCCGACCAATCGCAGCGCGAACGGACATCAGAGCTGGTCGCTTCAGCCCTCGCTCGGCTCGGTCGATTCGACCAGGATTCACTACCGGCGCGACAGCGCACGGATCTTGAACTGCTGCGCAACCGTTTCGAGTCCATGCGTTGGTACCAGGATGAGTTCCGCAGCTGGGAGTGGATGCCTTCCAATTACAATGTGGCCGGAACGATGGCCGTATTGCTCAATACCGATTTTGCGCCTGAAGACGAGCGTCTGCGCATCATCCTGGCCCGGTTGGATCAGGTGCCCGCATACTACCAGGCTGCCCGCGACAGCATCTCGACGCCGACGCTGGAACACACCGAGCTGGCCATTGGCCAGAATCGTGGTGGCCTGAGCGTCCTCGGCCCGGACCTGGCTGCCCGCGTCGACGCTTCCGGCCTGACGAAAGAGGAGCGAGCGCTGTTTACGTCCCGCCTGCAGGCCGCCCGTGCCGCGGTCGAATCATGGGTTGACCATCTCGAGACGCTGGCCTCTGAACTTGCCGAAACCGGCATGGCCCGGCCGTTTCGAATTGGCGCCGAATTGTACGAACCGAAATTTGCCTACGATATTCAGGCCGATTTCAGCGCATTGGCACTTTATGAGCGAGCGCTGGCGGAGAAGGACCGTCTGCATGCCGACATGGACACCATTGCAATAGAGTTGTGGCCGAAGTACTTCCCCGACCAGAACCTGCCTGAAGCACCGCTGGAGCGCATCGGTCGGCTGATCGATCACCTCTCCGACCGCCATGTCTCGGTGGACGAATTCGTCGATGAGATTCGACGCCAGATTCCGCTGTTGGAGGCGTACGTGCGCGAGCATGACCTGGTCGATCAGGATCCGGACAAGCCTTTGATCGTGCGCGAGACGCCGGAATACATGCGCGGAACCGGGGCGATTGCTTCAGTCAGCGCTCCAGGGCCATTCAACCCCGGCGCTGAAACCTATTACAACGTCACGCCCCTTGATTACTACGGAGAGGAGCAGGCCGCCAGCTACCTGCGCGAGTACAACCACTGGATCCTCCAGGTACTCAACATTCACGAGGCCATTCCCGGCCACTACACCCAGTTGCTGCATGCCAACCGCTCACCGAGCCTGGTCAAGAGCCTGTTTGGCAACGGCGCCATGATCGAAGGCTGGGCGGTTTATGCCGAGCGAATGATGCTGGAAGAGGGCTGGGGCGACCACGAGCCGGAGATGTGGTTGATGTATGGCAAATGGGCGCTTCGGGTCACTTTCAACGCCATTCTGGATTACTCCGTTCAAGTACTGGGAATGGAAGAAGATGAAGCCATTCGCCTGATGCGTGAGGAGGCATTTCAGGAAATCACCGAAGCGACCCAGAAATGGCGTCGCCTGACCCTGTCCCAGGTCCAGTTGACGTCGTATTTTTCAGGCTATGCCGAGATCTATGATTTCCGTGAACAACTTAAGGCTGAAAAGGGTGACGGCTTTGATCTGAAGGCGTTTCACAACGAGTTCCTGAGCTACGGATCAGCGCCGGTGGCAACGATCATCGAGCTGATGGTTGAGCCAACAACAGGAAACTGATCGTTCCATGCTCGTTGACCTTCATTGCCACATGCTGCCCGGCATTGACGACGGCGCCAAGGATATGGCACAAGCATTGGCGATGGCCCGTCTGGCAGTGACCGATGGTATTCGGACGGTCGTCGTGACACCGCATCATCTCAACGGCGTCTACGTCAATCGGGCATCAGCAATCCAGTCAGCCTTGAACAGTTTCCGTGAAGCCTTGCTGGGTGAGGGCATTGGGTTGAAACTGCTGCCGGGATCCGAGCTGCACCTGGTTCCCGAACTACCTGCCGAAATTGCTTCCGGATACGCGATGACGCTGGCCAACCAGGGAAAATTCGTGTTGGTTGAATTGCCCGTGCATACCGTACCGATGGGCTCTGAGCAGATACTTGAACAAATCATCAGCCAGGGCCTGACCCCGATCATTGCTCACCCGGAACGTAACAGTCAGCTGTGCCAGAACGAGGATCGTCTCGCCGACTGGGTTTCCATGGGCTGTCTGGCCCAGGTGACTGCCCAATCGTGTACCGGCCAGTTCGGGCCGGCGGCACAGAATTCGGCCAGATCGATGATCACCGGTGGCCTGGTTCACTATCTGGCCTCCGACGCCCACCGCGACCGCCGCCGCGTGCCACAACTGACGATCGCACGCGAGGCGGTTGCCCGCTGGACCAGTCCGGCTGTTGCCGAATTGCTGACCGAGACCTTTCCCGAAGCGGCCATCAACGGCACAGCCCCCGACCTTGAGCAACTGGCCGATGCCTTGCCGGTGCAGCGACGCGGGCTGTGGCAGCGGTTGTTTGGGTAGTTGAGATGGTAGACGGAAAAGCATTAACCACAGAGTCTTCAACCCCGTAACCGGGCCCGCTGTCGCGAAAGGAACAAAAAAAATTTCACCACAGAGGCACGGAGGTCACAGAGAAAAGCATAATAACGTATTGTTTTTACAATCTATTTCTCTGTGACCTCTGTGCCTCTGTGGTGAGTTCTTCTTTTTGAGGCGGAAAGCTCAGAGCCTGCCGTCGACCAGGCTCCGGTTCAGGGTGGCGCGGACGTCGTAGAGTACGCCGCCATCGATCAGGTGGTCGCGAAGCTTGTTTTCGTCGGCCTTGAACTCACGGTGGGAGACGGCATGGATCACGGCGGCATAGGTCGCTGGCTCCGGGGCTTCGGTCATTGACAGGCCGTATTCTTCGGAGGCTTCCTCCGGGCTGACCCAGGGGTCGTGGATATCGACCACCAGGTTATAGGTCTCAAGTTCGCGCACCAGGTCGATGACCCGGGTGTTGCGCAGGTCCGGGCAGTTTTCCTTGAACGTCAGGCCAAGGATCAGCACCCGGGCGCCGGGTTGGTAGACTGACGATCGGGCCATCAGCCGCAGGACTTCACCAGCAACAAACTGGCCCATGGCGTCATTGACACGGCGGCCCGACAGGATGACTGCCGGGTGG
>JBGTLI010000283.1:0-6171 GCA_041744195.1 Wenzhouxiangella sp. | reverse complement strand
CCCTCGCCGCCCATGATCCCGCCCAGGGCCAGCGGGCCCTGATGATCGGCGATCAGCAACATGTCCTCATCCAGACCGATCTGGCGGCCGTCCAGCAGGGTCATGCGCTCATTCTTTTTCGCTCGCCGGACCTGGATGCCGCCATTGATGCACGACAGGTCAAACGCATGCATGGGCTGGCCCAGTTCCAGCAGAACATAGTTGGTCACATCAACGATCGGCCCGAGACTGCGAATCCCACTGCGCCGCAGTGCCTCCACCATCCACAGCGGCGTTTCGGCCTTGACATCGACGCCGCGAATCACTCGGCCAATATAGCAAGGGCAGTCCTGGGAGCTTAACAGCTCGATCGGCAGGCGATCCTTGATGGTAACCGCCGCCGGCTGCATGTCCGGCGGGCTGACCTCGGCCCCGGTCAGCGCGGACAGTTCGCGGGCCAGACCACGGACCGACAGGCAATCGGCCCGGTTGGGCGTCAAGTCAATATCGAGCACGTGGTCGTCAAGTTGAAGATATTCAGCCAGGCCGGCACCCACAGGCGCGTCAGCCGGCAATTCCATGAGCCCCGATGAATCCTCACCCAGCCCCAGTTCCGGCGTCGAGCACAGCATGCCTTCGGAGCGTATTCCGCGCAGTTTGGCTGGCTTGATTTTCAGCCCACCGGGCAAGGTGGCGCCCAGGGTGGCCAGTGGCGCCTTCAGCCCGAGCCGCGCGTTGGGTGCGCCGCAGACAATCGTCCGCTCCTCACTGTCCCCCTTGACCCGGCAGATGCGCAAGCGATCAGCATCCGGGTGCGGGTCGACCTGAACGATCTCACCAACAACAACCCCGTCGAGCGGGGGCGCCACGGCAACCACATCGTCCACCTCCAATCCGGCCAGGGTGAACTTCTCGGCCACCTGGGCGGCATCGAGATCAGTCGATACCCAGTTCTTAAGCCAGCGATAGCTGATCTTCAAGGTTCACTCCCTAAAAAACGGTCTATCTGAACTGGCGCAGGAAGTTCAGATCATTTTCAAAAAACAGACGCAAGTCATTGACTTGATAGCGTAACATCGCGAACCGCTCGACCCCCAAACCAAAGGCGTAACCGGTGTAGGTTTCCGGATCAATGCCGCAATTGGTCAAAACATTGGGATGGACCATGCCACAACCGAGCACCTCCAGCCAGCGCCCGGCCGAGCCGTCCGTATTACGCCAGCGCACATCCACTTCCGCCGACGGCTCGGTGAAAGGAAAATAGGATGGCCGCAGCCGCACTTCCAGTTCATCTTCGAAAAAGGCGTTGACGAATTCCGACAACATACCCTTCAAGTCGGCAAAGGTCACATCGCGATCAACCAGCAAGCCTTCCACCTGGTGAAATTGCGGCGTGTGGGTTTGATCGGAGTCGCTGCGGAAAACACGGCCAGGCGCGACGATACGCACCGGCGGACTGGTTTCTTTCATCACCCGGATCTGCACCGGCGAGGTATGGGTCCGCAGGACGCGGCCATCCGGCAGGTAGAAGGTATCATGCATGGCACGGGCCGGATGATGCTCAGGGAAATTCAGAGCCTCGAAGTTGTGATAGTCATCCTCGACTTCCGGACCGGTGGCCACGGCGAAACCGAGTTGATTGAAAATGGCGAGAATGCGGTCCAGGGCACGGTTGACCGGATGCTGGCCACCCGCTTCATGGATGCGCCCCGGCAATGTGACATCAATGCGCTCGGTCGCAAGTCGCGCCTCAAGATGGGCCTGCGACAGAACCTGTTCGCGCTCGGCGATTGCCTGTTCAAGTTCCTGCTTGCAACGGTTGACAGCCTGACCGGCCTCGCGGCGCTGGTCCGGCGGCAGGGACCCCAGTTGCTTCAATTGTAGAGTCAGCGCGCCTTTCTTACCCAGAAAACGCACCCGGACATCGTCCAGAGTGCGCGTATCGGATGCTTCGGCGACCGACCCGAGGGCCTCGTCGAGGAGGCCCTCAAGTTGGGGGGAGGTCATGCGCCGATCAGGCCAGGCTGGCCTGGGCCCGGTCAGCCAGTGCCTTGAACGCGATCTTGTCGTGAACGGCCAGATCAGCCAGGACCTTGCGGTCGATCTCGACTTCAGCGCGCTTCAGGCCGTTGATGAAACGGCTGTAGGACATGCCGTTCTCGCGGGCCGCGGCATTGATGCGGGTAATCCACAGGCTGCGGAAATCGCGCTTGCGCTGACGGCGATCACGATAACTGTACTGGCCGGCCTTGATGACGGCCTGTTTGGCGACGCGATAGACCTTGCGCCGGGCGCCGTAATAGCCTTTGGCCCGGTTCAGTACCTTGCGGTGACGGCGGCGGGCAACCACTCCACGTTTAACTCTTGCCATATCAGTTCTCCTCTCTTACAGCTTCGGCAGCATCTGGCGGATGGACTTCTCATCCGACTTCGATACCAGGACGGTGGAACGCAAGCGACGTTTGCGCTTGGTGTCCTTCTTGGTGAGGATATGGCTGTGGAAGGCGCGCTTGCGCTTGATGCGCCCGCTGCCCGTAGCCCGGAAGCGCTTTGCCGCGCCCCGATTGCTCTTCATCTTCGGCATTGTCGTATCTCCTTATCTGGTAAGGGTTTTAATACCTTCGTACAGCGTTCAACTGGATGCCGATCCTGTCGAAACTTTGTGGCTGTATTCCGGCTCGTTGTGACGCTGGCCAATCGATCAACAATTGATCGACGGTCGGCCAGTCGGGTATTGCCTTGCAGTATTTCGCGATGGAATCAGCTGGTTTTCTTTGGTGACAGCATCATCACCATCTGCCGGCCTTCCATGCGTGGAAACTGCTCCACGGTAATTTCGTCGCTCATGTCTTTTTCGACCCGCTGGAGCAGGTCGCGTCCCAGTTCCTGGTGCGCCATCTCACGACCACGAAAACGCAAGGTGACCTTGACCTTGTTGCCCTCGTCGATGAAACGCTTGAGATTGCGCATCTTGACATCGTAATCATGGTCGTCAGTCCCTGGCCGGAACTTGATTTCCTTGATCTGAACCTGCTTCTGCTTCTTCTTCGAAGCCTGGGCCTTTTTCGATGTCTCGAACCTGAACTTGCCCCAGTCCATGATGCGGCACACAGGCGGTTCGGCCTGCGGGGCGATCTCGACCAGGTCCATGCCTTCTTCCTGGGCCCGTGCCAGGGCATCGCTGATGGTCATGACACCGATCTGGTCACCCTCAGAACCGACTACGCGCACATTGGGAGCGGAAATGTCCTCATTGCGCCGGGTCTTCTTATCGCTTGCGATGTGTGCTGCTCCTTAAATGTCTCTGACGAAGTGGCTAATTATCGTTGATTGTGACCCGCTGCGCCACTTCATCGCGCAAATTTGCCACCAGATCGTCAACGCTCATGGCGCCGAGGTCGGTTCCATCGCGCCGACGGACCGCCACCAGGTCGTTTTCGACCTCGCGATCACCGATGATCAGCAGGTAGGGGATCTTCTCCAACGTCCGGCCGCGGATTTTATAACCGATCTTTTCGTTTCTCAAGTCGGACTCGACCCGGAGCCCCTGCTTGCGCAGTTTCCCGGTTACCTCGGTGACGTAATCGGCCTGGGCGTCGGTGATATTCATCACCACGATCTGGACCGGCGCGAGCCACAGCGGCAGGTTGCCGGAGTGATGCTCCAGCAGGATTCCGGTGAACCGCTCCAGAGAGCCGAGCAGCGCCCGGTGCAGCATCACCGGCCGTTTTTCGCCGCCTTCGGCGGTGCGGTAGGTGGCGTCAAAACGCTTCGGCAGGTTCAGATCCACCTGGAGCGTGCCGCACTGCCAGTCGCGGCCAATGGCATCGCGCAGGACAAATTCGATCTTGGGTCCGTAAAAGGCGCCCTCACCCGGGTTGTAGGTGTATTCCAGACCCATTGAGTCGATCGCCCCCTTGAGCGCGCCTTCGAGCTTGTCCCAGGTGGCATCGTCGCCGATGCGCCCTTCCGGCCGGTCGGCGAACTTCAATTTGACGTCATCAAAACCGAAGTCACGGTAGACGGACAGGTTGAGCTCGATCACGGCCCGACATTCCTCTTCCATCTGCTCCTCGGTGCAATAGATGTGAGCGTCATCCTGGGTGAAGTGACGCACCCGCATCAGGCCATGCAGCGCGCCGGAGGGCTCGTAGCGATGGACCTTGCCGAACTCGGCCATCCGGATCGGCAGATCGCGATAGCTCTTGAGCCCCTGCTTGTACAGGGCCACTGAGCCGGGGCAGTTCATGGGCTTGAGGGCAAAGACCCGGTCATCCTCGGTCTGGGTGGTGAACATATTTTCACGATAGTTTTCCCAGTGGCCCGAGGTTTCCCACAACGCACGATCCATCACATCTGGCGTGTTGACCTCTTCGTAGCCCGCCTCTTCCTGGCGCTGGCGGACGTAGTCGACCAGTTTGCGGAACAGGGTCCAGCCACGCGGATGCCAGAACACGGCGCCGGGCGCCTCATCCTGGAAGCGAAACAGACCAAGCGCCTTGCCGACCCGTCGATGGTCGCGCTTTTCGGCTTCTTCGAGCCGCTGCAAATAGGCTTTGAGCTGCTTCTTGTCGCCCCAGGCCGTGCCGTAGATGCGCTGCAGCATTTCATTGCGCGAGTCGCCGCGCCAGTAGGCGCCGGCCAGCTTGGTCAGCTTGTAGGCGCCGAGCTTGCCGGTCGAGGGGATATGGGGGCCGCGGCACAGGTCGATAAATTCCCCCTGGCGGTATAGAGAGATGTTCTCGCCTTCGGGAATGTCGGCGATGATCTCGGCCTTGTACGCTTCGCCCTGGTCACGGAAGAACTGGATCGCCTCGTCCCTACCCATCAGCTTACGGGACACCGGAATGTCTTCGGCCACAATCCGGTCCATCTCGGCCTGGATGGCGTCCAGATCTTCCGGTCGGAATGGCTCTTCGCGGGCAAAATCGTAATAGAAACCGTTTTCGATCACCGGACCTATAGTCACCTGGGTGTCGGGAAACAACCGCTTGACTGCCTGAGCCATCAGATGCGCGGTGGAGTGGCGGATCAGGTCAATGCCTTCGTCGTCGCGGCCGGTGATGATGCGCAGCGAGGCATCATGGTCAATCTCGTGGCTGGCGTCGACCAGTTGGCCGTCCACTTCGCCCGCCAGGGTCGCCTTGGCCAGACCGGACCCGATCGATGTCGCAACATCAACCACTGAAACCGGCTGGTCGAACGTCTTCTGGCTACCGTCGGGCAAGGTGATCTGGATCATGGGTGGCTCTTGAAAGCTGGCTGGTACCGGTTATTCACAAACGAAAAAACCTGCCTGAACGTTGCTGCGCCGGCCTTTTTCGAGTACCACCCGGCACCGCAGGCGCGTGCTCAATAACGTCGAGACAGGTTTCTAACACTAAAGTCTTGGTGGGCGATGCTGGACTCGAACCAGCGACCTCTGCCATGTCAAGGCAGCGCTCTAACCAACTGAGCTAAACGCCCGGGCAACAAGCCGCGCAGTTTAACCCATTCTTCCGCGCTCATCAAACACTTTCGCGCCACCAATCGCATCCGTCCACCACTTGGGCTTCGACCTCGCCGGGGCATCAGGCTACCGTCGGCAGGCGCATTTCGCCTGCCGATGAAAACATGTGGTGAAACCGGGATTTATTCGCGGTCGCAGGTGATCGCGCCACCATCGACCCGAGCGCACCTGAGCGTGAAGCCATTGAAGAGAGTATTGGTCGTATGGATGTCAAACCGGTTGGCCACGTCGACGATCAAGTCGACAACGTTTGGATCTCCAGTGAACTCGAAGCCATCGAACCCAATTGCAAGGTGAGGCGCTGGCTGCCCGTCGGGCAGTCGTACGGATTGCGTCAGCGTTTCCAGCCCCACTTCGAAATTACCGTCAAGGAACCAGTTGATTTGGTCTACTTTGAGCCTAATGCTGGTTCCGTCGGGGTAGTGCACTGTAATGAGTCTGCCCGGGCTCAGGTAACCGGCACTTCCAATATAGCGCTTAGCCAGCTTTGCGGCGCTCTCGCTTAGTTCGAAGACGATAGATTCCGAAAAACCTTGAAGATGTCTTGACACCCCAGCCTGCAAGTTTCGTCGAGCAAGCCCCTCCCGGCCACCCTTCGGTCCAATCAGGTCAATGGCCGAATCTCCAGCATGACGGATGTCTCTACTGTCAAACTGATAAAGTTCCGATACGACCTCGGAGAC
>JBGTLI010000282.1:0-6041 GCA_041744195.1 Wenzhouxiangella sp. | reverse complement strand
CAATCCTTCCACGAATATCTCACCGCGCAGTTCACGAACACGGTTGACCACGCGATTGATGGTTTCGGCCTTATGATCTTCAGTGAAGACCATGATCGGCATGGCACTGCAATCTTCGTTGAGCAGCCCGGTACCGGTTTCAATATTCTGCAGGTTCTGGCGCATGATGAAGCGATTTCGCGGCAAGACCTTCCAGCGTATGTTGCCTTCGTTCCAGCCGGCATTGATCACCTTGGCCACCCTGGGCAGGGAAACCACTTGCTGGACGCCTTCAACATTGGCCATGTGCCAGGAGAAGCGGTCGATCGCCTCCATGATCGCATACGACTCGGTACAGGCTTCCGGGACGGTCTCGGCAATGATCGAGATCAGGTCCGTGCCCAGTGAGAATCGATCCGCGATCAGCCGGGCATCCTGGTTGTAGCGTGCTTCAGCACGCAATTCCGGCACCCCCGGCTGAGAGTCTCCGATCTGCATGTCCTGGGCCTTGATCCAGGCAAAGGCGAACAAACCGATCCCGGCCGCAACCGCAACCAGCGCGACCTTCGGCCGGGTGAAGCTGGCGATGATCGTCCAGACCACGCTTGTCTTGCGGCCTTTCTCATATTGGCGCTGACGGAAGGCTTCTTCGTTGCGCAGCTTCACGTAAGACAAGAGAATCGGCAACAGGACCAGGTTGGTAAAGATGATCACCGCCACCCCAATACTGGCAGTGATCGCCAGTTCCTGGATGATGCGGATATTGATCAACAAAATGGTCAGAAAGCCGATGGTGTCGCTGAGCAGAGCAATGGAGCCAGGCGCCAGCAGGCGGGCAAAGGTCGCCTTTGACGCTGCCAGACTCGAAACGATCGGGACGCTGGCCAGCGGCGTATTGTCTTGCGCCAGGCCCACGGCCGAGTGACCACCGAACAGTTTCTCCGCGTTCCACCCGCTGATCATCTGGACGCCATGACTGACCCCGATGGCGAACACCAGAAATGGTGTCAGAATATTCATGGGGTCGATCCCGAACCCGAGCAGGCTCAGCAGCCCCAACTGCCAGATGACTGCGGTTACCGAACAGACCAACGGCAGTACAGTCAACCAGATCGAGCCGGAGTACATGAACAGCAGCAAGGCGGTGATCAGGAAGGCAACACCAAAATAAGCCACCACGCCACGGGCGCCGTCGGCTACATCGCCAACGATCTTGGCAAAGCCGACGATATGAACAGTATGGCTTTCATCCTCGAACTCGGCGCGTATTGCCTCCAGACGATGAGCGACATCCTGATAATCCAGGGTCTCGCCGGTTGATGGGTCCCGCTCCAGCAGATTCGCCCAGACCATGGCGCCGGAGAAGTCTTCAGCAACCAATCGACCGACCTCGCCGGAAGCGACGATATTGGAACGAACCCTTTCAAACGCTGCCGGGGAAGGCGCAAAATCCGCCGGGATCACGTTGCCGCCGGCAAACCCGTCCTCCACCACCTCCACAAAGCGTACATTGGGCGTGAAAATTGATCGCACACTGGCCCGGTCGACGCCCGGGATGAAAAATACCTGGTTGCTGACCTGCTCGAACTTGCGGAAGAAATCCGGCGTAAACATGTCACCATCTTCGGCCATCAGGGCAACCATGATTCGGTTGGCGCCGCCGAACTCACGCTCGTACTCCATGAACGTTTGCATGTATTCATGGTCCAGCGGCAGCTGCTTCATGAACCCTGCATCAACCCTCAACTGCGCTAGGAAAAAACCCATGGCCAGCGTCCCGATCACAAACAGAATCAGGATAACGGGTCGAACTGAAAAAACCGCGTCAGCGATGCGATGCGTCAGTGTATTGGCTTCACTCATAAGTCAGACCATCCTCACCAGCCAGAATCGTGGTGCCATCCTCGGTAATCAAAGCCGCGGCATACGTGCTGCCCAGACGGTCTTCACTCACTTCAAAGCGGCCAGTCGCCGGATCGTAGCGGAGCCGGGCGGCGCCGGCGCCCACCATGAATGGCCGACCTTCCGGATCCAGCGTGCCTCCCTTGAGACTGGATTGCACGCTTGAGTCGAGGATCTCCCAGTTTGTTCCAAAATCATTCGAGAGCTGAACGTGGCCACGCAGTCCAAAAGCAATAATCGAACCATCACCGAGCCCGAGTAATCCGAACATCGAGCCCGGATAGGGAAATCGGAAACTCTCCCAGGTTTCACCGCCATCGCTACTTCTATAACCATAGCCGCGCTCTGCGGCAATCATCTGTCGGCCATTGCCGAGGTCGAGAAACGCGTTTAAATGGCATTCCATGAACTCGTAACAACCTCGATCGAAATCCGCCTCGGCATCATAGTATTCGTCGTCATTGAGCTCATCGAAGTCGTCAAGCTCGTCAAAGTCGTCGAAGCCGGTGTCGCCAAGCTCTGCAGCCGCCTGGGCCGCCTCTTCCCAGTCAATCGCCTCCGACGTAACCAGATCAGCCATGTCGAGTTCTTCCCAGGTACTGCCGGCATCGCTGGTCCGCATGAACAGACCGTAGGCGCCAACAGCCACTCCCTGGTTCGCATCGAAAAAATGCACGTCGAGCAGAGGCTTTTCAGCATCGGGCTCAAAATGTTGTAGCGCCCAGGTTTGGCCCATATCACGACTGTGGATGATGGTAGAGTCGTGACCGACAGCCCACAAACGCCCCCCGGAAAAGGCGACACGGGTCAGAGTGGATTGAACCGGCACATGTTCGGCCTGAACCCATGAACGACCATCACTGGAAATCAGCACATGCCCGCGCTCACCCACACCAATGTAGCGCGGGCCGGCCGCTATGACGTCCAGCGCCAGGCTCTTGGCGGCCAGAGGCAGCCTGTCAGCAGGACGGGGCTCTTCAGACTGTGCTTGTGCCACGGCGCCATAGAACGGTCCCAGCGCCCAAACCAGCAGAATCACGAATCGGAAACCAGATGCCATGCACTTTCCTCCTTATCTCCTTCGCTCGCCCTGAATATGCAAGCGACCTGGAAAACCAGGTCGCTTGCGGGCTGTTAGAGCTGACTTGTCACGCTGAACCGGAGCGCCTAGCGGCGCCCCCGGGTGCGCAAAGCCTGCGGTGTGTAGTTGCTTGGACTCAGGCGAACATCAAACGTGTTGACCGGGTCCTGGTTGTCCAGCCCATTGGCCACGTAGCGCCCCGACTGGAGATCCATATGCACTTCAATCGTCGCCCAATAAGTCGGGACATCATAAAAGTTGATGGTATGAGCCTCGGACGCGCGCCAGAGATCACCACGCTGGTCGTAGTGGTCGATCAAGGCAATCTGGTAGGAATCTTCGTCCATATAGTAAGTGCGTCGCGGGTTGATATGGCGGGTACCCGGCTTGAGCGTCGCTTCAACCACCCAGACCCGGTGCAACTCGTAGCGCATGTGTTCCGGATTCAGATGACCGGGCCGGACAAGGTCATCGGCAGTCAGGTCGCCGCTATGCGCCTTGTAGGAGTTGTAGGGAATATACATTTCACGCTTGTCGGTGATCTCCCAGTCGAAACGATCCATGGCTCCGTTGAACATGTCTGTCATATCATTGGTGCGCAAACCGTCGGAAGCCGTGCCGGGGTTATCGTAGGCGACATTCGGGGCACGACGCACGCGGCGCTGGCCCGGGTTGTAGATCCAGGCCTGCCGGGGCTGTTCGAGTTGGTTCAGGGTTTCGTGAACGAGCAGAATGTTGCCGGCCAGCCGCGCCGGAGACTCCACTTCCTGGAAAAAGTAAAGCAGGATATTGTTGGTATCCTCAATCGTGTTTCCTTCGGCATAGTAAAGGCCAAGAATTTCCTCGCGCAGGCGAATCAGTTGATAGCTGCCACGGGTTGTCGGTACAACCTGGTTGTTGTAGCGAGTGCCGCCCGTGCCCTTGTACTTGAGCTTGTGGTTCCACATCAGCTCATAGGCATTTTGAGGCAGGGGAAAGGGGAAACCTTCAGCCGCATCGGTCACACCCTCACCCTCAGCGATCAAACGGGCTGTGGGGGCATTGCGGATGGTCATTTCATAGGTTCGTTCGGGAAACGAAGCGCTGCGCCGTGACGGATAGACGCTCATCTGAAAAGTGTCCGGATAGCGCTCGAAGGTCGCGATCTGGCCGGCAGAAAGATTTTCAGCGTAGTCCTGATAATTATCGCCGGTAATGACAAACAGTGGCTCGTCATCGGCAAATGGATCAGGGTGACGGTCGCCGGGGCTGAAGCCGGACGGCCAGTTTTCGCGTACCAGGCCGCCGTCCCACGGCGGAATTGTGCCAGCCTCATTACCAGCCTGAAGGGAACCCATCGGCGTCAGGTCATTGCCGAGACGGTCGATGTTTTGCTGGGTGCGTGGCGTGATGAAATCGGCTTGCTGCGCCGGTGGCGCGCTTTCTCTCTGCGCTGCAGCGTTACTGGAAAGCAGAAATGGGCTGCTGAGGAAACCAAGCAGGACCAGGGCGAGGCTGGCGGCTCGTGCTCGTGAATTTACTGGTTCAGAATGCATATGGGTCAACTCCGGGCCGGGGGTTCAGAAGAGTCGAGGTGCGAATTCAGCTCGATATCGACTCAGACCACAAACCAGCCGGTCGAGTTTCGACCGGCTGTTCTCAAGATCAAAAAAACCCGACTAGCGACGGCCCCGGGTGCGTAATGCCTGAGGCGTATAGCTGCTGGGGCTCAACGGGACATTGAACGTATTTACCGGATCCTGATTGTCCAGACCAGTCGATACATAACGCCCGGACTGCAAATCCATGTGCGATTCGATCGTTGACCAATAAGTGGGAACATCGTAGTAATTGATCGTGTGCGCTTCAGAGGCGCGCCACAATTCGCCACGCTGGTCATAGTGATCAATCAGCGCAATCTGGTAGGAGTCTTCGTCCATGTAGAACGTACGGCGTGAGTTGATATGGCGTGTGCCGTCGCGCAGCGTGGCTTCGACTATCCAGACCCGGTGAAGTTCGTAGCGCATCAGGTCCGGGTTCAGGTGGCCGGGCCGCACGATATCGTCCGGCGTCAAGTCGCCGCTGTGGACCTGGTAGGAATTGTACGGAATGTACATTTCCTTCTTACCAACGATCTGCCAGTTGAACCGGTCCATTGCACCATTGAACATGTCAGTCATGTCGTTGGTGCGCAGGCCGTCTGATGCGGTGCCAGGGTTGTCGTAGGCGACGTTCGGGGCGCGACGCACGCGGCGCTGACCCGGGTTGTAGATCCAGGCCTGGCGGGGCTGTTCAAGCTGATTCAGGGTTTCATGGACCAGCAGGATGTTGCCGGCAAGGCGAGCAGGTGATTCCACTTCCTGGAAGAAATACAGCAGGATGTTATTGGTATCCTCGATCGTGCTGCCTTCAGCGTAATACAGGCCGAGCAATTCCTCGCGAAGGCGGACCAGTTGGAAGCTGCCACGGGTAGTCGGCGCCACCTGGTTGTTGTAGCGCGTGCCGCCGGTGCCCTTGTACTTGAGCTTGTGATTCCACATCAACTCATAGGCATTCTGCGGCAGCGGGAAGGGGAAGCCTTCGGAAACGTTTGCTACACCTTCGCCGTCAGCCGTCAGCCTGCCGGTCGACGCGTTCCGAATGCTCGCATCGTAGATGAACTGCGGAAACGAAGCGCTGCGTTCAGTCGGGAAGACCCTCATCTTATAGGTGTCGGGATAGCGCTCAAAGACCGCCATCTGCCCCACGGACAGGCGATCGGCATATTCCCGGTAGTTGTCACCGGTGATCACATAAAGCGGCTCCTGGCCGGCGAACGGATTGAGATGGCGATCTCCCGGTGCGTAGCCAGCCGGCCAGTCGTTTCGGCCAATTCCACCGTTCCAGGCCGGGATGCGACCATCGGCACTGCCGCCACGAATGGAGCCCATCGGCGTCAGATCATTGCCCAGGCGCGCGATATTCTCCTCGGTCCGCGGGATAATCCCATCGGCGTTTTCGGCAGCCGGCGCAGAGGCCGCAGCCGCTCGCCGCTCGGCAGCGGCTTGTGTGGCTCGACGCTCATCGGCCAGTCTGGCGGCTTCGACGCGTTCTGCCTCTG
>JBGTLI010000281.1:0-7063 GCA_041744195.1 Wenzhouxiangella sp. | reverse complement strand
GCCGGAGGAACTGGCGAAAGAGATGGACATGCCCGAGGACAAGATCCGCAAGGTCATGAAGATCGCCAAGGAACCGATCTCGATGGAGACCCCGATCGGCGACGACGAGGACTCCCACCTGGGCGACTTCATCGAGGACACCAACGTCGAGTCGCCGATGGAAACCGCGACCGTTACTGGCCTGTCGGAGACCGTGCGCGACGTGCTCGCGGGCCTGACGCCGCGCGAGGCGAAGGTGCTGCGGATGCGCTTCGGCATCGACATGAACACCGATCACACGCTGGAGGAGGTCGGCAAACAGTTCGATGTCACCCGCGAACGGATTCGCCAGATAGAGGCCAAGGCTTTGAGAAAGCTACGGCATCCGACCCGCTCGGAGCAGTTGCGTAGTTTTCTCGATCTGGAATAGGGGCGGCGAAAAGGTGAAATGTGAAAGGTGAAAAGACTGTTTTTGCCTTTTACCTTTCACCTTTCCCCCAGCTCTTCACCGTCTCCACCAGCACAGCTACATTTTCCGGGTCCACCCCCGGCGTGATGCCGTGGCCGAGGTTGAATATATGCCCCGGGCCATCGCCGAAGCTTTCCAGTACGCGGCGCGCCTCGCGAGCGACAATTTCCGGTGAGGTCAGCATGACGGCCGGGTCGAGGTTGCCCTGCAGCGCGACCCGCTCTCCCACCCGCCGTCTCGCCTCGCCCATGTCCATCGTCCAATCCACGCCCAGGCCGGCACAGCCGGTGTCCGCCAGGCGCTCCAGGTGCTGGCCGCAACCCTTGCCAAAAAGAATCAGCGGGGTGTCGGGGCAGGTGATGTTGAGTTGATCGACGATGAGTTGCTGGGAAGCCAGCGAGAATTCACGGTACAGGGTCGGCGACAGGGCGCCGCCCCAGGAATCGAAAATCATCAGGGCATCGGCGCCGGCCTCGACCTGGGCGGCCAGATAGGCGGCGGTCGCGTCGGCCAAGTGGTTCATCAACTGATGTGCCGCCTTGGGTTCAGTCAACAGCAGTTTCTTGGCGGTGGCGAAGTCCTTGCTGCTGCGTCCTTCGATCATGTAGGTCGCCACAGTCCAGGGGCTGCCGGCAAAGCCGATCAAAGGCGTGGCTTGCGGCAGGTTCGCCCGGATCAGGCGCACGGCCTCCATGACGTAACGTGTGTCTTCGTTCGGGTCCGGCATCGGCAGGGCGGCGATATCGGCCGGGCCGCGTACGGGCCGCTCAAACCAGGGGCCTTCGCCGGGTTCGAAGCCAAGCCCCAGGCCCATTTCGTGCGGCAGGATCAGGATATCGGAGAACAGGATGGCGGCGTCGAAGCCATACCGCTCGATCGGCTGCAAGGTGACTTCACAGGCCAGTTCAGGATTGCCGGCCAGTTGCAGAAAACTGCCGGCGCGCGCCCTGGTGGCGCGATATTCGGGCAGGTAGCGTCCGGCCTGGCGCATCATCCAGATCGGCTTCCGGCTGGTTGGTTCACGGCGCAGCGCTCGCAGGAACAGGGATTGCTGGCGTTCGTGGTGATCGTGGTGATTGTTCATGGCGTGAGTACCTCGCGGATATCGTCGGCAGGGCAGGGCACGACCCGAGCCTGGCCGATAGCGTCAAGCAGGACCAGGCGAATCTGGTCGGCCCGGTTTTTCTTGTCCAGGCGCATCAGGTTGAGCAGGCGGGATGGGTCCTGATCGCTCGGTAACGCGGTAGGCAGACCAAGCCGGGACAGCAGGCGGGTCATGCGATCGTGGGTGCCCGGCGGAACCATGCCCAGCATTTCGCTCAGGCGCGTGGCCAGTGACATGCCGATGGCAACGGCCTCACCGTGACGCCAGACCTTGTAATCGGTCGCAGTTTCCAGCGCATGGCCAAAGGTGTGGCCAAAATTGAGCAAGGCGCGCTGGCCGGATTCATGCTCATCGGCCGCCACGACTTCAGCCTTGTTGCGGACGGATTGGTAGATGGCTTCCAGAAGGCTCTCAGGCATGCGTGCGACCAGCGCTTCGTCATGGGCTTCAAGCCAGGCAAAAAACCCGGGGTCGCGGATAGCGCCATACTTGATCACTTCGGCCAGGCCGGCGCGGTAATCGCGCTCGCTCAAGGTTGAGAGGGTATCGAGGTCGATGATCACGGCCGCTGGCGCATGGAAGGCGCCAATCAGGTTCTTGCCCTGGGTGTGGTTGACCCCGGTCTTGCCGCCGACGGCGGCGTCAACCTGAGCCAGCAATGTCGTTGGCATCTGCACCACGCGGATACCGCGCATGTAGCAGGCAGCCGCAAAGCCGGCCATATCGCCGACCACGCCGCCGCCCAGAGCCAGCACCGTGGCATCACGCTGGGCTTTGAGGGCGACCAGCTCATCAATGATTTGTTGCCATGAGGCAATGGTCTTGTGTTCTTCTCCCGCCGGCAGGATGAGGCGCCGCTTGTGGGCCACCTTGCTGAGCGTTGGGCGCAGACGTTCGAGGTAAAGCCGCGCCACATTCTCGTCGGAGACGAGCAGGATGCGACCTTCAAGATGTCGCTCAATGACACTGGTCATGCCCAGCAGACCCTGGCCGACGTAGACCGGATACTCACCACCACTGTGGCGCACTTGAATGACTTTCATGAGGATTGCTCGCTACGGATGAAATCTAGAATTTGCTGGCAGGCCCTGGCGGCCATATGCGCCGGACTGATATTGGCGGAGCGAATCACCAGGCCAGCGCATTGTCGGTACAGGTCATTGCGGGACTCGGCCAGTCGTTCCAGTCGCTCCCGGCGATTTGGGGCCTTGAGTAAGGGGCGGCGATGGTCGCGCTCAAGTCGTTTGAGTTGCTGGTCGACGCTGGTTTCCAACCAGACCACAAGACCTCGTTCACTGAGCATGCGCCGATTGGTTTCGTCCAGCACTGTGCCGCCCCCGGTGGCCAGCAGGATACCGTCGCGCTGAGTCAGTTCGTCCAGCATCGCTTTTTCGCGGGCGCGAAAGCCGGCTTCGCCTTCGATTTCGAAGATGATGTTGACCGTGACCCCGCAGCGTCGCTCGATTTCCTGATCGAGATCGAGAAATTCAAGCCCGAGCCGTGCAGCCAGAAAACGACCGACCGTCGTCTTGCCCGAGCCCATGGGTCCGATCAGAAAAAGCCTGTTCATCGACACGCGAGATTCAGGACTGACGGGTCGTCAGGCCACCGACTGGACGGCGGGCCGGGAAGGGGGTCGGGTTGCGAGGCCGGTGCACGGTCAAAATCAGCTTGAGTTGAAGCCAAAACCAGCCGCAATGCTACCACGTTGGCGAATCCGGATATTTTATGAAGGTGCCCTCCCTGCCGCTTTTGGTACCATGGTGATCTGATCATCATTCCGAGTTCCGAAGCCAATGCTGCGTTTTTCCATCCTGTTCATTGTTCTGTTGTTCGGCCTGTTTACACTTGAAGTATTGCAACCGGTTCAGGATGCGGTGATATTGCCGTTTACGGCCGCCATTGCTCACGTCAGTGTCTTTTTGATCGAGTTGTTTGACGATGGCGTGGTATCGATGGGCAAGGTCATTCGGGATCTCGACAGCGGCTTTGCCATCAGTATCGAGCCGGGCTGCAACGGCGTCGAAGCATTGATCATTCTGTTTGCCGCCATTTTTGCCTTTCCCGCCTCACTCAAGCACAAGTTGTTGGGTTTCGGAATCGGATTCCTGGCGATCCAGTCGCTCAATCTGGTTCGTATTATCAGCCTGTTTTATCTGGGGCAATGGAATATGACCTGGTTCAACTGGTTTCACCTGTATCTCTGGCAGGCGCTCATCATTCTTGATGCGCTGGTGGTCTGGTTGCTGTGGTTGCGGATGCTGCCGCCCGCCGGATCCGACGGTGGTGGTCGTGAGGCCCGGGTTGATGGGGGGGAAGGTGATATCGCCACAGCGCCATCATGAAGCGCTTGCTGATTGCCGGGTGCGGTGATCTGGGCATCCGATTGGCCGGACGGCTGTCGCCATCCCGTTGGCGCTGCACCGGCTTGCGACGCCAGACCGAAGCCCTGCCTGAATCGATTCAAGCCTGCCGGGCCGATCTGTCAAAACCAGAAAGTCTCGATTCGGTAGCGGGGCAGTGGGACGGCCTGGTTTACCAGGCAACCCCTTCGGCAAGAACAGCCGAGGCTTACCGGCAAGCTTACGTCACAGGACTTGCGAATCTGCTGGCAAGGATTCAGTGTCAGCGCATGATTTTTGTCTCCAGCACTGCCGTCTATGGCCAGCAGGCCGGGGAGTGGGTGGATGAGCATTCGGTGACCGAGCCGGAGATGTTCAATGGCCGAATCCTGCTGGACGCCGAAAGGCTGGTACTGGAACGTGGCGGAATGATTGTTCGATTCTCCGGCATCTATGGCCCCGGACGCGATTATCTGCTACGTCAGGTCAGCGCCGGCCAGGCCACTTGCCGTTCTGGTCCTCCACAATGGACCAACCGCATCCACGCCGACGATTGCGCGGGAATTCTCGCCCACGTGCTGGAAATTGAAACCCCCGCATCGATTTATTGCGCCACTGATTGTTTGCCGGTTGATCGATGCGAGGTTCTGAACTGGCTGGCCCGGCAAATGAAAGTGCCGCCACCTGAGACGGCTGACGACCAGGGCGCCGACCAGGGCAAGCGTGTCTCCAACCGACAACTGCTCGCCAGCGGCTACCAGTTCGAGTACCCGGATTACAAGACAGGTTATGGAGCCATGCTGAGATGACGATCGAAATGACCGAAGACATGTTGAGGCGTTTTCAGCAAGGGTTTGAGCGCGCTCAGTTGGCCCGGGTGCCTGAGCCCACTGCGCTGACGCTGGCAACGGTCGACCATCATGGCCGACCGTCAGCCCGTACCGTTTTGCTCAAGGACGCCGACCAGGGCGGTTTTGTGTTCTATACCAACCTGAATTCCCGCAAGGGGCGCCACCTGGCCGCCAACGCCGCGGTATCGCTGGTGTTCTGGTGGCGCGAAACTGCCGAGCAGGTACAGATCGAAGGTGATGTCGAGCAGGTCAGCGCCGTGGAGGCCGATGCCTATTTTGCCAGTCGTCCGCGCGGCAGCCAGATCGGCGCGTGGGCTTCCTTACAGTCGCAGCCGCTGAAAAATCGCCAGGAGGTGATTGACCGGGTGACTGAAATCGAAGCACGCTACGTCGGCCGCGAAATACCCAGACCCGAGCACTGGTCCGGCTACCGCGTACGCCCCCAGCGCGTCGAATTCTGGTATGGCCGAGAATTCAGGCTGCATGAGCGGGTCTGTTATGAATTGCATGAAGGCGAGTGGACCGAAAGCCTGCTGTTTCCGTAAGGTTGTGGGTCAGTCGAAAGGGAAGTATGGCCTTCATGATTGCTGCTTTTGGGGCTGGTGAATGAACGTGCAGTCCAATGTGTGGAAACCTGCAGGTCATACGTCTGCTCGGCAGCCTACAGTTCCGGCGTCGCTTCAGCGGTCACGGGGCCAAATGCCGGGGGGCGGCCGCAATGCGGCTGGCATGCCCGAATGCCTGGGTTAGCCTCGCGCGGAGCGACGACTGCAAGCATGGAGGGCTTTTCGGTCATATTGTTAATCGTCAAGTTGTCGGATTTGCCAAGATCAATTCAATCCAATGCTGACGAACTACCCGAACCAAGCCTTTTTGCTCCAATGCGGACGTTGCAGTCTGGGGGGTGACACCCCTGACAACACGAGCAACCAGGCTTTGAAAGGTCGGCCCGGAACCCGAAATCAGCAGCACGGCGGGCTTTCCAGATTCCTCATTTAGAAACTCTTTTTCAGTTAGCCACAGCCGCACGATGCGTTGTTCTATGGTGAGTGCATCAATAGTCCCTTCGCCTTTTGACTTGTCGCAGAGAGTTTTTCGAATAACCTCTGGGCTAACACCGGTCAAAAAGCCAATTTGGGATTGAGTTACTCGGTAGCCGTGATTTAGGAGCCTACGGTGCGCTGCCACAACGAACTCCTTTTGCAGGAAATCGACGACTAAATCGAATGCCACCTTGCCGACGTAGGCATCGGAGAGCTCCTGCAGGTTTGATCTGAGGGTCTCCACAATGTGATTTCCGTCGCAAATATGATTGTTTTCTTTAATCTGGTTGCTTCTGTTATGCATGTAGACCTTTTGACAGAGTTGACGGACCCAGAGGCGGCCTAACAATGTGTTCTCAGAAAGTCCCCTACCAAAACTTCTCACCAAACATGCTTTTCTAGAATATATCCGAACCAACCAAGCATTTGTGGGCACTCTAGCCCACTGCGGCTTTCTTCTATTGTGCCAATAATAGAAGTACGTTGTCAACTTTTTCGGCTGAATCGCATGGTACGGGACCATTCGGTGCTCGCGAGACCTTGCCGACATGGTGTGGTCACTTGGTGTGGTGCGCGCCGCCAAGGCTGTCTCATTGACATCCAAGCATAGCTGGTGCTCCCTACGAGATTCGAACTCGTGTCTTCGCCCTGAAGAGGCGATGTCCTAACCGCTAGACGAAGGGAGGAGTGTCATTACAGTCACTACCAAAATCCTACGTATTGAAGGCGCATTAATCAAGTTTTTCTTTGGTCTAATTCGAAAGGTTTGGAAAGTAATATGGCGACTTGGATGGTCAATCCTCATTTGATGTCATCAACAACAAACCCAGGCTTTCTCGCTCTAGTAAAACGATTCTTTACGCTTTACTGTAATTACGATTTAATGCGATGGACTATTAGATGTCAGATCAGTAGTGTTAAGGGGCGGTTGAAAAGCGCTCAATGAAGAGTGGCCCGCAAATTTAAACTCACTAGGAGTACGTTATGCAATCCGAAAGCCTTTATATCGATTTAAGCGATATCGACTTGGAAGATGTAGAAGTTTTGGCACAAGAAGGAAGTCGTGCTATTCCTGACTTTGCAGCTTCAAGCTGTGATATTTGTGCAGGTGGAACTTGTTCCTGCACCGTTATTTGTCTCGCGTCAATTACTTTGTCCGGTCGGCGACAATTAAAATGGCCGGTCGGTTAGTGTTTTTTCCTGCCTAGCACTTTTGTTCCTGTTTCTCCTTTTTCCTAGTGGATTGAGCTCGCTTTCGATAGCTTTCGCCGGTC
>JBGTLI010000280.1:0-18894 GCA_041744195.1 Wenzhouxiangella sp. | reverse complement strand
CCTTAGCTGCGCAGCCCCACGCCCCGACTCAGCAGAGTCATGCAGACGGCGAACAGTACAGCGCCAAAGCCGACAATGATGGCGTAGGCCAGCCACAGCGAAACATCGCTGATGCCAAGCAGGCCGTAGCGGAAGGCGTTGACCATGTAGACGATCGGGTTGGCCAGGGCCAGGGTCTGCCAGACGCCGGGCAGCAGGGAAACCGAGAAAAACACCCCGCCCAGGTAGGTCAGCGGCTGCAGCACAAAGGTGGGGATGATCGAGATATCGTCGAATTTTTGGGCAAAGATGGCGTTGATGAAGCCGGCCAGGGCAAATACGACGGCCGTCAACACCAATACCGAAGCGGTCACGACCAGATTATGCATCTGGAAACCACCGGAGAAGAACGCCGCCACGATCCAGACCAGCAGGCCGATAAACAGCGCACGGAATACCGCGCCGCTGACATAGCCGGCCAAGATGATCCACGGCGGCAAGGGAGAGATCAACAGCTCTTCGATATGACGGCCGAACTTGGCGCCGAAAAACGAGCTGGTGATATTGCCGTAGGAATTGGTGATCACGCTCAGCATGATCAGCCCCGGCACGATGAATTCCATGTACGGCATGCCGTTCATCTCACCAACGCGGCGACCAATGATGGTGCCGAAGATGACGAAGTACAGGCTCATGGTGATCACCGGTGGAATCAGGGTCTGGGCCCAGATTCGAAGGATTCGGGTGATCTCCTTGATCAAAATGGTCTTGTAACCGATCCAGTAGCTGCTGGCCGATACCTGTTCGCTCATGCCACCTGACCCTCTTCAAAATTAACCAGCCGTACAAACAGCTCTTCGAGACGATTGGTCTTGTTGCGCATCGACTTGACTTCGATGCCTTCGGCTGCGAGCACTTCAAACAGGCGATTCAGGCTTTGCGCCTTCGGCATGCTGGCTTCCAATGTGGTGGCGTCGCGCAGGACGATTTCGGCGCCATGCATCGTTGGCGGTTGACTGATGGGCGCGCGCAGGTCAAGCACGAAGGTCTCGATATCGAGCTTGCCGATCAGTTGCTTGACGCTGGTGTTCTCAATGATCTGGCCGCGATCGATGATGGCGATGTTGCGACACAGGTTCTCGGCTTCTTCCAGATAGTGCGTGGTCAGGATAACGGTGGTGCCGGCAAGGTTGATCTCCTCGATGAACTTCCACATCGAACGGCGAATCTCGATATCGACGCCGGCAGTCGGCTCATCCAGAATGAGCAGGCGCGGTTCGTGCACCATTGAACGGGCGATCAGCAGCCGCCGCTTCATGCCTCCCGACAGGGTGCGCGACATCCTGAAAGCCTTGTCCCATAAATTCAGTTTTTTCAGGTAGAACTCAGCCCGCTCGCGCGCGATCCTGCGCGGCACGCCGTAATAGCCGGCCTGGTTGACGATGATGTCGAACGGTTTTTCGAACTGATTGAAGTTGACTTCCTGCGGCACCAGGCCAATTTCGGCCATGGCCTGTGAGCGCGCCTTCTGCACACTGATACCGAATACTGTTGTTTCGCCCTCGGATGCGTTGACCAGCGAGCTGACGATGCCGATCAGGGTCGATTTGCCGGCACCATTGGGGCCGAGCAGGGCGAAGAAGTCGCCTTCCTCGACCGTCAGGTCAATGCCGCGCAGCGCAGTGACGCCATTGCTGTAGGTTTTCTTCAGATTCCTGACTTCAAGCGCATGCATGACTTTCGACCTGTTGGTTTTAGTGCCGGAGGCGGGCACAATAGACGGCTTGCCTGGACCAAGTGAAACATGATTGGGGTTATGACCTTGCGAATCAAATGCTACAGCATGGCCGGCGCTTTGTTGCTCACCGCCAGCTTTCTGATCGTGCCCGAGGCTTCCGCCGCCGGACGCTATGCCGAATTGAGCTCGTGCGAACTCAGTGTCGCCGGTGGCCGGTTGACGGCATCGGCCCTGTGCGGAGTTTTCGAGGTGCCGGAAAATCCGGACGAACCGGACGACCAAAATGGTCGGATGATCGAGTTGGCCTATGCCGTATCGCCCGCGCGGGCCAGTCGTGCCCTGGCCGACCCGGTGTTTTTCCTTGCCGGCGGGCCGGGTCAGTCGGCACGAGACGTTCTGCCGGTGATGCGAATGGCGCTGCGCGATGTCAATCGTGACCGGGATCTGGTGTTTCTCGACCAGCGCGGAACGGGCGGGTCGAACAAGCTCGATTGCCCGTTCGAGGATCCGGAGGACTGGCTGGATCTGGATTACGAGGAGATCAACCGGCAACTGCAAAGCTGCCAGCAGGATTGGGCGGCCGATGTTCGTTTCTACACTACCTTGCACGCAGTTCATGACCTGGAAGCACTTCGCAAACGCCACGGTTTCGAGCAAGTCAATCTGATTGGCGGCTCCTACGGCAGCCGCGTAGCCCAGGTCTATCTGCGCCAGCATCCGGCGCGAATCCGCAGCGTGGTGATCGACGGGGTCGTGCCGACCCGCCTGCACCTTGGCTCCGAGCACGGCCTGAAGCTCGATCAGACCCTTGAAGGCTTGTTCGAGGCCTGCGCCAACGATCCGACCTGCAACGAGACCTTCCCCGCCCTGGCCGAGGCATTCGCCGCGCTGGTCGAGCGCTACAGCGAATCGGCGCAGGACCTGGTCGTCACCCATCCGCGCACCGGCCAGGGCATGGATCTGCGTTTTACCCGTGATGTGCTGGCCAGCGCCCTGCGCTTTCTGTCCTATGGCCCGCAGTCGCAGATGATGATTCCCTACCTGGTTCACGAAGCCGCCGCCACCGGGGACCCGTCCCGGATCGCCACCCAGGCGCTGATCGTGCATGAACAGATGGATGAAATGATCGCCATCGGCCTTAATTTTGCCGTCGGCTGTTCCGAAGACTGGCCCAACTGGCCGGACATCGACCAGTCCCACACCCTGCTGGGCAATTCGATGTTCGAATTCTACGAGCAGGTTTGTGCCTGGTGGCCGTCCGGCGAGGTGCCTGCCGACTTCCACACCCCGTTCGACAGCGAAGTGCCAATCCTGATTCTGTCCGGTCAGCACGATCCGGTCACCCCGCCCGAATATGGTGACGAGGCAGCCGCCCAGTTTTCGAACAGCGTGCACCTGGTCGGCGCCGGCCTCGGACATATCGTCATGACCCACCCCTGCTTCGGCGGCATCGTCCATGAATTCGTTACCAGGGCTGAAACCGACAACCTGGATACCGGGTGCATGGAAGCGCTGGGCCAGGAACCCTTCTTCCTTGACCTGCTGGGCCCCGCGCCATGATTGAAGCCAGAAACCTTCGAAAGACCTTTAACAAGGGCAAAGTGGTCGCCGTTGATGACGTCAGCTTCACCGCCCGCGACGGTCAGATCACCGGCCTGCTCGGACCCAATGGCGCCGGCAAGACCACGACTTTGCGCATGCTCTATACCTTGTTGAAACCCGACTCGGGCAGCATGCGGGTCGATGGCCTCGACCCGGAAAACTCGCCGCTGCTGATCAAGCGCGCACTCGGCGTGGTACCGGATTCGCGCGGCCTGTATGACCGCCTGACCGCGCGTGAGAACATCCGCTACTACGGCCGCCTGCATGGCTTGAGCCGGGACAAGATCGATCAGCGCATCCAGTATTTTTCCGATGTGCTCGACATGGGCGAGTTCATCGACCGGCGCACCGACGGCTTCTCCCAGGGCCAGCGGGTCAAGGTGGCGATCGCGCGCGCACTGATGCATGAACCACGCACCGTGCTGCTCGACGAGCCCTCCAACGGCCTCGATGTCATGACAACGCGCGCATTGCGTGAGTTTCTGCGCGAGCTCAAAAAACAGGGTCACTGCGTGGTGCTCTCGACCCACATCATGCAGGAGGTCGCCGCCTTGTGCGACCACATCGTCATCATCGCCAACGGCAAGGTGGCGGCCGAGGGCAGCGCGAGGGAACTGCTGGCGCGCTCGGGCGAGCCCAATCTCGAGGATGCGTTCGTGAAACTGATTGGAAGCGACGAGGGACTGCTGGCATGAATGCTGTATTCATCAAGGAAATGCTGGACAACTTCCGCGACCGCCGGGTGATCATCAACACGCTGATTCTCGGGCCGCTGATGGGGCCGGTGATCTTTGCCGTCATGATCTCGTTCATGACTCGCCAGGCCACCGAGCGCATGGAAGCCCAACTGGAGCTGCCGGTCATCGGCGCCGAACACGCCCCCAACCTGATCGGCTATCTGGAGCGCCAGGGGGTCATCATCAAAGCCGCCCCCGACAATCCTGAACAAGCCATTCGTACGGAAGAAGAGGAAGTCATCCTGCGCATCAACGCCGATTTCGCCGAAGCCTGGGTCGAGGGCCGGCCGGCACCGCTGGAATTGATCGCCGATCAGTCGCTGCGCTATACCGGCACCACCATCGCCCGGGTTCGTGGCTATCTCAACGGCTATTCCAGCCAGGTCGGCCAGTTGCGCCTGCAATTGCGCGGCGTCCATCCCGAACTGACCCGGCCCATCCAGGTCCAGGTCACCGACCTGTCGACACCGGAATCACGCGGCGGCATGATCCTGGCCTTCCTCCCCTATTTCATATTGATCACCGTTTTCATGGGCTCGATGCACATGGCGATCGACACCACGGCCGGCGAACGCGAACGAAAATCATTGGAGCCGCTGCTGATCAACCCGCTGCCGCGCTGGCAGATCATGGCCGGCAAGCTCGCCGCGACCACGACGTTTGCCCTGATGACGCTGGGCCTCGGCCTGATCGCCTTTGTCTACGCGATGAGCTTTTTGCCGGTCGCCGACATGGACATTGCCCTGAACCTGGATTTCCGGGTCGCCGCCTGGGCCTTTTTGCTCGTCGCCCCGGCCGCCCTGCTCGCCGCCGCCTTGCTCACCATTCTGGCCGCCTTCGCCAAGAGCTTCCGCGAGGCGCAAAGCTACATGGGCATGGTGATCCTGGTGCCGATGATTCCCTCATTCTGGATCCTGATCGACCCGACCCGAACCGAGACCTGGATGACAATGGTGCCGCTGCTGAGCCAGAACGTACTGATCCTCGAACTGGTTCGTGGCGAGCCGGTCAATCTGGCCTGGATCGGCCTGTCGATCCTGAGCACCAGCCTGGCAGCCCTGGCCCTGGCTGCGGTCGCCGGGACCTTGTATAACCGGCCAAAGTTGATATTTACCTCCGGGTGAGCCGAAGCCGGGGGCTTCGGTCCGCTACCCCACTTCCCCATTCACTCGCCAATGTCATACTTCTCCCATGGATCTCCTCATCGCCCTGATCGTCGTCCTCGTCGCCATGACCGCCCTATGGGCTTGGCAACTGAGGTCAGGGCGGGCGGACTGGGTGGATGTGGCTTGGGCGGCCTCGATTGGATTGCTGGCCATTGGCTATGCGATCGTCGGTGACGGCAGTCTGGAAAAGCGCATTCTGGTAATGCTGGTCACTGGGACCTGGGCCTTTCGGCTGGCCCGGCATTTGGCGGTTCGGCTGGCTGGTCATAGTGATGAAGATGGTCGTTACCAGGCCATGCGCGAACAATTCGGCGCGCGTCAGCAACCCTTTTTTCTCTTGTTTTTTCTGGCCCAGGGGCTCATTGCCTGGCTGTTTGCCCTGCCCGCCTGGGTGTTGGCCAATGATCCTTCCCCAGCCCTGACCGGGTGGGTGATTGCAGGTGTGGCGGTCTGGTTCGTCAGTCTGGTTGGGGAAAATATCGCTGACCGGCAACTGGCGGCCTTTCGCACCAATCCGGACAATCGTGGCCAGGTCTGCAGGAACGGGCTGTGGCGATACTCACGTCACCCCAATTATTTCTTCGAATGGCTGCATTGGTTCAGCTATCCGCTGATCGCCATTGGCGCCCCAAATCAGTGGATCACCTGGCTGGGGCCGGTGTTGATGCTGCTGTTTCTTTATCGCCTGACCGGCATCCCATACACCGAACGTCAGGCGTTGAAATCGCGTGGCGATGCCTATCGCCAATATCAGGCTGAAACCTCGCCGTTCATTCCCTGGCCACGCCGACTTAAGGTATAGCCCCAGCAAGCGGCCCCAGCGCGCTATGCTATGCAACTTCATGGCTAATCAAGAAGGGACCAACGGGCATGTGTGGCATTGTCGCGGCGAACGCTGAAAGAAATATCATTCCGGTACTGATTGACGGTCTCAGACGGCTGGAATATCGAGGCTACGACTCGGCCGGGCTGGCTTGCCTGATGGCCTCAGGCGACATGTTCCATCATGCCGAGGTGGGCAAGGTGGCGGACCTTCACGGCGCGCTCGATGGTGGCCTGACCAGCCGTTTGGGGATTGCCCACACCCGTTGGGCCACCCATGGCGCACCGACCAGAGTCAACGCGCACCCACACGTATCGGGCAACCGGGTGGCTGTGGTGCACAACGGCATCATTGAAAACTTCGAGCCGCTGCGCACCGAACTGCAGGACGCTGGCTACAACTTCAGCTCCGAGACCGACACCGAGGTCATCGTTCACTTGCTCGATCGCGAACTGGCCCGCGGGGTCGAGCCGATGGACGCGATGAAGATTGCGTGCGACCGCCTGGAGGGCGCTTTTGCCATCGCAGTGCTGGTGCGTGACCATCCGGACCAACTGTTCGGCGCCCGCTCCGGCAGCCCGCTGGTGGTCGGGGTCGGCGTCGGCGAACACTTTTTGGCCTCCGATGCCGCAGCGCTGGTGCCGGTCACCCAGCAAATGATGTTTTTGCAGGACGGCGATCTGGTCGCCATCAATCGTGATTCGGTCAGCGTCTATAACGCTGATCTGGAGCCTGTCGAACGACCCATCCGCATCTCCACCCTGCCGGCCGATTCGGTCGACAAGGGTCGTTACCGGCATTTCATGGAAAAAGAAATCCATGAACAACCGGATGCGATCGCCACCACCCTGCATGCGCACCTGGACGGCACCCGGATCTGTCCGAGCCTGGATCGCGACCTGCTCAAGCGGGTGCGTGCCATTCATATCATCGCCTGCGGCACCAGTTTTCATGCCGGCCTGGTGGCCCGTTACTGGATTGAAGGTCTGGCGCGGGTGCCGGTCAGCGTCGAGGTGGCCAGCGAATACCGTTACCGCAACCCGGCCATTCCGGACGATACCCTGCTGATCGCCATTTCCCAATCCGGTGAAACGGCCGATACCCTGGCCGCGCTGGAGCGGTCAGGGGCACTCGGCTATCTCGACACCCTGGGTATCTGCAACGTGCCCGAAAGCGCGCTGACCCGAGCCTGCGGGCATATTCTGATGACCCGGGCCGGGCTGGAGGTCGGGGTTGCCTCGACCAAGGCGTTCACCACCCAGTTGACCGTACTACTGCTGCTGGCCGCAGCCCTGGCCGAGGCCCGCGGCGCTGATCCCAAGCTGGTGCGCCAGGTACTCGAAGATCTTGGTCAGGCCCCGCAGCAGGCGCGCGAGGTGCTGGCCATCGACCCGGCTGTGCGGGCCGTGGCCGAAGAGATATCCGAAAAGCCGCACGCCCTTTTCCTCGGCCGCGGCCCGGAATACCCGATTGCCATGGAAGGTGCGCTCAAACTCAAGGAGGTGTCCTACATTCATGCCGAAGCCTATGCCGCCGGTGAACTCAAGCACGGGCCGCTGGCCCTGGTCGATGACAGCCTGCCGGTGATCGTGCCGGCTTCCAGCAACAGTCTGCTGACCAAGCTGGTATCGAACCTGCAAGAGGTGCGGGCACGGGGAGGCAGGCTTTATGTGTTCGCCGATCGCGGCGTGACCATGGCGCCGCATCCCAGTATCGAACTGGTCCGGGTGCCAGCGCCCCATTCGACCATCTCCCCCATCATGCAGGTGCTGCCGCTACAGTTTCTGGCCTATCACGTGGGTGTACTGAAGGGGACGGACGTCGACCAGCCGCGAAATTTGGCCAAGTCGGTGACCGTGGAGTAGTTGGTGGCCGCGAAGAAGTTGGTGATCGTGAAACCGTGGAGTAATTGAATCCAGGCAATGGTTGCCCGCCAGGCCCGGCGGGTTCCCCTTCCATGCTTTTCAATGGTTCAGGCGAAACGCTTGGCCTGATCCGCGATGTCCCGAGCCTGATTGATGTGTCCGGCCTGGTCGCATTCTGACTCCAGATCCATCAGCCATTGCATGACGACCTCGTCGGAAAGCAGGGCGTTGAATTGGCTGTTGTCGTTGATAGCGAGCTGTTCCATTGTTTGTTCCCTCTTCAAAATCGGTTCTTTAGTTACTGTCAACGATAATGCAATAAACGTGCCTAAAGTAGCGCTATCAATATTAATCAATAGCTTGAGGGATTGAGCGCTATCAAGCCACGGGGCACAATTGACAGATTTTGTCCACCAGTAGCCGCTGGGGGGCACTTTTGCCTGCCCTGTCCCGGTTGCGGTCAACAGGCTCTCCCCAGACAGCAAAACGCCCACCAGAGGTGGGCGTTTTGCTGTCTGGACCCTGGTCAACTTTCCAGGGCAGGCGACTGGTCAGACTTGCCGCCTCCAGGGGGTTCCCCTTCCCATGTATTCTTTTCGTCAGCCGGTGCTGACTGAAACAATCGGTAAAAAGCGATTCAGGCGTGGGCGCGGCGAGGTTCACTTTCCATTTCAGTTTCCTGGCTTTCAAGTTCCATCAACCAGTTCATGACGACTTCGTCGGAAAGCAGGCTAGTGAAGGCGCTTTCATCGACAGCAGCGATCAAATCAACTTCGTCGTCGTTTTCGTCAAAAATCAGATTGAATTCAGCCATTGTCTTTTTTCGCCTCGTGATTCGTTTTACTTCTTGTTGATTGTTACCTTGCATGTTTCGTGCCAGCGGCCCTGCAGATGCATTACTACCCGGGCCTGGAGGCCAACAACAACAGCCGAGTGAGTCACCGGGTGACAGTTTTGGGCCACTTTCTGACGGTCGGGGTCAGTCATTGATCGTCTGAAGTGATGCACAATGGCCCGCGCTAACCAGGCTCGTTGCCATGCCCACACGACATTACGCTCTGCTGATCCTGATCTGCCTGCTTTGGGCCGGGAACTTCCTTGCCGCGGCCTGGGCCGTGGCCGGCCTGGAGCCGATCACCTTTACGGTCGTACGCTTTTTCCTGGTCCTGATGCTGCTGCTGCCGCTGCTGAGATTCCCGCCGCGTCACCAATGGGGACTGCTGCTGGCCTGCTGCTGGACCATGGGAGCCTTGCACTTCGGGCTGGTGTTCTTCGCCCTCGGCCGGTCACATGACATCTCCTCAATCGCCCTGTTGATGCAGGTTTACATTCCAATTTCAACCCTGCTGGCCATCGTGTTTCTGGGCGAGCGGGTCGGCTGGCGTACGGCCTCGGGCATCGCCATTGCCTTCAGCGGCGTGCTGGTCATGGGGCTCGACCCCCTGGTTCTTGATCAACTCGATGTGTTGTTGCTGGTTCTTGCCTCTGCGCTGTTCCTGGCCATCGGAACCATCCTGATGCGTCGGCTTGAAGGAATCGGCGTGCTGAGTTTCCAGGCCTGGAACGCCGCTTTGTCCCTGCCGATCCTCATCGTTTTTGCATTCTGGTTTGAGCAGCCGATCGAAACTTTGAAAAGCAGCGTGGACAATCCCGGCGTCTGGCTGGCCGTGATCTATTCGGCCATCGGCGCATCGATTCTGGGTCACGGCGGTTTTTACTGGCTGATCCAGCGCCATGAAGTCAACAAGGTCACACCCTACCTGCTGTTGGTTCCCGTGCTTGCTGTCCTGCTCGGCGTTATCTTCTGGGGCGACCGGCCCGGGCCTCGCTTGCTTGTTGGCGGCGGCCTGGTTCTGCTCGGCGTACTTTGGGTGACCCTGCGCGCCCGCTGGCGTCGTCGCCCCGCCCCGCCCAAGGTACCGACCGCCGCCTGAAAAGGACCCCCGCCAGATTTGGCGCACACTAATTTGCCATCCGATGCTTTTCTCTTCACACATCATGTGTTAATGTAATAACACGCTATTACATTAGTGGAAGATATGAAGGATCTCGATAAAGATCATGCCAAGGCCAATGCAGCCGCCCGTTCCAGTCTGGCTGAGGCTTTTCTCGCCATGAAAACGCCTGATGAGGCCCGCGCCTTGCTCAAGGACCTGACCACCCCGGCCGAACTCGAGGCCCTGGTCGACCGCTGGCGGGTGGTCAAGTACCTCGACGAGGGCATGCCGTACCGCGAGATCCATGACCGGACAGCAGTCAGCGTCACCACCATCGGCCGGGTCGCGCGCTTTCTCGAACAAGGCAACGGCGGATACCGACTTGCCCTGGAACGCCTGAAAACCGCCTCCGGCAACCTGAACCCTGAACCCTGAACCTGGAACCCCTATTCGCCATGAATCGAATCAAGATCGCCATCCAGAAGTCCGGACGCCTGGCCGACAAGTCGCTGGCCTTGCTTGAGCGCTCCGGCCTCAGCTTCGTCCGAAGCAAGGACAAGCTGTTCTGGTTCGGGCGCAACCTGCCGGTGGATCTGCTGCTGGTGCGCGACGATGACATCCCGCGCCTGTTGCTTGAAGGCGTCTGCCAACTCGGCATCGTGGGTGAGAACGTGGCGCAGGAGAAAGTGCTGGAGAGCCGCCAGCGGCGTACAGATGCGCAGCTGACCCCGCTGCTGAAGCTGGACTTCGGCCATTGCCGACTCATGCTGGCCGTGAAGGAAGATGAGGACTTCAAAGGCACGGCGCAGCTCGACGGCCGGCGCCTGGCGACCAGTTATCCCTGGCTGACCCGGCAATACCTGCAAAACCAGGGCGTCAACGCCGATATCGTCATGCTCAACGGCGCCGTTGAAATCGCGCCCAGCCTGGGCACCGCCGACGCTATCGTCGACCTGGTCTCTACCGGCACCACACTGCGCGCCAATCACTTGAAGGCCGTTGCCGAAGTCCTGTCCAGCCAGGCCGCGCTCTTCCGCAGCCCGCAAACCCTCGATGCCGAGTCCGAGCTTCTGCTGGCCAAGTTGCTGACCCGGATCCAGGGGGTGCAGCAGGCGGCTGAAACCAAGTACGTGATGCTGCACGCCCCCCGGGCGCGTCTGGCCGAGATCTCGGCCATCCTGCCCGGCGCCGAATCCCCGACCGTTCTGGATCTCGAAGGTCAATCCGACCGGGTGGCCGTTCATGCGGTCTGCACCGAGCAGGTGTTCTGGGAGCATCTTGAGGAGCTCAAGACGGCCGGTGCCTCGGCGATTCTGGTGCTGCCGGTCGAAAAAATGCTGGCATGACTATTGCTATGAGTGATGCCATGCCTATTGCCAGGACAATCGATAACAGCATGAAGATCGTTCGCGCCGACAGCCTGGAGGCTGCCGAATTGACCCGTCTGCTGGCCCGACCGGCCATGGAAACCGGCGATGAGCTGCGCCAGGCGGTTTCCGGCATCATCGAGACTGTCCGTCGCGACGGTGATTCGGGTCTGCTCGAATTTGGCAGACAGTTCGACGGTCGCGAACCGGTCTCGCTGATGGCCACCGCCGATGACCTGACCCGTGCGGCCGACAAACTGGCTCCGGAATTGCTGGCCGCGATCGACACCGCCATTGACACCGTTGGGCGCTTTCACCAGGCTGGAAAGCCGGATGACCAAACCATGGAAACAGCCCCCGGCGTGACCTGCCAGGTGCGCTGGCGCGCGCTCGACCCGGTGGGTCTGTATGTGCCGGCCGGCTCGGCCCCACTACCCTCCACGGCCATCATGCTGGGGGTGCCGGCACGGCTGGCCGGTTGCCGCGACATCGTGCTTGCCACGCCGCCGGGCGCGGATGGTCGGGCCGATGCCGCCGTGCTGGCAATCGCTTGCAAACTGGGAATCGGCAAGGTGCTGGTCGCCGGCGGCGCCCAGGCGGTGGCGGCCATGGCCTATGGCACCGAGTCGGTGCCCAGGGTCGCCAAGATTTTCGGCCCCGGCAATCGTTTTGTGACCGAGGCCAAGCGTCAGGTCGCCGAACACGCCGATGGCGCCGCCATGGACCTGCCGGCCGGGCCGTCTGAACTGATGGTGCTTGCCGACGCCAGCGCCAACCCGGAGTTTGTCGCCATCGATCTGCTGTCCCAGGCCGAACATGGACCGGACTCACAGGTCTTCCTGGTCACCACCAGCCCGGATCTGGCCCAACAGGTCCTCGCTGCAATCAAGCAGCTTCTGGCGCGACTGCCCCGCGCCGATACCGCACGCAAGGCATTGGCTCACGGCGCCATCCTCGTTGTCGATCACGTTGGTCAGGCCATCACCATCGCCAACGACTACGCGCCGGAACACCTGATCATTGCCTGCCGCAAAGCAGACAAACTTTGCAATGAGGTGCGCAACGCCGGTTCGGTCTTCCTGGGGCACTACACGCCCGAATCACTGGGCGACTATGTCTCGGGCACCAACCATGTTCTGCCGACCGGCGGCTGGGCCCGCTCGCGCGCCGGGCTGTCGCTGACCGATTTCATGCGCCGAATGACGGTGCAGGAGGCCACGCCCGAAGGTCTTGAGAACCTCGGTCCAGCTGGCGCCTGCCTGGCCGCTCATGAAGGCCTGGATGCCCACCGTCAGGCGATTGACCTGCGCCTGGCCGCTCTGGCGCGGGGGGAAAGAGTGTGAATCCGACCGACTTTGCCCGCGCCGACATTCGCGCGCTGCAACCCTACGCCTCGGCCCGCGCCCTGGCGATCAGCGCTGGCGTGCTGCTCAACGCCAACGAGAACCCATGGCCTCCCGAGGGCGATGAAGGCCTGCAGCTCAACCGGTACCCTGATCCCCAGCCGGCGCAATTGAAAGCTCAGCTGGCCTACTATTATATGGTTGCAAGCGAGCAAATCCTGATCACCCGCGGCAGCGACGAAGGCATCGACCTGCTGACCCGCGCTTACTGCCGCGCTGGCATCGACCGCGTCCTCACCTGCCCACCGTGCTTCGGGATGTACGCCATGAGCGCGCGCATCCAGGGCGCCGAGGTAGTGGAAATCCCACTGCTTGAGCGCGACGGCGCCTGGCATCTCGACCCGGCCAGCATCAACAAGGCACCGGCTTGCCGCCTGTATTTCCTGTGCTCACCCAACAACCCAACCGGCAACCTGGTGCCCGCCGACCAGGTTCTGGCCCTGGCGGACCGGGTTGCAGGACATGGTCTGGTGATTATCGACGAGGCCTATATCGAGTTTTGCAATCAGGACTCGCTGGCAGGCGCCATCACCGATCACCCCAACCTGGTGGTCCTGCGCACTTTGTCGAAAGCCTTCGCCCTGGCCGGCTGCCGGATCGGCGCGCTGATTGCCGATCCACGCATCATCGATCTGCTCCGGCGCATCATCGCGCCCTATCCCCTGCCCACACCCTCCGTTGCCGCTGCCCTGCGCGCCTTGACCGCCAATGAATCCCGCGCCCGGCAACTCAATGAGCTGGCCGAGCAGAAGCGGCGTCTGGTCACGGCATTGGAAGATCAGAAGGGCATCCGGGCCATCTGGCCGGGAGAAGCGAATTTTGTCCTGATCCGAGTCGACGATGGAGGCGCGCTGGTGCGGGCCGCCGGGGAAGCCGGGATCCGCCTGCGCGATCAGTCGGCCCAACCGGGGCTGGCCAACTGCGTCCGGATCACCATCGGCACCGCCGATGAAACCGGCATCCTGATCGACTGGATGGTTGACTTCAGCAAGGGACAGCGTCCATGAGCACCCGAAAGATTCTTTTCATCGACCGCGACGGCTGCCTGATCGAAGAGCCGGCCGATGAACAGATCGACAACTTCGAGAAATTCCGCCTTTGCCAGGGCGTGATTCCGGCCTTGCTAGCCCTGAAGGCCGCGGGCTTTCGCTTCGTGATGGTGACCAACCAGGATGGCCTGGGCACCGACTCCTTTCCGGAGGCCGACTTCATCGGGCCGCAGAATTTGCTGCTACAGATACTGGCCTCGCAGGGCATCGAATTCGACGCCATCCACATCGACCGTAGCTTCCCCGCCGACAACCAACCCTCGCGCAAACCGGGTGTGAGCATGCTGCTCGACTACCTGCGCGACCCGGCCCTGGACCGCACTCATTCGGCGGTGATCGGCGACCGGAAAACCGATCTGGAGTTGGCGGCCAACATGGGCCTGCGCGGGTTTCGGGTCGGCGCCGAAGGCCAGAGTTGGGCCGAAATCTCCGCTGCCATCCTGACGACACCAAGAGTTGGACGGGTCGAGCGCAAGACACGTGAAACCGCGATCGAAGTGGCTGTCAATCTGGACCAATCCGGACCCATCGCCATCAGCACCGGCATTGGTTTTTTCGACCACATGCTCGAACAGGTCGCCAGCCACGCCGGCTTCGCGTTGAAACTTACATGCCGCGGCGATCTGGAGGTCGACGAACACCACACAGTCGAAGACTGCGCACTGTCACTGGGCCAGGCTCTGGATCAGGCCCTGAGCGATCGTGCCGGGTTGGGTCGCTACGGCTTCGTCCTGCCAATGGACGAGTCCCTGGCCCAGGTCGCCGTTGACCTGTCCGGACGACCCGCCTTTGTTATCAATGGCGCATTCCCGCGCGAGTCGGTGGGCGGCCTGCACACCGAAATGGTGACCCATTTCTTCGCCTCGCTGGCCCAGGCCCTCAAGTGCGCGATTCATATCGATGTCAGCGGCGAGAACACCCACCACATGGTCGAGGCCTGCTTCAAGGGCCTCGGCCGCGCCCTGCGCCCGGCCCTGGCCCGAACCGCAACCGGCATCCCGTCCACCAAGGGTTTGCTGTGATGGCCGGGAAAAGCAATCTCGCGCAGAGGCGCAGAGGCGCGGAGAACGAATTCAAAGGCAAAAGCCTCTCGCCAAGGCGCGAAGGCTCCAAGGAACGCAAAGGAGAAACGAAGGGAGTTGAAACAAGCAAAACCGCTTTTACAGCACCCCCATTTTTTTCCTGCTTTTCTTTGCGACCCTTGGCGCCTTTGCGCCTTGGCGAGAGGCTTTTTGTTTTCTCTGCGTCCCTGCGTCTCTGCGCGAGATGGTCTTTTCAGGAGCCTGGCGCATGACGATTGCAGTGATCAATTCAGGTGGGGCGAACCTGGGGTCGGTGGTTCACGCGCTCAATCGCCTGGGTGCTGAATGCCTGCTGACCCGGGACGCCGGCGAGATCCGCGCCGCCGAGAAGGTCATCCTGCCCGGGGTCGGCTCGGCCGGCGCGGCCATGGCCGCCTTGACCGAAGCCGGGCTGGTCGACGTCATTCGCGGCCTGACCCAGCCGGTGCTGGGCGTGTGCCTGGGTTTACAACTGATGTACGAATTCTCCGAGGAGGGCAATGTCGATTGTCTCGGGCTGATTCCCGGGCGCGTCAGCCGGCTTTCCGCGGATGACCCGGGTCTGCGATTACCACACATGGGCTGGAACCAGCTCGAGTGGACTATCTCAGGCGATCCGCTGGCTGCTGGCCTGAAGGGCGATGAGTGGTTTTACTTCATCCACAATTTCTCCGCCCCCACCGACCATGCAGTGGCCACCAGTGAACACGGCCAGCGCTTTGCCGCGGTCGTTCGGCGCGGCAACTTCGCCGCCTGCCAGTTTCACCCCGAGAAATCGGCTGCACCCGGGGCCCGGCTGCTCAAGAACTTTCTGTCCACAGGTTGAATGAATCGACATGGAAAACCCGCCATCATGAAAATCATCCCGGCCATTGATCTTTGCCACGGCCGAGTCGTCCGTCTCGAGCAGGGGGATTACGATCGCGAAACCAGCTACCAGCAAGACCCGCTCGAACTGGCGTTGCATTACGAAAAAGCCGGAGCCACCTGTCTGCATCTGGTCGACCTGGACAGTGCTCGGGCCGGTGGCGACGCCAACCTCGAAGTGATCGCGCATATTTGCCGCACGCTGACCATCCCGGTGCAGACCGGCGGCGGTGTGCGCTCGCAAGATGATCTGGAGCGACGGCTGGACCTGGGTGCCGCGCGCGTGGTGATCGGCAGCTTGTGTGTCAGACAACCCGACTTGGTCGAATCCTGGCTTGAAGCGCTGGGTCCTGAGGTGATCGTTGCAGGTCTTGATGTCGCACGCGGTCTCGATGGCGGCTGGTTTCCCCGCGCCGCCGGCTGGACTGAAACTGGCGAAGTGGACCTTTTTTCCCTGCTTGACCGCCTGACCGACCATGGCCTGAAACACCTGCTGTGTACCGACATCGAACGAGATGGCATGTTCAGTGGCCCCAGCCTGGAACTCTACCAGTCCATCGTGGCGCGCTTTTCCGGTCTTATGGTCCAGGCCTCCGGCGGCGTCGGTTCGCCTGCCGACCTGGACGCGGCAGCGCGAACCGGGGTTACGGGCTGCATTGTCGGCAAGGCCCTGCTCGAAGGCCGCGTCGGCATGGACGATATCGAGCGATGGTCGCGGTAAGGATCATTCCCTGCCTGGACGTGCGCGAGGGCCGGGTGGTCAAGGGCGTGCGCTTTCGCAATCACCGTGACATGGGCGACATCGTCGGACTGGCCGAACGCTATCGCGACGCTGGCGCCGACGAGCTGGTTTTCTACGACATCACCGCCAGCCCCGAACGCCGCAGCGTCGAGGTGGCCTGGGTCGAAAAGGTGGCCGCGGCGATCGACATTCCGTTTTGCGTGGCAGGCGGCATTCGTGATGTCGTCTCGGCGCGCACGATACTGCATGCCGGGGCCGACAAGATCTCGATCAACTCCCCGGCCCTTGAGCGCCCGGCACTGATCAGCGAACTGGCCGATGCGTTCGGCTCACAGTGTATTGTCGTTGGCATTGATTCCATTCGCGACAATGGCAGCTTGCGGGTTCGCCAGTACACCGGCGACCCGGACAACATGGTCGACCCCCGGCGCGACACCCGGCACTGGGTGGCCGAAGTCCAGCGCCTGGGTGCCGGCGAGATCGTTCTGAACTGCATGGACGCCGACGGCGTCCGCACCGGCTTCGATATTGATCAACTCCAGACCATTCGCTCCCTGTGCCATATTCCCCTGATCGCCTCCGGCGGCGCCGGCGCGCGCGAACACTTTCGCGACGTCTTCCGCCAGGCTGATGTCGACGGCGCACTGGCCGCCACCGTGTTCCATTCCGGCCAGATCGCCATCGGCGAGCTCAAGACCTGGCTTGCGTCCCAGTCCATCACCACCCGCAGCAATTAAATTACGGAACTCGCATGATCCCGATACAAAACCCTGACCAATCACCCACCGCCGTCGACCAGCTCGACTGGGCCAAGGGCGACGGCCTGCTGCCGGCCATCGTTCAGGATGTGCGCGACGGTCGGGTGCTGATGCTCGGCTACATGAATCAGGCGGCGCTGGACAAAACCCTGCAGATCGGCAAGGTGACCTTCCATTCACGCTCCAGGAACCGCCTATGGACCAAGGGCGAGACCTCGGGCAACGCATTGCAACTGGTCAGCATCACCGCCGATTGCGATCGCGACACCCTGCTGGTCCAGGCCGTGCCAACCGGGCCGGTCTGCCACCTCGGTACCGCCACCTGTTTCGGTGACCAGCCGGCGTCGGGACCGGGCTTCCTGGCCCAGCTCGAACAAACCATCATCCAACGCGCCAGCGCCGGCGACAGGTCCAGCTACACCGCCCGGCTGCTGGCCGAGGGCGTGGCGCGTTGCGCCCAGAAGGTGGGTGAGGAAGGTGTGGAAGTTGCCCTCGCTGCCGTCGGCGGTGATCCGGACAAGCTCAACGGCGAAGCGGCTGATCTCCTGTACCACCTGCTGGTGTGCCTGAAGGCTGCCGGCAGTGACCTTGATCAAGTCATCGAACAGCTCCGGTCACGTCAGCGCTGAAGGCCCAGCCTCGATCAACCCTCGTGGTTCAGCCCTGCAGCAACCCGGTGTCCACTCTGGGTGTGGCCTGGACTTCGGGACGGGCAAAGTAATAGCCCTGGAAGCAGTCAATGCCGGCATGCTCGTGTAGCCAGTTGACCTCTACTTCCTGTTCAACACCAATCGCAATGACACCGATACCCAGCGCGCGACAGGTTGCCACGATGCCCAGGATAATCGCCTGTCGGCGGCGGCTGGTATGGACCTGATTGATGATTTCGCGATCGAGCTTGACGTACTCGGGCCGGAGCACGGCCAATCGCTTCAGTCCGGCCTCGCCGGTGCCATAGTTGTCAGCCAATACCCGAAAGCCGCAGGCATTGGCCTGGTCGCGCACGCCGGCCAACTGACGCGGATTGCCGAGACGGGCCAGGCTGGAAAATTCCAGCACAACCTGGTGGGCATTGAGCCCATAGGTCAGAATCTGCTTCTGTGTGCTGGTCAGCGTCAGGGCAAGGTTGTCCGGTGTCACCTGAGTGCAGTTGAGAAACAGGTCGGAGGTCACACCCAGCGCGCTGGCGTCCTGGATGGCGCGGCTGCGGCAGGCCTGGTCGAAAAAGCCGAGATTTTCGGGCCGGACATTGGCGATGATGCTGCCGGCCGATTCACCGGAACGTCCTCGCACCAACGCCTCGTAGCCGATGACCCGACCCGCGCGCAGGTGCACGACCGGCTGAAAGGCAAACCGGATGCCAACGCCAATGACCGCCGTATAGTCAACCAGCCGTGCTTCATCTTGCGCTGCTGCGCATGTATCGAACATGTGATCGTTCCCTTGATTTGTGGTTTTCGCAATATGCGTTCCTGACCACACCAAATTCAATTTTCATGCCATGAGGCCCGAAGGGTCGGCTCGGTCACGCCGAGCAGCCACAAAGGCGGGTTGATTCGAAGTTCCACGCGGGTGACGATTCGGCTTGTGACCGGAAATGGCTAGACCCGCACCGAACTACGGCACCCACATACCGCAAAGTGACCAAGCAAACAATCGTAGGAGCGCCCCTCTGGCTCGGCCGGTTCTCCGGCTGCCTTGGCGCGCCTGTCGCTCGCAAGTTTTGTTCAGACTGCCCAAATGGGGACTTCTAGCAGCGCCTTGATGGCCCCAAAGCTGCTGGCGCGTTTGCAAATCCCA
>JBGTLI010000279.1:0-2971 GCA_041744195.1 Wenzhouxiangella sp. | reverse complement strand
CGCCTGCGAGCCCGGTACGGTATCGGTCACCGGCCAGCTCACCCGGACCAGTTCGTTGTTGGTCAGCTGCCAGGAAAAGCGCTGCAGGTTGCCTCTATCCAGCCCGGACGGATTGGCCCAGCCCGCCCGGGTGGCGGTCAGTCCATGGCGCTGGCCGGCCAGCGCCGGTTCACGGCGGCCGTCGCCAGCCATGACAGCGCGGGTGGTGAGTTGCCGGATGTCGGCATCCATTCGGGCGACGGTCATCTGCAAGGCCGCCAGATCGGCGCTGTGCTGGCGATGGACCATGGCCGCGCGACTCAGGCCGTCGAGAGCCATGTAGGCGCTTGATGACAGCACCGCAAACACGAGCACGGCGACCAGCACTTCCACCAGGGTGTAGCCGCGCGCCTTTCCTGCCATCCTCACAGTGGCAGGAAACCGGTATGGGTCAACAGTGGCGAAGTTCGAGCGCTGTCACCGAATACGACGACATCGACGCGCAGCATCTCGTCCCCCGGCGCCGGCTGGATCAACGCGTCCCAGTGCCAAACCTGTTCGCCCATCGGGCTGCTGCCCTGGCGTCGGCCGCTGCCCGGCGGGTCCAGGCGCAACTCGGCGATCACGTTGTCGGCCACCCACAGCGCCAATGTGCGCTGTTCGAGCTGGAACTGACTATCGATACTCTGGCTGCCGATCCTGGCCAGGGCAGCAACAGCAATCGCGACCACCACCAGGCCAACAAGCACTTCCAGCAGGGTAAAACCGCGCACTGAACTGCTCATCGCGGCCAGTGATAAACGAGGCGGCCATCACCACGGCCATTGACGCGCCAGCGTTGCTGGTCCTTGGCCAGGGTCAACTCGAACAGGGTCAACTCACCGAGCGGCTGACAGATGATTTGAGGCGCCTCAACGGCCGCCGAAAGCCGGGCCTCATGGCCATCCAGCAACAGTCCCGGCGCCACGGCACCGGTCCAGGCGCGCGGCCGGTCGAGGCCATCGCCTCTCAGTGCAACCCAGCCACTGGCCGTTGCCTGCCAGAAGTCGTAGCCGTTGTCGGTCACCCTGAGTCCACGCGGTCGAGCCTGGAAAACAGCTTGCTGGCATTGCGACTCGAGCAAGGCGCCGAAGCGCTCGAGTTGGGCGGCGGGATCATCGGGTGATCCCCACTGGCCGAGACGCAGAACCACCATTGCAGCCAGGATCGCGCCAATGGCGACCACCACCAGAACCTCCAGCAGGGTGAAGCCAGCGTGGGTCGCCCGCGCGGTCACATCTGCGTTCCGACTACCGTCCCCAATTACCGATCTCCGCGTTGATCCCGTCGCCGCCGGGCACGCCGTTGGCGCCGTTTGACCAGACATCGATCTCACCGTGCAGGCCGGGGTTGAGATACTGATATTCATTACCCCATGGATCGCGCGGCAGGCGCTCGATATAGCCGCCGGCCTTCCAGTTGGCCGCCTCGGGCTGTCCCGAGGGACGGCGCACCAGCGCTTCCAAACCCTGCTGGGTCGACGGGTACTGATAGTTGTCGAGGCGATACATGTTGAGCGCGGTAACCAGAGCCTGCACATCCTGTTGGGCCTTGGTCACCCGGGCCCGGTCGGGTTCATCCATCACCCGCGGTACGATGACCGCGGCCAGGATCGCAATAATGACGACCACGACCAGAATCTCGATCAGCGAGAATCCACCGGCAGTACGGACCTTCAAGCGTGTCATTCTCTGATACCTTCCCATAATCTCAATCATGCACTGTCACAATCATAACGCCGACATGCCTTCTTCGATGAACAATCAGCACTGGCGCGAGCGCGACCTGGCCACCCTCTGGCACCCATGCACCCAGATGAAAGACCACGAATGGCTGCCACTCGTTCCCATTCGTCGCGGCCAGGGCGTCTGGCTGGAAGACTTCGACGGCAATCGCTACATCGACGCGATCAGTTCCTGGTGGGTCAACCTGTTCGGCCACGCCAATCCGCACATCGCCGGCCGCATCGCCGACCAGGCCAGCCAACTCGAACACGTGATCCTGGCCGGGTTCAGCCATCAACCGGCCATTGAACTGGCCGAACGGCTGGTGAGTTTGGCGCCCCCGGGGCTGGAACGCGTGTTCTATGCCGACTCCGGTTCTGCCGCTGTCGAAATCGCGCTCAAGATGTCGTTTCACTACTGGCTCAATTGCGACCAGCCGAAAAAGACCCGCTTCGTGTGCCTGTCCGGCAGCTACCACGGCGAGACCCTCGGGGCGTTGGCCGTGGGCGATGTTGGTCTATACCGCGACACCTACGGGCCACTATTGATGCAACCCATCGTGGTCCCCTCCCCCGACTGCTTCGATCGCGAACCCGGCATGAGCTGGGCTGACCATTCGCTGCGCCGCTTTGCCGAGATGGAGCGGGTACTGGCCGAGCGCCATGACGAAATTGCCGCCGTGATTGTTGAACCCCTGGTCCAGTGCGCCGGTGGCATGCGCATGTATCACCCGGCCTACCTGGAACGCCTGCGGGAGGCCTGTGATCGCTACGGCGTTCACCTGATCGCCGATGAAATCGCGGTCGGCTTTGGCCGCACCGGCACCCTGTTTGCCTGCGAGCAGGCCGGGATCAGCCCTGATTTCATGTGCCTGTCCAAGGGGCTGACCGGTGGTTTTCTGCCCTTGTCGGCCGTCCTGACCCATGACCGGGTCTACCAGGCCTTCTATCACAACTACGAGCAACTCAAAGGCTTCATGCACTCCCACAGCTACACCGGCAATGCATTGTGCTGCACCGCGGCCCTGGCCACGCTGGAATTGTTTGAGCAGACCGATGTGCTGGCCGCCAATCGAGTTCGCGCGCAAAGAATGCGCGCGGCCGTGGCGGAACTGGATGACCATCGGCACGTGGCCGAGATTCGCCAGCATGGGATGATATTGGCCATGGAAATGATTGATGCCAACGGCAAGCCCTACCCTTGGCAGGAGCGTCGCGGGCTGGCGGTCT
>JBGTLI010000278.1:0-14224 GCA_041744195.1 Wenzhouxiangella sp. | reverse complement strand
CAGCATTTCGCGCGAGATATTGAGCGGCAGGTCGGCCGAATCGACAACGCCGCGCATAAAGCGCAGGTAGCGCGGCACCAGTTGCTCGGCCGCATCCATGATGAAGACGCGCTGGATATACAACTTGACGCCTTCGCGGTCATCACGGTTGATCAGCATGTCGAACGGCGCCTGGCTCGGCAGGTACAGCAGCAGGCTGTAGCTCTGGCTGCCCTCGACATGGTGATGAGCCCAACTCACCGGGGGCTCTGGATTGCGGCTCAGGCCGGAATAGAAATTCTTGTAATCATCATCCGACAGCTCGGATTTCGGGCGGGACCACAGGGCCTGGCTGTCATTGACCACCTCATCCTTGCTCTCATCGTCGTCCTTGCCCACCTCGACCAGACGGATGGGAAAGGCAATGTGATTCGAGTAATGCCGGATGATGCGCTGGAGCTGCCAACGGCTGAGGAGGTCCTTGTGTTCATCTTTCAGCTCCAGGGTGATGGTTGTTCCCTGCGCTTCACGCTCGATTTGCTCGATGCTGTATTCACCTTCTCCGGCCGAATTCCAGCGAACACCCTCATCAGCTGGGGCATCGGCGCGCCGAGTCTCGACCGTCACGTTTGCGGCCACGACGAAGGCGGCATAGAACCCGACGCCAAACTGGCCGATCAGGCGCGCGTCCTTTTTCTGGTCGCCGGACAGGGCTTCCAGAAAGCGGCGGGTGCCGGAGCGGGCGATCGTTCCGATGTTCTCGATCACCTCCTGGCGGTTCATGCCGATACCGCGGTCGCTGATCGTCAGCCTGGCATTGTCGGCATCGAACGAGATCTCGATCCCGAGGTCCTGGTCGAGACCCTTCAGGGATTCCTTGGTCAAGGCTTCGAAGCGCAGCTTGTCGCTGGCATCCGAGGCATTGGAGATCAGTTCGCGAAGAAAGATTTCGCGATTGGAATACAAGGCGTTGATCATCAGCTTCAGAAGCTGATGGACCTCGGTATCGAAGGTCCGGATTTCCGGGGCGTTTACGTCATTCATGGCTAAAAGGATTTCAGTTAGGGAACCTGCTGCCAGAAGTGGGCGTGATCCCCCCGAAATTCAAGTCAACCCCGGCCTTTCATCATTTCCGTCTCCCGACGCACTGACGCACTGACGCACTGACGCACTGACGCACCGACGCACCGACCACCGCCCCCCAGCCTCACTCCAGCCCCAACACCTCCCGGCCCTGCCGGAACGTCACATCAACCGGGATGCCGGCTGCGTCGATCCGGTCCAGGTCGGCTTGCAGGCGCTCGCCCACCATGCCCATTTCCTCGAGCATCCGGCCAGCGCGCTCGTAATCGCCATCGCCCTGCAGGATCAATATCTCGCGTGACAGGCCGTCCACAGCCTCGCTGAAGCGGTCCGGGATCACCCGGTATCGATTGTCGGCGCCACGCTCGAAAGCCCCGTGCTGGTCAAAATAGTTGAAGCGCATCATGTTGGCCCGACCATGCGCGCTGGCGGCCCCGAAGCGAACGCTGCGGAAGATCCCGGCCAGGAAGGTGACGTAGTAATCCATGATGTCGCCCTCCAGCTCCCCGGCTTCAAGCAGTTCGCGCACCATGAACAACCCGAGCACGTCCGCCTTGCCCTCTTCGTGCGGGCTGGCATGCTCACGCAACGCTTCGCGCACCGTTGTGCGACCATCGATCGTGTGCTTGATGCCCAGGCCGTGGGCCACCTCGTGGAACATGGTGTTGCCGAAAAAGGCGTCAAAGCTGATGTGTTCGAGCTGGTCTTCGGCGATCAGAACCTCAGATATCGGCACCAGGATGGCATCGAACTTGGCCTGCATGGCATTTTTCAACTGCAGACGACGAGTCCCCTTGGCGAGCTGGACTTCTTCGTCATTGGGCAGGTTGACCGCGATGGATTTTGACCCGGCATTGGAATGCCCGGCGTAATAAAGCATGTCGTAGGCATTGAGGTCCGAGTCGGTCCCGGGTTCTTCACGCCGGTATTCTTCGGGAACCGGAAGATTGCGCTGCAGGTCTGGCAGGAAGGCGGCATAGCGCGAGAGCCGGTCGCTCCATTCGTGGTCCTTGATCATTACGTAGGCTTCGTATCCGGACTTTGCGCCATAGCGCTGGTCTTCGTAGGTTTCGATGGCGCCGATGATCAATTCAACATTGTTGTCTCTGACATCCAGCCAGGCCAGGTCCGAGGGCTGGTAGTCGTCGCTGACCAGTGCTTGTGCCCGCAAGCGCAGATACTCGCCAAAGCTTTCGCTGTCGGACAGGTTCGCAGCCTCATCCAGCAACGCGGCCGCATCGGCAAGCTGGCTCGCAAAAACCTCGTGATATGGAACCACCATAAGCTCACCGGCCTCATCGCGGCGAATCAAGGTATAGAGTTCACTCTTGCGCTCATCGGTCAGCGCTTCGAATTCCTCGTCGGTCATATCGGCCGGATAATAGTTGGCCCCAGGCGGCTTGGGGCCGTAGCCATCCACGAAAGGCCGGTTGCCGGCAAGACGGTCCCAGGGGCCGTAGTTGATTTCGCCAAATCGCCGGAGGGTCGAATTGTCGATTCCGTCAAGAAATTCTGCTGGGGGCCCATAGGCCTAGTGCCAGAACAACAGATCCATGATGTCGGCTGCTTCGATCAGCAGCCCGATCATCTGGCGCTCGTTGTCACTCAAGTGATCAACGGGTGGATTCAGCGTGAATTGGGCGTAAATCTCCGGGCGCGCTGGCGCCAGGGCAATGGCGTCGCGCTCATCGATATAGCTGGTCGGCACCTCCTCTGCAGGTTCAAGAGCGGGTCCCGGCGGCAGCGGATCTTTCTGGCAGCCAATCAGAATCAGGACGATAAGTGCACTAGCGGGTAGAAAAATCAGACGGGGCATGGGCGGTTCTCGCGCGTCGGTCGGGACCAATTGTCGATTGTACTGAATCCAGCGGTTTGCATCCTGGCGGCCCGGCTCGCATAATTGACCCCTCGCGATGATGTCGAAACCTGTCCGGCTTCACCCGAAAATAACCAGCAAACTATAAGAATCATAAGCTTATGCGTGATCGTTGCCAAATAACAATAACCGATTACAAGGGGGCCAGGCACTTCACTTTGAGCCAGCTGATGCGTCGGATGTTGGCCGGCATCGGCTGCGGGCTGTTTGTGGCTATCCTCGGTGGCACGCTATTGATCCATGGGCTGAACGGAAAGGTTGGCTCCTTGAAGTCCAAGGTTCGCAACCTGCATGCCCTGCATGAGTCGATCGGGATGGACAACCAGGCACTGCTGGCCGAGCGCATCCAGTTGCAGGAGGAGGTGGACGAAAAAGCCCAACTGTTGCTGGCTCTGGGTGACGAGCTGGAGAATATCGAAATCATGATTGGCGTGCGCGCTGAGCCCGAACGCCCCCTGGCCCAGCGGGTGGATACGGCCAGCCAGACGGCATTCGAGAAACGCCTGATGCTGGAGTCCATTCCAAGCGGTTTCCCGGTCGAGTCAGAGACCGTCACCAGCCGATTCGGCATGCGCCGACACCCGATTCAGGAACGCACCGCAATGCATGGTGGTGTTGACCTGCGCGCACCTACAGGAACCCCCATTTACGCCACTGCCGATGGCATCGTGGAATGGGCCTCCAAGCACCACAACAGCGGCCTGGGCAATATGGTCAAGCTGGTCCACAACTACGGATTCACCACCATCTACGGCCACATGGACAGTGTCTCCGTTCAGGTCGGAAATTACGTTCAGCGGGGCCAACTGCTAGGCTATTCCGGCAATACCGGCGCCTCGGCCGCGCCCCACCTGCATTACGAAGTCCGTCATCTCAACCGGCGCCTTGATCCAGGCCCTTTCCTGCGCTGGTCGATGGAGGATTACGATGTTTTATTCACCAAAGAGGATCGAGTTGAATGGGAATCATTAGTCGAGGTCATTCGTCGGACCGCAAGCGTACCGGAACGACCGTCATTGCTGCAGGGACAAAGCTGGTCGGCGACTTCGCCCTGAGTGACAACCTGCACATCGACGGCAACGTCGAAGGCAACGTGAAGTCCGAAGCCGAAGTCTCGATTGGTGAGCAAGGCAATTTCGAAGGCGATATCGCGGCCTCCAAGGTTCTGGTCAGTGGCAGGTTTTCCGGCAAAATCGATGCCGAGAGGCTCGAAATCGTTGCCACGGGCAGCGTCTCCGGGACCGTTTCGGTCGGTCAGCTCGTGATCGAGTCAGGCGCGCAGTTTGACGGCACCAGCAAAATCAAGGGCCATGAACCGCCCCGCCGCATTGGTCATGAACGAGTAGAAGAAACCAGCCCGGACGCCGCCAAGCAAGCCGGCTAACTTCCAGCATTAAAAAGCAAAAAGCAGAAGCTTTCACCACAGAGGCACAGAGAACACAGAGAGAGTTAATTACAAAACTTATATTGTGTTTTTCTCCGTGCCTCTGTGCCTCCGTGGTGAGCTTTTTTCCTATCTTTAACACCCATCAACGAAAATGGCCCGCTGGTAGAACCAGCGGGCCATTGGGTAATTCTGAAACTTGCTGCGATCAGGCTCTGACGCGGCGGGTCAGCTTTTCCTTGATTCGGGCAGCCTTGCCTTCGAGGTCGCGCAGGTAGAACAGCTTGGCGCGACGGACCCGGCCACGACGCTTGATCGTGATCGACTCGATCAGCTGGCTGTAGGTCTGGAATACACGCTCGACGCCAGTGCCGTGGGAAATCTTGCGCACGGTAAATGCGGAATTGACGCCACGGTTCTTGCGAGCAATGACAACCCCTTCAAAAGCCTGCAAGCGCTGGCGCTCACCCTCACGCACCCAGATATTGACCACAACGGTATCGCCGGCGGCAAAGTCCGGAATTTCCCGTTCGATCTGTTCCTTGTTGATTTCGTCTATGATGTTCATGCTTGCTGGTTCCCGATGTTCTTGAATTTCCCGCAAACTTCCGCGGTACACAATCCTGCAATTTTAACCTGTTTTACTGCTCTGTGGCAGCCCCTGAAGTGAAAATTCTTCAGGATGTGCAGCCAGGGCGGCTTCGTCTTCCAGCGTCAGTTCCCTCCCGACCAGCAAATCCGGCCGCAATCGCCTGGTGCGATGCAGCGCCTGGGCGCGTCGCCAACGAGCGATCCGCGCATGGTCACCGCTGATCAGCACCTCCGGTACCGTCATGCCCCGCCACTGGTCAGGGCGGGTGAAGTGCGGGCAATCAAGCAGGCCGTCAGCAAAGGAATCTTCAGCCACGGACTGGTCGTGCCCCAGTACGCCGGGAATCTGGCGCACCACGGCGTCGATCAAGACAGCGGCTGCCGGTTCGCCACCAGACAATACGTAGTCACCAACCGACCACTCTTCGTCGATGACCGAATCCATCAGCCGCTGGTCGATGCCTTCGTAACGGCCGCACACCAGAATCAGGCGCTCGCGGGCAGCCAGTTCCAGCACGCCGGCTTGATCAAGCCGGCGTCCCTGCGGGCTCAGGCAGGCTACCGGCGCGTCAACTGAAGCGGCGCGAACCGCCTCAATTGTCTTTGCCAGCGGCTCGGGTCGCATGACCATCCCCGGCCCGCCGCCATAGGGTCGATCGTCGACGCTGCGATGTGGGTCAGTTGTGTAATCCCGCGGGTTCCAGCAGTGCAGCTCAACCCGGTTGTCCGCCATTGCCCGACCGGTCAGCCCAAGTTCCTTGAGCCCATCAATCCATTCGGGAAACAGGGTAACAACATCAATCCGGCGCGGCATCAGGCTTGTCCTCCACCCATTCCAGCGGCCAGTCGACTGTAATGGCGCCAGTTGTCAGGTCGACTGACTTGACGTACCGGTCCTTCACATAAGGGATCAGGACGCTGGCCTGGTCGTTGCCCTGGGGTGCTACATCGAGGACATCGTTGGCGCCGGTCGCCAGGATGCGCTGAACCTTGCCGTAGGAATGCCCTTCGAGGTTGGTAACTTCCAGGCCGACGAGATCAGACCAGTAGTACTGACCACGCTCTGGCTTGGGAAGGGATGCCCGGGGAACATGAATTTCGAGCTCGAACAAGGTCATGGCCTGGTCGGTGGTTTCGACCCCTCTCAGGCGGGCAACGAGGCGAGGGCCTTGTTGCCGCCACTGCTCGACGACAATCTCGGAGTCTTCTGTCCCCGACAACAGCCAGGGCTGATAGTCGAAGATCGCCGTTGCCGGCTCGGTAAAAGAGAAGACCTTCACCCAGCCTTGCGTGCCCCAGACGCCATTGATGCGGCCGACAAGGACCGTTTCAGCGGCGCCCGGTGCGGACATCAGGCGCTTTGGGTCTGGGCCTTGCGCGCTTCGGTAACCAGGTGGCTGACGCGCTCGCTCATTTGTGCGCCCTGTCCGACCCAATGGTCGACCCGGTCGGTATCAACGCGCAGGCGCTCGTCCTGACCACGGGCCACCGGGTTGAAAAACCCCAGGCGCTCGATGTTGCGGCCGTCACGACGATTACGGCTGTCGGTAACGATGATGTGGTAGAAGGGCTGCTTTTTGGCACCACCCCGGCTCAAACGAATCTTGACCATGTTGTCTCCATGAATGCGGCTCGGAACCTCAAAAGGCGCCTCACCAAACGCTGTTTCGGCTAACCGGCAATTGTACCGTTGATCGAGGATAAAGGGAAGGACCTTTCAGGCCTCGAATATCCCCATCGGAGCGTAGGATTCCAGGCCAGGAAAGATTGAGCTCAACGAGCCGCTCGGATAATTGAGCCGGCGTACCAGCGCTTCAGCCAGCACCTGGCGATAATCCGTTGTGGTTGCCAGATCCTGATTTTCAAATAATGACGATTTATCCAGACCCGGGAACTCACCAAAGAACTGACCACCGTTGACGCGCCCGCCGAGCGCCAACATGACATTGCCGTGCCCATGATCCGTACCGTTGGACTGGTTTCCGCTCACATTGCGGCCAAACTCGCTCAACATCACGATGTTGACCCTGTTCATCAGGTTACCCTGGGACGAGAGGGCCAAGTCGGTATAAAAGGCGTCCAGCGCCTCAGAAAGTCCTTGAACAAGGTTGCCGTAATAATCGAAATGCGAGGCGTTGCCCGGATTCGGCATGCCCTGCCCTTCGTGGGTGTCCCAGCCACCGTAGTCCAGGGTCGCGGCGACCACGCCGGTATCGCTTTTGATCAACTGGGCGAGATTGCGAAACTGGGTGCCGAGATTGCTGCCCGGATACTGAGCGCCACCTTCAGGCGCATAGTCGGCGAAATTCATCTCCCGCATCAACGCCAGCGCCTCGGCGGCCAGACGTCCGGCATCGTCCAGATCCGTCGTGCCAGGCTGCCATAGTGGGAAAATTCGCTGATGAGCGCCCTGATGGCCGGCAATCTGCGAATTGGTATCGTTCCAGGACCAGTGGAAACCGTCGACCCGGTATTCCTGTGCATTTGCCACGGTGAAAGCCTGATCCGCGCCGATCAATGGCAATGGCTGGGTGCTGCCAAATCCGAACGCATTGCTGAGCAAGGCGGGTGGCAACCCGGTAGCCTGCTCGAGGTAGCGTGTTATCCAGCCGTTGGCTGTGTTCTTGTTGCCGGGGGTTCCGAGGTCCATCCAGGCCTGGGCATCGAAATGACTGCGCGACAGGTGACTGGGCATGCCGGTTCCCTGGATGATGGCCAAACGGTTCTCCAGCCACAGTCGCTGCAGCCAGCGCGGCGTGCTGTCCACCTCATCGCCTGGGCCACCGCCGGCTCGCGGATGCAATGCCCAGTGCGAGCTGATCGGTCGCAATCGGCTCTCCGGGATCATCATGTTTCCGCGTTGCTGCTCATAAGCCACTCGCTCTGGCCCAGCGTAGGGCACGACGAGATGCAAGCCATCGATACCGCCGCGCAGAAACAGGTAGATCAACACGTCATGCCCGCTTCCGCGACCGGACTGGAATGGATTCAGAAACGCGGCACCAGGCAAGGCGCCGGCTCCGGCTGCCAGGCAGCAGCCTTTTATGAAAGATCGCCTCTTCATCGTCGATGGAACTCAGGTGTCATCAGAATCAGGGACACCATCACCCGCAACCTGACCGGCGTGTAGTGCGCGCTCAGGTTGTTGGCATTCCAGCTGCCATCAGGCAAGTTGGAGGTGATGTCCAACGGTGAATCGGCGCCGACACTCTGACGCATGAAATCAACCAGTTCCTGGCGTATCAGCGGCGTGATGGGTCGGCCGATAAGCCGATCAACCCAAAAGCCGACCAGGTTTTCGGCCGTGCGGGCGCCGGCACTGGGCAGGCCCTGCTCGGTCAGGGCCTGGATCCGTAGCAGAAAGGCACCACCACCGGTTTCGCGAAGTTCCGGCAGCCGGCTCAGCAAGCGCCAGCTCTGGCCCATGACCGACGCCGAAGTCCAGCGTCGAGCGGTATCGGGATAACCATCCGGCGACGGCCAGCGAAATGATCCGTGCCCGGTCTGGCTGAACCGATTGAAGAACTCGCCATAAGGCGCCCAGCCATCAAAATGCCGAGGGGTGACGTTGGCGGCTGTCTTGCGAAGCGCAGCCACCAGCAGCTCGAACGGCCGGCGAACCTTGCTGCCGGTGCCGGACAACATTTCCGCGGAATTGAGAATATGGCGCATAACCTGTGCGATCTGGTCGGGTTGCTGCCAGGTCGACTGCCACACTTGAGCGGCTGACTCAACCAGCGACTGCGGTGGCTCGTCAGCGATAAAGCGTCGGCACAACTTGCCGCAAATGTGCAAGGCGGTGGCCTGATGCCTGGCCAGCCGATCCATCACAATGTTCGCTTCGACTTGTCCTTCCGGCTGAATCCACTGACCCAGAACGAACTTCGATCCACCCTCGTGCCAGTTCGAGTAATAGAAGAACTCGCCGGTGTCGAACGCTGGATCGGACGGGAAATTCCAGTGGCCATTGCGCACGGTCCAGCCGGTGAAGCAGCGGGCCACATCGTAAACATCGGCATCACTGTAACCAATTGCCTGACCATCGGCGCCGATCGGAATGTTGCCGTGATAGGCGCCGGGAAAGTACGCATCGACGCCCAGCGTGTGCAACTCCATCAACTCGCGCGCCCAGTTTTCGTTATAGCCGCCACTGCGGTTGGCGCGATTATCCAGGTAGTAAAGCATCGCCGTTGACTTGGCGACTGCTTCGAGCAAGGTGCGAAAGTTGCCAAGCGTCTGGGGTCGAATTGCATCTCGGTCATGCTGGACGAAAACCGGCGCTATGCTGAATTCCCAGCCACTGACATTGAAATGGTCATGCCAGAATTCAACCATCATCTCGTAGATCTGACGGTTCGAATAGGTCGCGCGCATGATTCTTGCAGCGTCCGTTTCTGCGACCGGGTAATTGCGTTGCGGATGACTATTCTGGCTGCCGCGCACATGGTCGGCCCAGAGCGCGACAATGGACTTGCCCAGGGTCTCGAAACCGGCCGCGTTCAAACGGGCCTGAAGATCGGCGTCAGACAGCGATTGCCAGTTCAGCTGCTGGTCGACAAAAGCCGCAAGCCGCGCTTCGGAATTGCTTCCAAGGCTGAGAAAATGCTGGATATCTGACGGTCGAGCGCCATAGGTGATTCGCTCCAGAACACGCGCCGCAAAGACTTCTGCCTGCTGCGAGCCATCCTCGAAACGGTCGGAAAATATGCGATCTTCGTCCCCGCGAAAAATCGCCGAATTTGTCCCCCCAAGGCTGCTGGTCATGCCCTGGCGCTCTGATTTTATTCTGATGACAAGTTAACCCAGGCCAGCCCCGGAAAACCGAGACGCCGGTCACGATTCAGTGAACTATTTCCGGTTCGAGTTCAGCTTGATCACTTCGGCTCCGCCAGACTCCCAGCGCGGGTCGTGGGCGGCTTCGACCGTATTGGTCGCGCGGTCCCACATGACGCCATGCATGTTGCCCCAGGGGCGGGCGCGGGTGGTGACTTCGTGGCCCAGTGCTTTCAGAGCCTCGATTTGTTCAGGCTCCAGAGCGTTGCGTTCCACTGAGATCTCGTCGGGCTGGTACTGGTGGTGAAAGCGCGGCATGCTGACCCAGGACTCTGGTCCGTTGCCGTCGATAAAGTCCAGTACGCCCAGCAGGACCATGGTGATGATGCGGGCACCGCCCGGTGTGCCGATGACAGCCACGCGCTCATCACTTTTGACGATGGCCGGGCTCATGGATGAAAGCATCCGCTTGTTGGATTCGATCGCATTGGCGGCAAAGCCGATCAGACCGTAGGCATTGGGCTCGCCCGGTGCGGCGGCGAAGTCATCCATTTCGTTGTTCAGCAGCACGCCGGTGCCGGGCGGTGCGAAGGCGGCGCCATAGGGAAGATTGACGGTCAGGGTGGCCGATACCATGTTGCCCCCGGCATCGAGCAGGGAGAAATGGGTGGTGTTGTCACCCTCCAGCACCAGCGCAGGATCGGCCGCAAGACTTGCCGAAGGCGTCGAACGATCCATGCGAATGCCCGCCCTGAGCCCGGCGGCATAATACGGGCTGAGCAACATTTGTTCGGGGATCTCGACAAAATCCGGATCGCCCAGGTACAGGGCACGGTCACGGTAGGCACGGCGCATGGCCTCGGACAAAAGGTGAACGCGCTCGACACGACTCATGGCCTCGAGATCATAGGGGTCGATGATATTCAAAATCTGCGCAATGGCGATCCCTCCGGACGAGGGCGGCGAGGCCGTGATCAGTTCGTAGCCACGGTAGCGTGTCCGAATCGGCTCGCGCTCGGCGATCTCGTAGGAAGCCAGATCTTCGAGGGTCCAGATGCCACCGGCTTCGCGTGCGCCCTCGACCAGTTTTTCGGCCACCTCGCCACGGTAGAACCCATCGGCCCCCTGCTCGGCCAGGGCCCGCAGGGTGCGTGCGAGGTCGGGTTGACGAAGGATCTGGCCGATCTCTGGAATGTCATCACCGGGCAGGAATATGGCCGCGGTTTCAGGCCAGCGCTGCATGACATGCGCGCGAAAGGCCAGCAAGGTCTGGAATTTCTGGTCGACCGGAAAACCACCTTCAGCCAACTCGATTGCTGGTGCCAGCAATCGGGCCAACGACATGGTGCCGTAATGTTCGGCAAGGTGAGCCCAGGCTGCCGGCGCGCCGGGAATGCCTGCCGCCAGCGGTCCGTTGGTGGCCAGATCACGATCGACTTCGCCGTCGACGTCAAGGAACATGTCGCGGTGGGCCTGGCCGGGCGCGGTTTCCCGTCCATCAATCATCACCGAAAAGTCATCCTCGGCCCGATGCAGCAACCAGAAGCCGCCGCCTCCGATACCGGAGGACGCCGGCTCGACGACCGCGAGCGCGGCCGATACGGCAACGGCTGCGTCAAATGCATTGCCGCCTTCCTGCATAATCTGGATACCGGCCCGGGTGGCCAGTTCATGGGCACTTGAGACGGCAATCTGTCCCGGCCCAGCGGCTTCGGCATTAAAAACCAGGGCCAACCACAGCAGTCCTACTATCGGGCCGGTCACAATCTTTCCGGTCAGATTGATCATTCTGAATTTACTCCTCGCAGTCAGGCCGCCTGGCCGCCAAAATGAGCGCGCAATGCAGTGGCCACGCGTGGATGAACAAACTCGCCGATATCGCCCTGCAGGCGGGCGACTTCCTTGACCAGCGTCGACGAAATGAAGCTGTGCTTTTCGTCCGGGGTCAGAAAAACAGTTTCGACCTGCTTGTCCAAGTGCCGGTTCATGGAAGCAAGCTGAAATTCGTATTCGAAGTCCGACACGGCCCGCAAACCGCGCAGGATCACCCCGGCGCCGCGCTCACGAACGAAATGGGCCAGCAGGCTCCCAAAACCGACGACTTCTACGCCCTTGATGCGCTCATCGGCCAATACCGCTCTGGCCAGTTCGATTCGCTGTTCGAGCGAAAAGGCAGGCTGCTTGTGCGGACTTTCGGCGATGGCAACGATGACATGCCTGAACATGCGCGCGGCACGCGCAACCAGGTCGGTATGTCCGTTCGTCATTGGATCGAACGTGCCGGGATAAACGGCGATGTTGTAGTCAGGCGGCTGTGTCATGAGAGACCACGCGTTGGAAACGGCCGATTATACCGCTTCACTCCCGGGCTTCCGTTGCCGCAACAATCGGAGCATCACCCTTCCCTGCTTTTTGGTCCGCACTGCTTCGAAGCGTTCGTCGTCGTCCCAGGGCTGGTCATGGGCGCTCTCGATATAAACGAGAGCGCCAGGCTTCAGCAGACTATCAACGCGCTCCAGCACATCGGCCTGGAGATTAAGGTCGAACGGTGGATCAATGAATACGATGTCGAACGGCTCCGGATTGCTCGTCATCCAGTTCAGGGCGTCGGCCTGCACGACCCTCACCACCTCGCCCCCGGGCCATGCAACGGCTATGGCTCGCAATGATTCGGCCAGTGCGCGGTCCTTTTCGACCAGCACCACCTCCCTGGCGCCGCGCGAGGCAGCCTCGAAACCCAGGGCTCCTGTGCCCGCGAACAGGTCAAGACAGCGTGCCTTGATGATTCGGGAGCCCAGCCAGTTGAATAGTGTTTCGCGCGCCCGATCCCCGGTCGGCCGCAGCCCCGGCCTGTCAATGACTGGCAGCTTGCGCCCCCGCCACTGCCCGCCGATGATACGAATCTTCCCCGTTCTGGCCGTTGTCATGGTGATAGCATACCGCTATCAGATCACCCCCTTGGCATTGAATACCTAACCGGCAAAGCAATCCCCCATGTTTTCCATTTTCCGTCGCAAAAAATCCGGTACTGGTCTTGAAACAACCCAGGTCCGGCCGGTCGAAAAGACCGGCGCCGATCCCCTCGAGCAGCGTCTTGAGCGCACCCGCAGCAGCCTCGGCGGTTTGTTTGGTCTGATTCGGGGCGCATCGTCCATTGATGAAGAACTGATCGAGGAAATCGAGACCACCCTGCTGATGGCGGATATGGGCGTGGTCGCGACGACGCGGATCATTGAACGCCTGCGCGAGGGTATCCGGCAGGGCATCGTTTCAGAACCATCACAGGTGCTGCCTGCCGTCCAGGCAGAACTCTACGACCTGATCGAACCCAGTGAACAGTTCCTGGCAATCGATTCGGACAAGAAGCCATTCGTCATCCTGATGGTCGGCGTCAATGGCGTCGGCAAGACCACCACCATTGGCAAGCTCGCCCGGCGCTACCTGGATGAAGGCAAGAGCGTGATGCTGGCCGCCGGTGACACCTTCCGGGCCGCCGCCGTCGAGCAACTCAAGGCCTGGGGCGAGCGCAATGGCGTGCCGGTGGTGGCACAGAAATCCGGCGTCGATACGGCCGCGGTGATTTATGACGCCCTGCATTCGGCCAAGGCCCGGGGCGTGGATATTCTTATCGCAGATACCGCCGGACGTTTGCATACCCAGAGCCATCTGATGGATGAATTGAGCAAGGTGCGCCGGGTGATGCAGAAGATTGATCCGGAAGCGCCGCACGAGACCATGCTGGTGGTTGATGCCGGCACCGGTCAGAACGCCGTGGCCCAGGCGCGCCAGTTCAACCAGGCCGTCGAACTTTCGGGCATCACCGTGACTAAGCTTGATGGCACCGCCAGGGGCGGCGTGCTGTTTGCGATCGCCGCTGAGTTGAAGATTCCGATTCGCTTTATCGGCGTTGGTGAGACTGCTGCCGATCTGCGGCCGTTCGACGCCGGCACATTTGTTCATGCGGTGCTGCCGCTGGATAATACCTAAAAACCCTTTCCATGCCGGGAAAAAATACGCCCGCAAGCTTCGCTGCCCGGGTTCTGAAGTGGCACGCGGTCCATGGTCGTCATGATTTTCCCTGGCAGCACGCGCGCACCCCCTATCGGGTCTGGGTCGCTGAAATCATGCTGCAGCAGACCCAGGCGGCGACTGTCATCCCCTACTTTGAACGCTTCCTGGTTCGCTTTCCTGATCTGCAATCTCTGGCGGCCGCTGAACTCGATGACGTGCTTGCCCTCTGGTCGGGGCTTGGCTATTACGCGCGTGGCCGCAATCTGCATGCAACCGCGCGCATCTGCGCGCAAGAGTTCAATGGCCGGTTGCCCTATGACGCCAAAAAGCTCGAATCACTTCCCGGCATTGGTCGCTCGACCGCAAATGCAATTGTTGCCCAGGCCTTCGATCAAAGAGCTCCGATTCTGGATGGCAACGTCAAGCGGGTACTTGCCCGCCATGCCGGAATCGAAGGCTGGCCGGGTCGCCAGGTCGTGCTCAAACGGCTTTGGCTGGAGGCCGATCGGCGCACGCCGCCGGCCTGC
>JBGTLI010000277.1:0-2112 GCA_041744195.1 Wenzhouxiangella sp. | reverse complement strand
TCCTCCTCGTCGGCGTACATGCGCTTGAGGCCATCCTGGATGATCACCGCCAGTTCATAGCCGAAGGTCGGATCGTAGGTCACGCAGTTCGGGATCGTGCCGGCCAGGACATGACTGTGGCCGTCCTCATGCTGCAGGCCTTCGCCGTTCAGGGTCGTCCGGCCCGAAGTGCCACCGATGAGAAAGCCGCGTGCGCGCATGTCGCCGGCCGCCCAGGCCAGATCGCCGATGCGTTGGAATCCAAACATGGAATAGAACGCGTAAAACGGGATCATCGGCAGGCCGTTGGAGGCATAGCTGGTCGCCGCCGCAATCCATGAACTCATCGATCCGGCCTCGGTGATGCCTTCCTGCAAAACCTGTCCCTTCTGATCTTCCTTGTAGTACATCAACTGGTCTGAATCGACCGGCTCGTAAAGCTGCCCGAAGGCGGCATAGATCCCAATCTGGCGGAACAGGCCTTCCATGCCAAAGGTGCGAGCTTCATCACAAATAATCGGCACGATGTTCTTCTTGATGTTCTTGTCGCGCAAAAGCACTGCCAGGCAACGCACATAGGCCATGGTGGTGGAGATTTCTCGATCGCCCGATCCCCTGGTGATGGATTCGAAGGCCGACAGATCCGGAATTTCCAGCGGCGTGGACTCGACCACGCGCCTGGGCAGGTTGCCGCCCAGTTCCTTGCGCCTTGCATTGAGATACCGAATTTCATCGGAGTCTTCGCCGGGATGGTAGTAGGGCACATCGGCCAGCTTTTCATCCGCCACGGGCACATTGAAGCGGTCGCGGAAGTACCGGATGCCGTCCTCGTCGAGCTTCTTTTGCTGATGCGAAATGTTCTGTCCTTCGCCCGACTTGCCCAGACCATAACCCTTGATGGTCTTGGCCAGGATCACGGTCGGCTGGCCCTTGTGATGGGTCGCGGCATGGTAGGCGGCATAGATCTTGTGTGGGTCGTGACCGCCGCGGTTCAGGCGCCAGATATCCTCGTCGGACAGGTCGGCGACCATCTCCTTCAATTCCTCGTAGCCGCCAAAGAAGTGTTCGCGTACATAGGCCCCGTCATTGGCTTTGTACTTCTGATAGTCGCCATCAAGCGCTTCTTCCATGCGCCGCCGCAACAGCCCCTTGCTGTCACGTGCCAGCAACGGATCCCAGTAGGAGCCCCAGATGACCTTGATGACATTCCAGCCAGCGCCGCGGAATACGCCTTCGAGTTCCTGGATGATCTTGCCGTTACCACGAACCGGGCCATCAAGACGCTGCAGGTTGCAGTTGACCACGAACACCAGGTTGTCGAGCTTCTCGCGACCGGCAAGGGAAATGGCGCCGAGGGATTCAGGTTCATCGGTTTCACCGTCGCCGAGAAAACACCAGACCTTGCGCCTGGCCGCCTCGGCCATCTCGCGATTGTGCAGGTACTTCAGAAAACGGGCCTGGTAGATCGCCATGATGGGCCCCAGACCCATCGACACGGTCGGGATCTGCCAGAAATCGGGCATCAGCCAGGGGTGCGGGTAGGAGCTTAAACCCTCGCCGTCCACTTCCTGACGAAAGCGATCAAGCTGATCTTCGCTGATACGGCCTTCCAGAAACGCCCGGGCGTAGATACCCGGCGAGGAATGGCCCTGGATAAACAGCAGGTCGGAGCCATCCTGGTGGTCGGCGCCCTTGAAAAAGTGATTGAACCCAACGTCATACAGGGTGGCGGCTGACGCATAGCTGGAGATATGACCGCCGAGTTCGCCACCACGCTTGCCGGCCCGCACCACCATCGCCATGGCGTTCCAGCGGATGATGGAGCGAATACGTCGCTCCATGGCCCCATCGCCTGGCATGGCCGGCTGACGGTGCGGGGGTATGGTGTTGATATAGGCCGTGGTCAGATCAAAAGGTAGATGGGCTCCGGAACGACGCGCCAGTTCAACCAGGCGCTCAAGCAGGAAATGGGCCCGCTCGGGTCCGTCGCGGTCAACGACAGCGGCCAGCGAGTCCAGCCATTCTCGGGTTTCGGTAGGATCCGCGTCCTTGGGATGGGGGTACTGATCGACCATGCCTGTCTCGTCTCTTTAGCGTCTGATTGCAGTGGGCCACTATTGTAGAGTGATTTGG
>JBGTLI010000276.1:0-4325 GCA_041744195.1 Wenzhouxiangella sp. | reverse complement strand
CATGGTCATGTTGTCGGACAATTCGGCGGCTTTGGCCGCGTTGAACAATGAGCTGGTGATCGTGCCGCTGGCTTCGACAACGCGTCGGTCAAGGGCTCGCGGCTCCACCCGGGTGGTCAGGCCTTCGCCATTTTTCTCGATATACAGCCAGTGCTCCTCGTCGTATTCGGCACGCATCGCCTGAAAGCTGCCGTCGTCATCGATGTCGAAGGCAAATTCGTCACCCGGGCGAATGCGGGCCAACTGGCGGGTTTTCTCGTCCAGATTCACAACCTGGTGCAGCAGGCCCGGACCGAGTCCCACCTGGCGGAAGATGCGCTCCATGGTCTGGCCGGACTGCACCTGAACCAAGGTCCAGTCCAAAACCTCCAGCTCTTCGCTCAATAACTCCGAGCCGGTCGCCTCATGGGCCAGCAGGTCGGTTGCCACCGGCAAAGGTGGTGTGTCCAGAACCAGCAGCGGCTGATCCTCAATGGTTGCTGAATCTCCATGCGCCTTGCCATCGCCGGCCAGGACGACAGGTTCGGGTGCGTTGTGGCTGGCGACAGGGCCGTCGCCGCTGCCATTGTGTACATCATCTCGACTGCCGAAAGGTGAAGCGACCACGATCAGGGCAATGACAACAACACCGGCGACAGCAATACCGGCTCCGGCGATGGTCCCGCGCGGGTGGGTCTGAACCCCCGCCCGAACCTGCTCAGAGGCCGTGCCCAGAACGTCAGCCAGGCGAGTCAGGCCAGTGGCCAGTGGATTGGTTCGGTTTGTTCGTCGCCGACTGGCCATTACTTTTCTCGTCATTGGTTGAAGATTCGCGCGTAAAAACCCGGTAACATTAACTATTTCCAGGGTGATAAGTCAATCCGCGCCGCGCGTTCAGCGCTGATTGGCTACGCGCCAGAGCGGAGGTCAAGGCTTGCATGACTCGTACTTGTTGCGCATTAATCTACGTTAACCTGCGTCAAACTGCGGTTAAATTTTTTCCGATTCCAGATATCCAGAGGGCCGACATTGAGCACCATTGACGAATTGACACGCGGTGCGGCCGAGGTGATCCAGGCCGACGAGCTCGCCCAGCGTTTGGCCAAAGGTCAGCCGTTGCGGGTGAAGGTGGGGTTCGATCCGACCGCGCCCGACCTCCACCTCGGTCACACCGTGATCATCAATGCCATGCGTCGCTTCCAGGACGCCGGGCATGTGGCGATCTTCCTGATCGGCGATTTCACCGGCATGATTGGCGACCCGACCGGGAAGAACGTTACCCGCAAGCCACTGACCGAAGCTGACATCAAGGCCAATGCGGCCACGTACGCCGAGCAGGTCTTCAAGATTCTGGACCGGACGCGGACCGAGGTACGGTTCAATTCCGAATGGTTTGGAAAAATGTCGGCGGCCGATATGATCCGTCTGGCCTCGAAGCACACCGTCGCCCGCATGCTCGAGCGCGACGATTTCAAGAAGCGCCACCAGTCTGGACAACCCATCGCGATCCATGAGTTTCTCTATCCGCTGGTCCAGGGGCATGACTCGGTGGCGTTGAATGCGGATGTCGAAATGGGCGGCACCGACCAGACGTTCAATCTGCTGGTTGGACGTCAGTTGCAGGCCCAACAGAATCAGCCGCCGCAGGTCATCATCACCTGGCCGCTGCTCGAAGGTACTGACGGGGTCCAGAAGATGTCAAAGTCACTGGACAACTACATCGGCATCACCGAGCCGGCCGACGAAATGTTCGGCAAGCTGATGAGCATTTCCGATGAACTGATGTGGCGTTACTTCGAGTTGCTCAGCTTCCGCCCGAGCGCAGAGATCGACGGGCTCAGGCAAGCGATCAGCGACGGACGCAACCCGCGTGACGTGAAATTTGAACTGGGCATCGAACTGGTCGACCGCTTTCACGGCGCCGGTGCGGGCGACAAGGCCCGTCAGAACTTTATCGCCCGGTTCAGCCAGGGGGATCTGCCCGAAGAGATCGAAGAAAAAACCATGCCAGCCAGTGCCGACGGTCTGGGCATCGCGGCTGCCCTGACCGCCTGTGGGCTGACCGGGTCAAACTCCGAGGCCTTCCGCATGATCAGCCAGGGCGCGGCCAGAATCGACGGAGAAAAAATCAGCGACCGCAATCTGGTGCTGGAAGCCGGCTTCCAAGGCATTCTGCAGGTTGGGAAACGGAAGTTTGTTCGCCTGAAAGTTCTGTCCTGAAATATCGGCTTGTTAAAAGCGGCCAGGTCTGGCAGGCGCCTTGATCTTTGGGACCAGGGCGCCTGCAAGCGTCAGTCGGGTGAACTGCGGATAGCGTTTTATTCGGAACTGCCACTACTGCACTTCAACGAACAGGTGGTCGCGGTTGGGCACGACCAATCGCACAGCAGATCGTCGCTGCCGTCATTACCCTGCGACTGGACGCTGAAACCCAGTTGGGTCAGAAAACCGCTGAACGAGGAAGCGTTTCCACCGCTGACGACGCCGGCCTGACCGACGTATTCCATGTTGGAGAAGCGGATTGGGTTACCGTCTGCATCGATTGCCGATACCACCTCGAATTCGACCACAAAGTGCGGCCCGTCTGGCGTTGTCAGAATCTTGGACGTGGCTTTCATATCCACCACGGAGCCATCGGGCATGACGACTTCGACAACGATCGGGACATTCGGATTGTGACTGCCTAGGATGCCACGAAGGGCATCCACAACGCCCTGCACTGGGGTGGCGATTGATTGTTGCTCATTGATCCAACCTGAGATGATAAGTGCATTTCGCCCGTTGTTGACCACTTCGAAGGCGGAAGAAATACCGAGCTCCGGCGGTAGTTCGAAGCCCAGGGTAGAGCTCTCGGCCCATTCGATAAAATCAATTACCACATCGAAGTCAGCTTGTATCTCAACTGGAACCGCGGTCTCGAAGGCGCTCACAAACAGACCATCGGGACCGTCCTCGCGAAAAACTGTGTAACTTTTCAGGGTCGCCTGAGGGTAATCAATGACTAGCGCATCACCGCCGGGCGGCCAGGGTACGGCATTCAGGGCAGCCTGCCGATATCCCAATTCGGTACAATATTGACACTCAATGCTGAAGTATTCGGCCGAAACGGCGACCGTAGCCCAGGCCCAGCAGAAAATACCAAGACAGCTTCGAAACCACATAACCATTCTCCCATTGAGCTTGGTTTTTTAGGCTAACAAGAACCAAAAGAGGCTGCAATCTTGGGTGGCTATGCTATGCGGCTTCTATATACACCTGCCGCGCGCCGGGCTATTAAATTGCCCCGCTAACAACATGATCCGCCGCTGGTTGCCTCGTCCGTGTTTACGGCAGTGTCGAAGGGCATGCTGTCGCCGCAACCCTCGAACAGGCCGTAGTGGCGGCTGAAATCGCCGATGAAGTCGAAATGGGGCGCGAAGCGGGTCTCGGCCAGCATGCGCCAGGTGTTGCCGCACACCGGGAACACGCGGCCGGTCGCGATGTAGTGATGCTTGTCGAGCGCCAGCGCGTCCGGCGCGTTGGCAATGGTGCCCTTGTAAACGACGGCCTGGCCGTAGTCCTCGCAGGCCGGTTCCAGGACGTCAATGCGGAACAGGCGATAGGTGGCGGAGTAAAAGCGGATATTTCCGGTCAGCGCCCGCAGTTTCGGATCGGAGACTGCAAGTGGGCGGTCTTCCACCAGGCGTGGATCGGCGAAGCCCTGACGGCGGGCTAGATTCTGGAAGTCGTTCCAGTACAGGGCGCCGCCCAGACATTCGCCGTAGAGGGTGGGGTCCTGTTGCAGGGCTTCGGGCACACGCCGGTCGGCGTAGACATCGGAAAAGTAGAACTCGCCGCCGGGTTTGAGCAGACGGTGAACGCCGCCGATGACCGCGTCCTTTTCGGGCGACAGGTTGATGACGCAGTTGGAGACGATGATGTCAAAGCTGCCCGGGTCCAGATCGAGCTCGTCCAGGCGCTCGATGTAGCCATGGAGAAAGCGAACGTTGTCGTAACCGAACTGCTCGGCATGCCAGGCGCGGTGCTTTTCTGCCACGGCCAGCTGCTCCTCGGTCATGTCCACACCCACCACCTCGCCGGACGGACCCACCAGTTGGGCGAGGGCATAGACATCGCGGCCGCTGCCGCAGCCCAGGTCGAGTATCCGGGCGCCTTCGAGCAGCGCGGGGCAGACCAGCCCGCAGCCGTAGTATCGGGACAGCACCTCGGGGTGAATCCGCGCCAGCAGTGGTTTGAGCCAGGCCGGCACCGCGCTGACATCGCAGCAGGCGTCGGTCTTGAGGTCGGCTGAGCTTTCCAGTTGCTTGCCGTAATAATCCTTGACGATCTCGTGCATTGAATAGGGT
>JBGTLI010000275.1:0-5479 GCA_041744195.1 Wenzhouxiangella sp. | reverse complement strand
GTCGTGGAAGATGACGTAGGGGGGAACATTTTCTTCCTGGGCGGTGAGCAGGCGCCATTCGCGCAAGGCTTGCCAGCCGGGGGATTCGGTATCGACGTTGACCTGGGATCGGGGCGACCGGGTTTTCTGGCGCCGTCCCTCGGGCACGCTGTCGCGGCGCAGCATCAGGATTTCTTCACCTTTCAGCAACGCCCGACAATCGGGGCCGAGTTGCAGGCCGCCGTGGCCTTCCGGGTCTGGCTGCAGGTGGCCCAGCGCGAGCAGTTGTCTCAGCACTGAGTGCCAGGTTTTCTTGTCGATGTTTCGGCCGATACCAAAGGTGCTCAGCTTGTCATGGCCGAAGTTCGCGATCCGGTCGGTATCCTTGCCCATCAGTACGTCGATCACGTGCCCGGCGCCAAAGCGCTCACCGGTTCGGTAGGCGCAGGACAGGGCCATGCGGGCGGCCTCGGTCGCGTCCCAGGTTTCCGGCGTTTCCAGACAGTTGTCGCAATTGCCGCACTTGCCCGGGTGGGCCTCATCGAAGTAATTCAGCAGGGCCGGGCGGCGACAACCGGCGTGTTCGCAATAGGCGAGCAGGGATTCCAGCCGCTCGCGCTCCAGGCGTTGTTGCTGGTCCGAGGCGTTGGACTGGGCCAGCAACTGGCGAATCTGCATGATGTCGGACAGGCCATAAACCATCCACGCTTCCGACGGCAGGCCATCGCGGCCGGCCCGGCCGGTTTCCTGGTAGTACGATTCGATGCTCTTTGGCAAATCCAGGTGGGCCACAAAGCGCACATCCGGCTTGTCGATTCCCATGCCGAAGGCAATGGTGGCGCAGATCACTACACCGTCTTCCTTGATGAAGCGGTCCTGGTGCAGTTGCCGGGTCTCGCTGTCGAGGCCGGCGTGATAGGGCAAGGCGGTGATGCCGTTTCCCGCCAGCCAGGCGGCGGTCTGTTCGGTGCGTTTGCGTGAGAAGCAGTAGACGATGCCGGAGTGTCCACGGTGATCGTTGTGGATAAAGGCCAGCAATTGTTGACGCGCATTGCTTTTCAGGCCCACCCGGTAGCGGATGTTTGGCCGGTCGAAACTGTCGATGAAGGTTTGGCCACCATCGGGCAGCAGCCGCTGCCGGATTTCGGCCCGGGTCCGCTCGTCGGCCGTCGCGGTCAGAGCGATGCGGGGAATGCCGGGAAAGCGGCGGGCGAGTAGGTCGAGCTTCAGGTACTCGGGCCGGAAGTCATGCCCCCACTGGGATACGCAATGGGCCTCGTCGATCGCGAACAGGCTCAAGCGCGCTTGTTCCAGCAGGCGTAATGTAGGCTCGCGCAACAGCCGCTCTGGGGCGATATAGATCAAGTCCAGCTTGCCGGCGACCAGGTCGGCCTCGGTCTGACGCCGGGTCTGGGCATCGAGGCTGGAGTTGAGCACCGCGGCGGCCACGCCATTGTGTCGTAGCGCCTCGACTTGATCGCGCATCAGCGCAATCAACGGCGAGACCACCACGGCGGTGCCCGACCGGGCCAGCGCCGGGATCTGGTAACAGAGTGACTTTCCGCCCCCGGTGGGCATGAGGACAAGGGCGTTGTCGCCGGCGATCACCGCATCGATGATCTCGCGCTGGCGACCGCGGAAGCGGTCGTAGCCGAACACCCGCCGCAAAAAATCGTCCGGTCCTGGCCTTGCGGCCGTGGCCGTAGCCGTAGCTTGGGTCATTGGTCCAACCATGCTTAATCGCTTGACTTGGTGGTTTGATTTGCCGACAAGGATACCCCGCGCCGTGGCCGGGCGGCATCAGATATCTTCCCGCAAAATGCTCAGAAACCCGCCCGCTTTCGCACCTCTGCGATGTTGTTCGTGGCCCGCACGCCCTGAGCCAGCGCGATAGGGCCGGCAGCACTACATTGGCTTTTAGTTGCGCATGGCCGTGTTCAATTCAAGCCCAGCCTTGTGGCTGCCTGGTCCACGCGCTCAGCTCGCGCTTCAAGTTCGGCGTCGCCGGTGGCCTTCTGGCCGGAAAATTCGGGCCAGCCCTGACCGTGTTTGCGACACAGTTGCTCAATCAAATCGATATGTAGCTCGGTGTCATTCAGGCAAGGGATGTAGTCGAGCTGCTCGCCGCCGGCGTGGAGGAATTCATCCCGATTCTCGACCGCGATCTCTTCCAGGGTTTCCAGGCAATCAATCGAGAAGCCCGGGCAGACGACCTGAACCCGCTTGACCCCGTCGACGGCCATGGCCTTGAGGGTCTGGTCGGTGTAGGGCTTGAGCCATTCGGCCCGCCCCAGCCGCGACTGGAAAGACACCTGCCAGTCGCGCTCGCCCAGCTTCAGTCTGCTGGCAATCAAGCGGGCGCTGGCCTGGCACTGGCAGTAGTAAGGGTCGCCGGCCATCAGGTTGCGTCGGGGTATGCCGTGAAAGGAAATCAGCAGCTTGTCGGGCTGGCCGTGCTGTTTCTGATAGCTGGCGATCGAGCCGGCTATGGCGTCGATCCAGGCAGGCTCGCGGTGGTAGTCATTGATAAACCTCACTTCCGGCAGCCAGCGCAAGCGGCTCAGCGAGCGGGTCACGCGGTCGAATACCGAGGCGGTGGTGGTAGCCGAGTACTGGGGATAGAGCGGCAGGACCAGCAGCCGCTGAATGTTGTGGGCGCGCAAGTGATCGACGGCCTGATCGATTGATGGCTGGCCATAGTTCATGGCCAGCATGACCTTGACCCGCGGCATGGTGCGGGTGGTTCGGATATCCAGAGCCCGGGCCAGCTTGCGCGACAGGACCAGCAGTGGTGAGCCTTCGTCAGTCCAGACGCTGGCGTAAGCCCTGGCCGAGCGTGGCGCACGAAACGGCAGGATGATGCCGTGGAGGATCAGCCACCAGATCGGTCGTGGCACTTCGACTACGCGCGGATCCCACAGGAATTCCTTCAGGTAGCGCCGCACGGCTTTTGGCGTCGCTGCATCCGGCGTGCCGAGGTTGATCAGCAGGATGGCGGCCCGGGGCGCCTGATTGTGGGGCTGGACCTGGCTTGCTTCAGCCCGGGTCTTGATCAACGCTGATTTGGCTCTGGACATGGTCTGGCTGACTTGGCGGGATACTCCGACATTGTAAGGTGCGGCTGGTAACGGTGTTGTTCGGGAAAATCTGATCTTGGCGCGCCCTGTGCAGAAATTGCTGAATCTGCTATAGTTTCCAATGTCGGATTGATGATAAAAGAGGCCCAATGCCCGTGATCACGCCACTTAAATGGTGTGTAGCGCTGGCCACCCTGCTGGCGGTCAGTGCATCGCTATGGGCGGGGCCGATAGGTTATGGCGTCAATTCACGCGGCAACGAAGTGAACTCGCAGTTGGTCAACGCGCTTTGGCGCATCAACCTGTCATCCGGGGAAGTGGATTATATCGGCTGGACCAGCTTCCTAGACCTGGAAGCCCTTGCCCTGCATCCTGACGGCACTCTTCATGGCGCTGATGATGAGTCCAAGACCATGGTTCGGGTCAGCAAGGTCACGGGCCTGGCCTCGCCAGTCGGCGGCATCGGCAACCGCCACAACATGGGTGTTTCATTGAGTCGAAGCCTGGATTTTGGCATGGCTTACGATTGCGAAGGCACAGCTTTTGTGGTCTCCGACATCGCCCAGACCCTGTATCTGGCCAATATGGAGACGGGACGGTTGACGGCGATTGCCGCCGAAGGTTCGTTGGGCGCGCCGATCACCGATATCGCCATTCGGGGGTCAAGAGTTTATGGCATCGGGGTCGGGTCACCGGGTGCGAATGCGCCTGCCGCGCCGAATCTCTATAGGGTCAACCTCGAAAACGCCACCAGCGAGCTGATTGGCCCGCTTGGGTCGCAAGCGAGCCCATACAACAATGCGGGGCTGGCCTTTGATGAATTTGGCGTGCTGTGGGCGATCACCGACCGTCGGGCAGTTTCCGGCGGCGATTTTCCGAGCGAGATCCTGCGTATTGACACCACCACCGGCCAGGCACAAAAAGTTGCAGAAACCATTGTTGGCGTCGAATCGCTGACGATAGCACCGCCGGGCGGCTGCACCCTGGGAGATGATGATGGTGACGGTCCAGGCGACCCGAGCGACGGCGTGGCCGTGCCCGTCAATTCACTGCCAGGGCTTTTGTTCCTGATGATGCTGGTGTTCGGTGCAGGCGTTATCCGGATTCGATCGACCGGCTCCTGATAAACTAACCGCTGACACCATTGCAACCCGTTTGCAGGATCAACCATCATGGGAATTAGCTGGGTTCAACTCCTGATCGTCCTGGTCATCGTTTTGCTGGTCTTTGGTACCAAGCGTGTCCGTACCCTGGGTAGCGACCTCGGGGGCGCCATCCGCGAATTCCGCAAGGGCGTCAGTGACGACCCTGGCGACGATTCCCGCGGCAATCCTGGCAACACCGCCAATGGCCGGGATGAACCCCCGAACATGAATCAAGCGGGCTCGCCGAACGTCGAAAAACCCAAAGACTGAAACCAATGGGTGGTATCGGCTTCAGCGAGCTGCTGTTGCTGGCTCTGGTTGCTTTGCTGGTGGTCGGGCCGCGGCGTTTGCCTGAGCTTGCGCGAGGACTCGGTCAGCTCAGCCGCACGGCCCGCGGCGCCTGGTCGAGCCTGAAGTCCGAGTTTCAATCCGAGCTGGACAATGACCATAACCGGCGAATCATGGAAGCTGCCGAAAAAACACGCAGGGAACTTGAAGACGCGGTGACCGGCAAGGGCGGCGAGAATGACCGATCATCCGGAGATTGAGCGCGAACTCAGCCTGATCGAACATCTGGTGGAATTGCGCAGCCGCGTGATCAAGGCCCTGGTGGCCGTGATCCTGGTCGTTCTGGTTCTCGTTCCCTTCGCGCGCCAGCTCTACACCATCTTCTCGGCGCCTCTGGTGCGACACCTGCCGGAAGGCGCCAGCATGATTGCGATTGACGTGGCCTCGCCGTTTTTTGCCCCGTTCAAGCTCGTTTTGATCCTGGGCCTGCTGCTGGCCATGCCGGTGGTCATTTATCAGCTCTGGGCCTTTGTGGCACCCGGCTTGTATCGCCATGAGCAACGCCTCGCGCGCCCCTTGCTGGCCGCCTCGTTGGTCTTGTTCTACGCTGGCTGCGCATTCGCCTATTTTGTTGTCTTCCCGGTCGTTTTCGCCTTCTTTACCGCCATGGCGCCGGAAGGCGTGGCGGTGATGACCGACATCAATCGCTACCTGGATTTCGTGCTCGCCCTGTTCCTGGCCTTTGGCCTGGCCTTTCAGGTGCCGGTCGCCACCATCGTCCTCGTTGCCCTGGGGGTGACCACCCCGGAGCAACTGGGAAAAATCCGTGGCTACGTCATCATCGGCGCTTTCACCATCGCCATGCTGATCACCCCCCCCGACATGATCTCCCAGACCCTCCTGGCCCTGCCAGTAATGCTCCTGTACGAAGTCGGCATCGTCATGTCACGGGTGTTGGTGAAGGGCGGCGAAAAGGTGAAAGGTGAAAGG
>JBGTLI010000274.1:0-11166 GCA_041744195.1 Wenzhouxiangella sp. | reverse complement strand
GAACTCCTGAGCCATCGCCAGTTGCGTCCCGCTCCCGGTCAGCGTCTCAAGGATGACATTCAGGTTCTGATCCTCAGCCGATGCCAGAAAAATACCGCGCCCGCCCATACCATCGAGCGGTTTGAGGACTGCCCGTCCGCGCTGCCGCACAAACGCTTTCAAGCGCGCCTGAGAAGACGACACCAGGGTTGCCGGAATCAAATCGGGAAACCGGGCAATCGCCAGTTTTTCATTGAAATCACGCAATGCGCGCGGTCTGTTGACCACCAGCGCTCCGGCTGCCTCGGCCCGCTCCAGCAGGTAGGTGGCATAGAGGTAGTTGGCGTCAACCGGGGGATCGGCACGCATCATCACGAGGTCATCGCGCCCAAGTGGCCGGTTCGAAACCTCACCGAGCTCGAACCAGCCCTCGGCCTGATCGCGCACCAGCAACGATCGCAGCCGGGCCATGGTCGTGCCACCTTCCAGGTAAAGGTCGCTTTCATTGAGATAAAAGACATTGTACCCACGTGCCTGGCCTTCCAACAGCAGGGCGAAACTGGTGTCCTTGACGACCGTGATCGCGGCTATATCGTCCATGACGACGACAAGATTGTTGCGCATACAAGCTCCGGAATGCGGACAGAGAACGATGTCTATCCTTGCGAAATTGGCAAAAATGCAAAGAAAAACTCCTTTTGCACCATAAACTTGAGCTAGTCTATTCTACCGGATTGGCAAATCAGGCAAAGATAGACTAACCTACACGCCAGCCTTGGATCACTTAACCGTCCACGACCAGCAAACGGATATGACAGCAGATCAAGAGCAATTGAATGAAAACGGCAAATCAGACCTGAGTGGTCTGAAAATCATGCTGATTGATGATAGCCGGACAATTCGGCGCTCGGCTGAAACAATGCTGAGCCGCGAAGGTTGCGAAGTCATCACCGCCAACGACGGCTTTGAGGCGTTGGCGCTGATTCACAAGCATGAGCCTCACCTGATTTTTGTCGACATCATGATGCCGCGACTTGACGGCTATCAGACTTGCGCCATCATCAAGAACAATGCGCGCTTCCAGAAAGTCCCAGTCGTGATGCTGACCAGTAAAGACGGCCTGTTCGATAAGGCGCGTGGGCGGATCGTCGGGTCTGATCAATATTTGACCAAGCCATTTACTCGAGACGAACTGCTTTCGGCGGTTCGTGACCAAATCAAACATTCGGAGCCCGCTTGACAGACAGGGCCACGGGAAGGACTTTAAAGGGACGATGAGAGGGGATCAGTCATTCCAAGCCGCACCAGGGCCAACCGGCGCATTGCTGGCGCTTCTGGCCGACTACGAGCAGCGCAGTCTCAGCCATGACGTTGGCGAAGCCGGTCGGCAGCAACAGATCAGCAATTGGGACGGTGTGGTTTTCCGCCTGGGCAGCCATTTTTTGACCTGCCGAATTGATCAGATCGACGAAATCATCGCCTTTCCGCCCTTTTATCCAATTCCGGGAACCAAGGATTGGTTGCTTGGCGTGGCGAATGTCCGCGGCAACCTGGCGCCGGTTTCCGACCTGGGTTGGTACCTTTTTGGCAGTCGCACCCCGGTCACGGCCCGAACCAGGCTGATTCTGACCCGCATCCAGGGCCGATTGGCCGGCATTGTTGTTGACGAGGTTTTCGGGCAGCGGCATTTTCATACCGATGATCTGGTGGCTTCAGACGAATGGTCACAAACCGAACTGGCCGAACTGGTCAACCAGGATTTTCCCACCAGCGAGCAGCGCTGGGGCGTATTCAGGATGGACGAACTTCAGCGTCGTAATGATTTCATGGACGGAGCCCGAAGTCAGTAGACTCCGAGCCGGACGTACAAAATTCGATAAACACACGAACAAACGAAGCGAAGCACGACAAGAATCAGAAACACACGAGCGTTCCCATGACGGCCGGCATAGCCAGATCGGGAATGACCGGAAACACGGTTTATAAACCAGCGAGCAGACAGGCAATTTAAGCTGCCCCGGCGTTCACCCGCGCCATGCTTGCTTATCGAAGCGAATCGAACGACGAAGGATGAGGTAACGGCATGAGTAGCGTGGTCACGCAATCAACCGAGCAGCGGATTTCTCCCGCGCAGTTATTACTGTTTGCACTCCTGGTCGCCCTGATGGGCCTGGTCGCTTACAACTTCTATCTGCTGAACCAGCGCAATGTGCAGGAAACGCAATACCTGGCCTTGACAACGGATATCCAGGTACGCGCCCAGCAATTGGCCAAGGCCGCGGGCGAGTCGGCCGTTGGCAACTTCGATGCCTTTGATGAATTGCGCGAAACCCGCAATGTCATCGACAGCGCCATCAGTACACTCCGTAACGGCCGGGGCGATGCCCTGCCGCCGTCGCCAGCCCAGGTGCAGGGTTCTCTGAGCACTCTGGAGGACACCTGGAGCCGAATTAACGAATTCGCCATCCAAATTCTTGATCGAACCGATCTGGTGATCGAACTGGCCGACAGCGCCAGCGCCTTCTCCACCAATATTCCTCAATTGCAGGCCAGATCCGATGAAGTCGTGCGGCGCATGATCGAAACGGGCGCGCCCACGGTGCAGATCTATGTCGCGGGTCGTCAGCTGGTTCTGGCTGATCGCATGTTGCGGCGGGTCGGCGACATCATGGCCGGCGGCACCGGTGCCATTACCGCGGCCGATGCCTTCAGCCGGGATGCCGGAACGTTCGATAGCGTACTCAAGGGCCTGATCAACGGCGACGAGAGTCTCAATCTGGCCGCCGTTCGTAACAGCCAGGTGCTTGAAACGCTGGCCGATGTCATGCCCTTGTTTGAAGAGATTCGGATTGACGTAGACACCATTCTGACCGCTTCGACCGACCTTTTCGAGGTTCGCGAGGCAGCTGACGAAATCTTCCTCAGCGCCGAGGAGCTGACGGATCAGGCCCGTCAGTTGGCCGCCGAATACGCGACCCTGGGCGACAACCAGCCCTGGCCCTCGCTACTGGCCGGCCTCGCGCTGGCGGGCGGCACCCTGCTGATTCTGTTTCTGATTGGCTTTGGCGCGTACCTGGCCCAGCGCAAACGTGCCCGGGCGACGACTGAGATCAACCAGCGCAATCAGGACGCCATTTTGCGGTTGCTGGATGAAATGAGCTCGCTGGCTGATGGTGACCTGACGGTTCAGGCCACCGTGACCGAGGATGTGACCGGCGCGATCGCCGACTCGGTCAATTACGCGGTCGAAGCTTTGCGCGACCTGGTATCCGGCGTCAACAACACGGCCCAGCAAGTGGCGGTGCAGGCCCAGGAAACGCGCGCAACGACGATGCAACTCGCTGAAGCCTCGGAACACCAGGCCAAGGAAATTCGGGTTGCTTCCGACTCCATTGATGAAATGGCCCGCTCCTTTGACGACATGGCCAAACGTTCCAGCGAATCGGCTGATGTGGCCCAAAATTCGGTCGAGATCGCCAACCGCGGCGCCGATATGGTGCGCCAGACCATTACCGGCATGGACAGCATCCGCGACCAGATCCAGGAAACAGCCAAGCGAATCAAGCGCCTGGGTGAGTCATCGCAGGAAATTGGCGATATCGTCGAGCTGATCAACGGCATTTCCGAGCAAACCAACGTCCTCGCCCTCAATGCCGCCATCCAGGCCGCGTCGGCCGGTGGTGCGGGTCGCGGATTCGCCGTGGTTGCCGATGAAGTTCAGCGACTGGCCGAACGTGCCACAAACGCAACCCGCCGAATCGAAGCGCTCGTACAGACCATTCAGGCCGATACCGCCGAAGCCGTCAACTCCATGGAACAGACCACCACCCAGGTCGTTTCCGGTGCGCGCCTGGCCGAAGATGCCGGTGAAGCCCTGGAATCAATCGAGAAAGTCTCGAACGATCTGGCTGGCCTGATTCAAAACATATCACGGCAGGCCCAGGAAGAATCCAGGAACGCAACCAAGATCGCCCAGCTCATGAACAGCATTCGTGACATTTCAGTACAAACGACCGAAGGATCCGGTCAGACTGCCAAGTCCGTTGCCAGCCTGGCCGAGTTGGTCCGTGAACTGCGTGACTCGGTCTCTGACTTTAAGCTGCCGGAGGAGGAGTCCTGAGGCATCGTGATCGCTACCAAGCGAGTCACGAAACCTAAAGACTCTGCAAGGGAGATCAGTTACCCATGCGTAGCCATCAATCATTCAACCAGCCGGACGGTCCGCTGACATGAGCAGCTCACATCTGAGCAATCAGTCGCTGCAATGGACTCGTCCGTTGCTTGACGAACTGTGTGAACAGGTTCGCCATGCCGTTGAACATTTCGGCGATGAAGACACCGAGCGCCAGGAGGACGATCTTGATAGCGCGGTCGAGGCGTGCGAGAAGGTCGCCGGCTCTCTGGCGGTCATGGAGTTTGTCAGTGGCCAGCGGATTGCCGAGGCCATGGGCCTTGCCCTGGATGCCCTGCGCCGCGGTGACGCGCACGACGAGAATGCCTGCATCAGCTCGGTGCTCGAAGCAACAGCCATCCTGCCTGACTATCTTGATTATCTGGAAAGCACTCAACAGGACGCACCGATCGTGGTGCTTCCCACCATCAACGATTTGCGCGCGGCAGCCGGCGCCAAGCTGCTAGACGAGGGCATTTTCTTCCGCCCTGAGCTCGATTCGGTTGACCTGCCGGCGGCGGCGTCACCGACGACCGCCAGCCCGGCCGAAATGCGTCGCGTCTACCAGCATGCCCTGCGAGGACTCCTGATCAACAATCAGGACAGCGAGGCGATGGAAAAGCTGACCGAAGTTGCTTTGCAGGTACGCGACCTGACCGCTCTGCCGGACGCCCTGAGGCGAGCCGCCTGGGCCGGCGCGGCCGTTTACGAAGGGCTCAAGGAACAGCAGATTGCCACAGGGCCATCCATCACGCGCCTTTTTGCCCGCATGGATGTGATGCTAAAGGAATCAACCGAAGGTGGGGACCCTGCAGCCCTGACCAGCAAGGCTGACGACCTTGCTCGCGGCTTCCTGTTTCAAGTTGCAATGGCGCGAGCCGAGTCTCCCCTGGCGGTCGAAGTACACCAGGCCTTCAGGCTGTCCGACCACGCGCCGGATCAGCTGACCCATGCCAAGGTGTTTTTGGCCGGTCGAAACCGGGCGCTGTTTGCCGCAGTCACGCTGGCTGCGCGTGAGGATCTTGCACGGATCAAAGAGGCCCTTGGTAACCAGCTTGAAAGAGAAAAAGACCCTGAGGTCATGGAACACCAGACCGCCATGCTCGAGTCGGTCGGTGAGAGCCTGGCCATGCTGGGCCTGGATCACCTGGCGGCAAAGGTCAAGGCGCAAGCCGGAAAACTGGCCGACCTCGGCACAAACCCTGACGACCCGATCCTGCTGATGGTCGCCCGCGAGTTGCTGGTGGTTGAATCCCAGCTCGAGGAAAGCTTTGGCCTTGCGGCCGATCTTGATTCCGATGAACTCCCAGACTCCGGCGCCACCCTGCTGCCGCCTTCTGAACGCAGGCGTGTCGTAAAGCAGTTGGTCAAGGAAGTCCAGGAAGACCTGGCTCACTCCAAGCACCTGCTCGATGCCATCAATCGTCAGAAAGCCGATGCGAACGCAGTCATTGAAGCCAAGGCGATCCTTGATCGGATTGCCGGGGCACTTTTCATGTCCGAACTGGACGAGGCAGCCGTGATGATCGCAGCTGCCGGGCGTATTGCCATCGATCACCTGAGCAGCGCCCCCTCCGCAGCCGATGGTGAGGCCCTGGAGACACTCGCCGAGACCCTGACCGTCACCGAGTTTTACCTTGAAAGCCTGACCACGCTGGACGAGCGAGGTGACCGCTACCTGCACTCGGCCCGTGAGCGCCTGATCAAACTCGGCTACTGGCCGGACGAGCCAGCGCAGGAGGCCAGGCAGGAACCCGCAATCGAAGCTGAAGATGAAGCTGAAATCGAGTCAGAAGCTGAAATGGTGTCGGAAGCTGATCAGGCGCCAACGGCAGAAGCGCAACCCGCTTCCAGCCTCTCCGAAGCCGTGGATGAGCTCGAAGCTCTGAACGATTCCGGCGAGTCGGCTGCCGATGACGACGAATTCGGCTTCGACACCAATGACCTGATCGTCGACGAGCTTGACCTGTCCGACTCAGATCTGGATTTCGACGAACTCGATAGCGGGCCGCAGCCATCCACCGACGCCTCGGAAGACCCCGCCGCATCAGCAAGCGAACCGTCTGAGACCCCACAAGTCGCGGATGAGGGCGGTCGCGAAGAAGAGGCCAAGGAGACCGAGGTATCCTCGGCCTTCGATGATTTCGACATCGTGGAGATCTTTCTCGAAGAATTCGACCAGGAACTGGAATCACTTGAGGAACTGGTGCCGCAGTGGCGCGATCAGCCCTCCAATGAAGAGCACCTCATCACGATCCGGCGCGCTTTTCACTCCCTGAAAGGTTCGGGCCGAATGGCCGAGGCCTTGGAGATCGGTGAGTTTTCCTGGCATTTCGAAAACCTGATCAATCGGGTGCTGGACCGCCAGATCAATCCAAGCAATGAAGTTATCGACCTGGTCACCGACGCCGTGGCGGCCTTGCCGAGTATGCGCGAGCGTTTGAGCGGTGACGGTGACGGCAGCGACTTCAACGAACAGCAATGCAAAGCCCTTGCTGATCGCGCTCTTCTGGCCAGTGAAGGCAAGCTGGCCGCCGAGCCCACCGAACAGCAACAGCCGCCTGAACTGGACGGTCTGGACCCGACCTTGATCGAGTTGATGATCAAGGAATTGTCGGAGAATCTGGAGACCATGAATGACTGGCTGACCAGCTCGGAAGAAAATGGCCATGCCCCGGCAATAGACGAGCGTTTGGTGCGCGTCGTTCACACGATGAAAGGCACCATGCGCCTGGCGCCCATCGGCGATGAAAGCGAAACCGCCCAGATCCTGGAAGCCTACCTCGAAGAACTTTCGCTGTGCGGCGCCTCTCCGTCAGCAGCCGGGCTGGAAGCCATGGCGCGCTGTGCTGAGCTGTTTCAGCGGCGCCTTGACCGCTTGCGTTGCGAGCCGGTGGACGATGATCGTTTCGAGACCTTGATGTTGGCCAGCGAGCTTCGCGACCTGCACAACAAGGCCCACCGCGACCGCACAACTGAACAGCCAACCGACTTCTTCCCGGCAACATCCCTGTATCACGCCCAAGCCTCACCTGGCTCTCCGAACGCCTCTGACAGCGAGGATTTCAGTTCCGATGTAGCAGCTGAGATGGACATCGACGACGAAACCGATGACCTCGACTTCTTCGAGGTCGCCGATGACGAAATCGCGGCGCCGGTTATCGAGGGTGTTGAGTCCGAGTCGGAAGCCGAAGCCGAAGCCGAAGCCGAGACCGGGACCGATTCCGAGACCGAGACCGAGACCAACTCCGAAACAAAACCCGAAACCGAAGGCAAGGCCGAGGAGCAAACGGGCGAGGACGAACTGGCCGACGACACGGAAGCGCCCGCAGATGAGCTTGCCGACGAGCCTTCCGGCGAAGTGGAAGAGCTGGCCGCAACGGCCGACTCAACTGGCGATATCGAGTCATACGAGGAGGATGAGCAATCACTCGAGGACGAACTGGCCGCAGAAGGCGTTCTTGATCAATTCGTTCCTGACCGGGCCGACACTCGGGCATACGATCGGACATACGAAGGGAAGGATGAAGACCGGGCGGGCGCGGCAGAACAACCGGAAGCCCTGGCCCACGTTGATTACAGTGAAGTCAATGAAGATCTCCTGGAAGCCTTTCTCGAAGAGGGCCAGGAACTGCTGGAGCACTCCGACGGGCTGTTGCAACGGTGGCGTGAAGCCCCGGATGACAAGAGCCTGGTAACTGCCCTGCAGCGCGACCTGCATACCATCAAGGGCAGTTCGCGCATGGTCGGGCTCAATCCCGTCGGCCAGGTCGCCCACGTGATGGAAGAACTGCTCGAAGGCATCGCCGCCGGACTCATGAATGTCACTCCTGAGCGGATCGATGCTCTCGAAACCGGCTGCGATCATCTCCACTCGATGATTGACGCGGTCTTCAAACGTCAACCGATGCCAGTCCGGCCCCTGAACGAGGTTTTTGCCGAACAAGCCAGGGAAATCGAGGATTCGGTCATCATTCCCGACCGGGCAACCGACGCTGAGGAAGCGGTTGATGATGCCGAACAAGCTCAACCCGATCGCGTCGAAACCCTGCGGGTGCCGTCAGCGCTGATTGACGAACTGGTCAACTACGCCGGTGAGATCAGCATCTTCAGGTCACGCCTCGAACAACAGATCAGCCTATTCCGCAACAACGTGGGCGAAGTTGACGAGACGGTGATCAGGCTGCGCGATCAGCTGCGCAAGCTGGAAATGGAAACGGAAGCCCAGATTCTTGCCCGCTACGAGCGCGAGCACGGGCCAGCCGATGAGACCTTTGACCCGCTGGAACTTGATCGCTATTCGACCATTCAGCAGCTCTCGCGCGCCCTGGCCGAGTCAGTCAATGACTTGACCAGCCTGACCGGAATTCTTGACGACGCGACCCGTCAGTCTGAAACGCTGCTGATGCAGCAATCCCGGGTCAACACTGAATTGCAGGAAGGCCTGATGCAGGCCCGCATGGTTTCTTTCAATACCTTGCTGCCCCGCTTCAGGCGTGTCATTCGCAATGCCTCGCGCGAACTTGGCAAGAAAGTCGAATTGCGAGTCGACCTGAGCTCGGAAAACGAGCTGGATCGCAATGTTCTTGATCGGATCACCGCGCCCATGGAACATCTGCTGCGCAACGCCGTGAGCCACGGTATCGAATTGCCCGAAGACCGCGTTGCCCTTGGCAAGCCGGAGACCGGCACGGTCAGCATCGAAGTGGGCCGCGAGGCCACGGAACTGGTGATGCGCATTTTCGACGATGGCGCAGGTCTCGACCTCGAGGCCATTCGCGCCCGCGCGATTGATCACGGCCTGATCAGGCCAAACGAAGAGATCAGCGAAAAGGGCCTGACCCAGATCATTTTCCGTCCCGGCTTCACCACCGCCGATCAGGTCAGCGAGCTTTCAGGTCGCGGCATTGGTATGGACGTGGTCGCCAATGAAGTACGCCAGATCGGCGGCAGCGTCAGCGCCAGCACCGAGCCTGGCAAGGGCGCCCGTTTCACAATCCGCATTCCCTTGTCGCTCACGGTCATGCAAGCGATCATGGTGCGCGCTGGCGACCGCCACTTCTCCATTCCCCTGCAGGCAGTCCGCGGCGTGACCCGCATCCTGGCCAGCGAGTGGCTGCGTGAAATCGAAGGTGATGCTCCGCGCCAGGAATACGCTGGCGATGAATACCCATTGCTGGAACTGGAACCGCAGCTCGACTTCACTTCCGAGGAAGTGAGCGGTGGCACCTTGTCATTGCTGATGATCGAAGCCGGCGACCAGCGCGCCGCACTCCGCGTCAGTGAGTTGCTCGGCCACCGCGAAATCGTCATCAAACCGGTGGGCCCACAGATCAGTTCAATTCCCGGCATCCTGGGCGGCACCATCACCGGCGACGGCCAGGTGGTTCCCATCCTTGACATGGGACCCCTAATCCGCCGCGCGTTTGAACTGAACATCATTCCCGGGCAAAGCGCCATTCGCGAAGCCGAACGAGCCCAGGAAGTCAAACGAACGCCGTTGGTCCTGGTTGTTGATGACTCGATCACCATGCGCCGCGTGACCTCACGCGTACTCGAGCATCGCGGCCTTGAGGTTGTCACCGCCCGGGATGGTCTTGACGCCGTCGAAACCATGTTCGACCGGGTACCGGATCTGATCCTGCTAGATATCGAAATGCCTCGCATGGACGGCTACGAATTGGCCACCCATGTACGTAACGATCCACGCCTGAAAGGCGTTCCCATGATGATGATTACCTCACGAAGCGGCGAGAAGCATCGCCAGCGTGCGAGGGAAATTGGCGTCAACGACTATCTTGCCAAGCCGTACCAGGAGGCCGAGCTCGTTGCACACGTGTTCGACTTGCTCAAAATGGCCATGCCGGAAGGATAAACCCCATGGCAGAAACCGAAATTCGCAGCGTGATGGTGCCACTGACCGGCACCCAGATCCTGATCCCGAACGCCACGGTGGCCGAGGTCGTCGGCTTCATTGAGCCCGAACCGGTAACCGGCGCGCCTGCCTGGCTGCTGGGAGCGTTCCTGTGGCGTGGCTGGCAGGTTCCGCTGGTCAGCTTTGCCAATCTCACCGAACACGCGGAAAAGGAATCGACCAATGGCGCTCGCCTGTGCATCACCAAGACTCTGGTCAAGAGCGAACGGATGCCCTATATTGCCATCCTGGCCCAGGGCTTCCCTCGTCTGACCACAGTGACCGAAGACAACCTGACTGAAGTCCCCACCGAATCAAAGCCGATCGCGGTGGCCGGGCGGGTCATCATCGACAGCACCGAAGTCATCATTCCCGACCTTGATCGGCTCGGTCACCTGGTTGCCCACGCCGCGTTCGGGGCGTTGCCGTTGACGAGTTGAAGGCGGGGGAAAGGTAAAAGGTGAAAGGGGGAGGCACTGTCCCGTTTACCTTTCACCTTTGTGCCTTTCAACCTTTGAGCAGCTTCTCCAGATAATGAATATTCGTCCCCCCGGCAATGAAGCCGGGGTCGCGCAGCAGGCGCTGGTGCAGGGGGACGTTGTTGACGATGCCGCGCAGAACCAGTTCATCCAGGGCCACGCGCATGCGGGCGATGGCCGCCTCGCGCGTTTCGGCATGGGCGATCAACTTGCCGATCATCGAATCGTAGTTGGGTGGAATCCGGTAGCCATCGTAGATGTGCGAATCGACCCGAATACCCGGCCCTCCCGGCGCATGGAAGGCATCAACCATGCCAGGTTGGGGAATGAACTTTTCGGGATCTTCGGCATTGATACGGCACTCAATGGCATGGCCCGTGATGATGACATCACCCTGTGAAAATGGCAGGGCTTCGCCCGCTGCGGCCAGAATCTGGGCTCGGATCAGGTCCAGCCCTGTCACGCATTCAGTCACCGGGTGCTCGACCTGGATACGGGTGTTCATTTCGATGAAATAAAATTCCCCGTCTTCGTACAGAAATTCAAAGGTTCCGGCGCCCAGGTAGCCGATCCTCTTGCAGGCATCCGTGCAGATTTTTCCAATTCGCGCTCGTTGCTCCGGC
>JBGTLI010000273.1:0-3505 GCA_041744195.1 Wenzhouxiangella sp. | reverse complement strand
GACGCCCAGCGGTTCGGCAACAGCCCGGACCTCGGCCAGGTGGCCGTTGACCTCGTTGCAGGTCTCATGCAGGTTGTCGAGCAGCCCGCCCGAAAGCTCCAATTGACCGCCGGGCTCGAGGGTGATGGAGCAGCCTTGCTTGCTGAGCGCGATCAGCGCCCCATCCTCGAGCACCCGCTGCCAGCCGAAACGTGCCGCCATGCCCTCAAGCACGGCAGCGACACTGCGCTCCCCAGCGTAAGGCAGCGGTTTCAGAGTGTCGACACAAAAGCCGAATTTCTCATGCTCGGTTCCGATGCGCCACTCGGACTTCGGTCGCGACCCGGAAGCCAGCCAGGCCACGAGATCGCGCTTGTCGGTGATGGGTTGGTCTGAGTTCACGTTCCCTGCCTGGGTGAGAGGAACGGCAATTATAGGGGTAGAGGTGAACCTTTTCGCCCATCTTAGTGAACGCAAGGCTGTATCGTTGCTCAAAAGCACCAGCCACCAGTAACAATACCCAAGACAGAATTCATCAAGATGTATCAACTGTTCATAAAGCACCAGTTTTCGGGATTTCTGGCCTTGAGTCTGCTTGCCGGCGCGTTGGGTACGGCCTGGCTGGGCGGGGTGGAAGCCAAAACGCTGCACCGGGGGGTGGGGCCGGAGCCGGATGCGCTGGATATCCATCTGGCCCAGAGCCTGTCGGCGCTGAATGTGTTGCGGGACCTGCACGAGGGGCTGGTAACCTTTGACGCCCGCGCCGAGTTGATTCCGGGCGCGGCCCGAAGCTGGACGATCAGCGATGACGGCCGGGTCTGGACTTTCGAATTGGATCGGTCAGCACGTTGGTCGGATGGGGAGCCGGTTCTCGCCGAGGATTTTATCCGCGGCTGGCAGCGCGCCCTTGATCCGGCAACAGCCTCGCCCAATGCCGGGTTGCTGGACGTGGTCGATCAGGCGCACGAGGTTCGTACCGGCCAGGCGCAACCGAACTCGCTTGCTGTTGTCGCCTCATCGGCTCACCAACTCGAAGTCCGACTGGCTCGCCCAGTGCCGTGGTTTGCTGAATTGCTGACTCATCCGGCGACTTACCCATGGCGTGACGGCGTCAACCTTTTCAGCGGGCCGTTCGTGCTGGCCGAGCGGATACCGGGGGCGCATTTGCGGCTCGATCCGAATCCCCATTATCGTGATGCTGACTCGGTCAGCCCCGCCTCGCTGGTTTGGCACGTTATCGAGGAACCGGCGGTGGAGCTGAACCGATACCGCGCCGGACAGTTGCACATCACCGAAACCATTCCACCAGGTCGATTGAAATGGCTGCGGGAACAAATGGGCGAGGAGCTCAGGATCGCACCCTATCTTGGTTCGTTCTTTCTGGCGTTCAATGTCGGCCGCGAACCGTTTCAGGACAATCCTGGACTCCGTCGTGCGCTCAGTCTGGTGATCGACCGGGACATTCTGACCGAGCGCGTGCTTGGCGCCGGCGAAATGGTGGCCTGGCGACTCGTGCCGCCCGGGATGCCTGGCTGGCCGGACAGTGATGCCGGTGATGATCGCAGCATGGCCGAGCGCGTGGCCCAGGCCCGGCAGCTCTACCGTGACGCCGGTTACAACCGTCGCAATCCGTTGCGGGTCGAACTGCGTTTCAACACCTCGCTGGCGCACCGGCGCATGGCAGCAGCGGTTGGCGCCATGTGGCGCGAGCACCTGGGGGTTGAGGCCCGCCTGGTCAACGAGGAGTGGAAGGTTTTTGTCGCCAACCGTCGGCACGGGCGAATCACCCAGGTGGTCCGTGGCGGCTGGATCGCGGACTGGCGCGATGCGAGAAATTTCCTGCAACTGTTCGTATCCGACAGCCCGCTCAACTACACTTTCTGGCGCGACCCGGCTTTCGATGAAGCCATGTCGGCGGCGACGACGTCTTGGGGTCATGAGCGCTTGAATCAATTGCGGCAGGCAGAGGACCGACTACTGGCAGAGCAGGTGATCATCCCGTTGTACTACTATGTCTCCCGACACTTGGTCAAACCCGAAATAAGAGGTTTTGAAGACAACCTGATGGATATCCACCTTTCCCGCTGGCTTTCCCTGGAATGAAGTTTCGCTGGAGCCTGACGATGCTGATGGCGCTGACGGCTTTGCTGGGCGGTTGCAGCCAGCGCGGCGAGGGTGAGGAGCCACGCGTACCGCGTCTGGCCCACCCGGTCGAAGTCGAGCGCGACGAGGATGGACGGCCGGTGCCGTCGGTTCTGGCCACCGACCAGGTGCTTCATCGCGGTAACGGCGAAGAGCCACAGACTCTGGATCCACACCTTGCCCAGGGCGTGCCGACCAACAATATTGTCAGAGACCTGTTCGAAGGCCTGGCGACAACCGCCCCCGACGGTCGAATCGTGCCGGGTACCGCCGTGCACTGGGATATCAGTCGGGATGGCCTGACCTATACCTTCTACCTGGATCCGGCCGCATCCTGGAGCAACGGCGAGCCAGTGACCGCCGAGGATTTCGTCTGGTCCTGGCGTCGTGTGGTTGACCCGGAAACCAGCGCGGCCTACGGACGCATGCTCGCTCCTGTGGTCAATGCACAAGCCATCTTCGCTGGCAAACTGCCGCCGGAGGAACTGGGTGTCAGCGCGCTCAATGAAACCACTTTCCAGGTTCGCCTGGCCGATCCGACCTCCTATTTTCTCGGCCTGCTGACCCACCCGACCACCTTTCCAGTCCACCGTGGCAGCTTCGAGATGCATGGCAGTGCCCATGTCCGCCCGGGCAACCTGGTATCCAACGGCGCCTTTGTGCTCAGCGAATGGCAGGTCCGGTCCCGAATCACGCTGGCTCGAAACCCGCACTATCGTGCCGTCGACGAGGTGATTGTCGAGCGCGTGGTCTATTTCCCGTTCGAGGATGAAAACACTGAGTTCAACCGATTTCGGGCCGGTGACCTGAACTGGACCTACCAGGTCCCGAGCAGCCAGTTTCGCTGGCTCAGAAACAACATGAACGAGGCCCTGGAAGTCGCGCCGTGGTTCGGCACCTACTTCTATTCGTTCAATTTAACCCGCGAGCCATTTCGAGACAGCCCCGATCTTCGCCAGGCCCTGACCCTGGCCATTGACCGCGACATCATCACAGAGCGGGTCAGTCAGTTCGGCGAGATCCCGACCTTCAACCTGATTCCCGCGGGCCTGCCGGATTACGGCCCACCGGAACCGGACTACGCCAGCTGGACCCAGGAAGAACGCGAGGAAGAGGCGCGCCGCCACTATCAACGAGCCGGCTATTCCGAATCGAACCCGCTTACGGTCGAGCTGCGCTACAACACCTCGGAGAACCATCGCAAGATCGCCGTGGCAATGGCCGCGATGTGGAAACAAACCTTGGGCGTGCGCACCCGCATGGTCAATGAGGAATTTCGCGTGTTCCTGCAAAACCGGGCCCAGCGCCGGGTGACGGAGGTCTTTCGCGCCGGCTGGATCGGTGACTATCAGGATGCCTTTACCTTTCTCGAATTATTCCACTC
>JBGTLI010000272.1:0-3176 GCA_041744195.1 Wenzhouxiangella sp. | reverse complement strand
CACCACGACGTATTCGGCAAAGCCGCCGTCGCGGTTGACGCCAATGCCGATCGTATGTGGGCATAAATGCTGTTTGCCTGCGCGACAATTGCGGCAGACGCCACATACGATATGGCCTTCGGCGGAAACCCGCTGTCCTTCCGTGTAGCCGCGGACACTGTCGCCAATTTCCACGATCCGGCCGACGAATTCATGACCGATGATCAGTGGCGGCTTGATGGTCCGCTGGGCCCATTCGTCCCACTGGTAGATATGGAGATCGGTGCCGCATATGGCGGTCTTTTCCAACTTGACCAGCACATCGTTGGGCCCTGGTCGGGGAACTGGAGCCTCACGCATTTCCAGGCCGGGGGCGGCCGAAGCCTTGACCAGTGCACGCATATTGGCGGTCATGCTCGAACTCCAGGAGAATAAGCCGACAAGTATAAATGATTGAGGTCAGTCGGCCCAGATTGCCGATAGCGCGCCGACGGGCTGATGGCCGCCGCTCTAATGAATTCGGGCCGCAGCCAGTCGTGGAAGCCAGTGCGCGCTGGTGCCGACCAGATGCCAGTCGGCCGAGGCGCTGAGTTCGTTGATCACGGGGTTGATGTCAATCATCGCGGCTCCCGATTCCAGCGCCGCTCGCGGAATGGCGGCGGCAGGGTGAACCACCCCGGCGGTCCCGGCCACAATCATCAAATCACAGTGACTGGCCGCAGCAAACGCGGTGTCCAGGGTGTGCCTGTCCAGCGCCTCGCCGAACCAGACAACATCTGGCCGGGCCTGCCCGAGCTCATGATAGGGTGAAGGCGGTGGCTGCTGATCCGCATGGGCAGTCAGCCAGTCGACAGGGATGGGCTTTCGAGTGACCGAGCAAATCGTGCGCTGGATATTGCCGTGCAACTCCAGTACGCCTTTGGAGCCCGCCCGTTGGTGCAGGCCATCGACGTTCTGGGTCGTCAGGGTCAGCTCGTTACAGTCGGCTTGGAGGGATGCCAGGGCCGTGTGGCCTTCATTGGGAAGGGCAAGCGGCTACCAGTTCGCGCCGCCACTGGTACCAGCGCCAGACCAGGGCTGGGTCGCGGGCAAATCCTTCGGGCGAGGCCAGGGTCATCGGATCGTGACCTGCCCACAGGCCGGTCTGGGCATCGCGAAAGGTCGGTACGCCGGACTCGGCCGAAACACCGGCGCCGGTCAGGACGGCAAGCCTTTCGGCTTCGCGCAGCTTGACCAGAAGGTCGTCCGGCAAAGCCATGTCGGTGGAAATGGTCTGCATTGCGCGCTCAGAAAGTCTGGGCGGTGTCGTTATAGGGGTGATCGTCTCCTTCCAGGGTTTCCTGGTAGTCTTCAACCCGCTCGGCAGCCAGGTCGTTGCGGTCGAAGCTGGCGATGTGAAAAAGCGCGTCGCCCTCGTTGACCAGTGGCAGGTTCAGGCGACCAATGACGATACCGCCGAAGGTGGCGCGGATTTCCTGCTCTTTTTCGCCGAATGGGTCGGAGACGACACCCAGCACGGTCTGGTCCCGGGTGACGCGCGCGCCAAGAAGGGCAAAGGCACGGAAGATCCCACTTTGTGGTGCGCGAACCCAGTTGCTGGAGCGCGCAACGATCGGTTCCGGCGGGGCCTTGCGCCGGCTCTTCGGCAGCATGCCAAGCAATCGCATGACCCGAATGATGCCTTCCACGCCGCCGCGGATGCTCATCTCGTCAAGGCGCAGTGCTTCACCGGCCTCGTAAAGCAGAATGGGAATACTGCCGACCATGGCCGCTGCCCGCAACGAGCCATCACGGATCGCTGCGTTGAGAATCACTGGCGCGGCAAAAGCGCCGGCCATGGCCAGGGTTTGCGGGTCGTCAAGCCTGGCCCGGATCTGCGGCAGGTTCGTCCTGTGGACGGCGCCGGTATGCAGATCGATGCCATGGGTTGACTGGTTGACGATCTCGCGCATCAGCAGGTGTGCGATCCGGGCTGCGAGTGAGCCGGTTTCCGAACCTGGAAAGCTGCGGTTGAGGTCGCGCCGGTCTGGCAGGTAGCGACTGGTATGGATGAAACCATGCATATTGACGATGGGAACCGCGATCAGGGTTCCCCTGAGCTTGCTCAGCGCAGGTGCCTTGAGCAAACGACGGATAATCTCCACGCCGTTGAGCTCATCGCCATGAATGGCGGCTGAGACGAACAGCACTGGCCCGTCACGTTCGCCACACACGACCTGGACCGGCATGGTGGTTGGCGTGTGCGTATACAGGCGCGCGACTTCCAGATCAATACTGCGGCGCTGTCCCGGGAGGACTTCGATTCCGCCAATGGTGATCGGTGAGTTGCGCCTGCGATTGGAGCGTGTCGGCATATTCATCAGCAAGTCGTCATGGCCAGGGCAGGGTGATGGGTTCGGGTCGGGGGCGATGCAATGGGTCATCCTCGCCGGCAAGATAGCGCTCGATGTCAGCCTGGGCCGCTCGTCGGTGAGCGTTTTCGGTTGCCGTGATCTGCCTGCTTCGTCCGGAACCCAGGGTTTGAGTCAGGGTGCGCAGCCTGGCTTCGGCGGCCGCACGGGCACCGATTGGCGTCTGGGGCTGTGAGGCCAGGTCGATCAGGCCATCCAGTACGCTGCGTTGAGCCACACGCAACAGGGCGGCATCATGGCTGTTGGCAGGCGCTGTCTGGCCCCAGGTCGCTTCGAGCAGGGATCCGATCACCTCGTCTGGTCCGGGAAAGGCAGGATCGCGCGCGTGAAAGCTTGCGCTGCGCGCCAGTCGCCCAGGGTCGAGTACCAGGCCGACGATTTCAAAGGCCAGACGATGAGCAGTGTGGATTGGATCAAACACCGGGTCGGCGATGGATTCGAGCGTGCCGGCATCCGTGTGCCAGCCCCAGCCCGAATCCCAGCCCATGGGTGGCGGAGCCAGCAAGGCACTGACCCGATCGGGTATGCGCAATTCATCGGGGCTCAATGCGGCCACCAGGGCCTCAATCGCCCTGCGTTGCAGGTCGGGATCAATCGGGCGGGTCGGCGCAATGTCGTCCCCTTTGAGGCTGTAGCTGAACGCCATGCCGCCGATGTGTTTGGCGACACCGTACAAGGCCGTACGATGATGGAGCCAGGCATGGGCAAAACGGCGATGGAGGGTAACGTACGGCTCGCCGGCGGCCAGGGCGCGCTCGTCGAAGCGGTCCACCAGCACCCGGCGCA